>JBIOJL010000565.1:0-3081 GCA_044450885.1 Tepidisphaerales bacterium
GGACTACGGTGGCGCGTGCGGTCCGCTGACGTAGTCGGCACGAGTTGGGACTATGGTGTCAGATTGGCACCGGGCGCGAACAATTTACGAGAATGCCTTGGATGGAGTTTCACTTACGATGATACCAGGGAAGGCGACCGATTTCGGGTCGTAAGTGGTTGCCTCTGCGTGCCGTGTTCTTGGTTAACGCTGTGTTTCTCCATCCTTCCGGCAGTCTGGCTGGTTGGTAGGCTGCGCCATCGCCCTTCGCTCGGACATTGCCAGCAATGCGGCTATGATCTCCGCGCCACTCCGGATCGTTGTCCCGAATGCGGCACGGTTGTCCCTCGGACTCTTTGCGAGATTTGGCCGACAATTCGAGGGACCAACCAAGGTCGCGGCCGACAAAGTTGAGAATGTCCCGATTCTCGGAGGTAGGCTTGCCATGAATTGATTCATGATCCTGATTGGCGTAACCGGCCTGACGGTGTCCTTGGGCAGTTCTAATGG
This sequence comes from Tepidisphaerales bacterium, assembly GCA_044450885.1. Classification (GTDB taxonomy): domain Bacteria; phylum Planctomycetota; class Phycisphaerae; order Tepidisphaerales; family Tepidisphaeraceae; genus JANYKD01. The sequence continues at coordinate 490 of JBIOJL010000565.1, forward strand.
GACGCGGGGCAATTCTAATGGGACGCGGACCTATTCTCACTGCCTGCCCGCACGGGAGCCCTGCGCTTCCTTCCCGTGCCGAGGAACCACAGACCGCAGAAATGTTTCTGGTGCTCCGGGCGATTGCGCGAATCGCCCGCCGATTCCAGACCGCGCTTCGTGCCATCGCGTTCAATCTTCCGGGCAGATTGGAACCCCGCTACCCCTGCACGGGGCCTATTTCTCCGGCGCGGCCGTGAGCTTGAATATCTTCCCGGTTCCGCCGGGGAGGTGTACGTACCCCTTTTCAACCTTGATCCTGCCGAAGTCGAGGATGTAGAGGGCGCCGTCCGGGCCGAATTTCACGTCGATGGGACGCTCGAGCTCCAGTGAATTGCCGCGGAGGCTGCCGGGGCCGGGCTCGGTGTTGCGGATGAACTCGCTGACCTCGCGATCGTCGATGTTGACCAGCACGACCTTGAAGCCGGTGGGGCCGGTCAGCTTCATGCCGGAGGTGTCGAAGGGGGCACGCTCGCCCCAGAGGGCGACGATGGCGACGTTGCCGGCCTGGCGCAGGCGGCTGAACGGGCCGGACGGCGGCGCGAAGGCGAACTTCGATGCACCGGCCAGCGGACGGAACTCGACCGTCAGCAGGCTGCTGTTGGGGTTGGGCGGCGTGAGGCCGGAGGCTTCGTGGTCCACCAGGGAGGCCAGATCGCGATAGCCCGTGCGCACCAGCATCTCGACCGGCGGCTGGAAGCGCGGGTCACGGATGGGCATCAGGTTGGTCGCATAGTCAGGCCAGCCGTACCACTGGCCGACGACGAGGCGCAGCATGGCGTCGGGATCATCCTTGACCGGACGGGTGCCGCGGAGCTTCATGCCTTGGTTGGTGAAATACAGCAGACCCTGTTCCGAGAACCCCAGGCCGACCGGGTAGCGGATGCCGTGGGCCTCGACGCGCATATCGCCGCCGGCCGGATCGACACTGTAGATGGCGGCGGTGGGTTTGCCGGTGGGGGCTTTGGGAATGCGGGTGTCGATGCTGCGGCCGAAGGGCTGGAACGGGCCGGTGACCACCACGTCGGCGCCGCCGAAGATGCCGGAGAAGGGATTCTCGGTGTCGAAGCGGCGGCCGAGCAGATAGGTGTCGACGGCGGGCTTGTCGCAGACCTCGCGATGCTCGGCAAGCCAGGAAACGTTGTCCATGCCGACCACGCCGGAATTCGTGGCCGCCCCGACACCGAAATAGAGCCGGCCGTTGGGCGCGAAGGCGAGGTCGGTGACGCCGTAGTCGCCCTGCGCGGGCAGATCGGCGACGATCGTCTTGTGGGAACCATCGTAGCCCATGGCGGTGATGACGCCCTTGCCGGATTCGTCGCGGTGGCTGACGTAGAGCTTGCCGTGGGCAAAGGCCACGCCGCCGACGGGACCGTAGAGCGTGAATTTGTCGGTGCCGGGAATGGAAACGGGCAGGGGGATGTTGGGGATGGGCAGCCGCGTGCCGCGAAGGTAGATGTCGAACTGCGAGCCATCGGGCTTGAAGCCGAAGATGCGGACGTCGTGGCCGCCCACGCCGCCCTCGGCGACGACGAGGTTGCCTTCGTCGTCGAAGGTGAATGCGGTGGGGGCCGTCAGCCCGTCGACCACCCGGCGAAGCTCGGAATTCGCGGGGTACTCGATGATCTTGCGGTCGATAACCGGCTGGTTGTCCGGGTGCAACAGGCTGGGACCGCCGGTACAGCCGGTCAGAGCGGGCAGGAGAACGATGGCCAAGAGGGTGGGTCGCATGGAACGGAATAGTCTAGTGGGAAAGGGCCGTGGTGGCGAGTGGCTGTCACCGCCAGGCTGTCATCGCCAGTGTGCTGCCACGGATGCATGTCCGAATCGGCGGGGTGGCAATCCGCCCCCAAACGTCATTCTGAGCAACGCGAGGAATCTCCGTGTGCCCACGCCAGAAGCGTGCGTCCAGTGCTTTCCACATTCGATCGCGGAGATGCTTCGCTTCGCTCTGCATGACAAAGGCCGTCATTCCGAGCAGCAGCGAGGAATCTCCGTGTCCACGCCAGAAGCATGCGTCCAGTGCTTTCCACATTCGAGCGCAGAGATGCTTCGCTTCGCTCTGCATGACGATCCACGAACCTCCGTCGGCTGTGTCATGGACCCTGCTGCCACGTCCGGGACTCCAACCGGACCAAGGTGAGAGGAGACCCACGGAACGAGTTCCGTGGGCGTTGCAGGCTGAACCCCGACGAACCTCGGTGATCGCACACGTACGGCAATCAGACCTTGACGATCTTCACCAGTTCCTTGACGTGGTCCACCGAGGTCTGGAACATCTTCTTCTCGTTTTCATCGAGTTCGACTTCGATGACTCGTTCGACGCCCTTCGTCCCGAGAATGCACGGGACGCCGACGAAGTAGCCGCCGACGCCGTATTCCTTGTCGCAGTACGCGGCACAGGGCAGGATGCGCTTCTTGTCGCGGATGATGGACTCGGCCATCTGTACGGTGGCGGCGGCGGGGGCGTAATAGGCGCTGCCGCTCTTGAGCAGCGAGACGATCTCGGCACCGCCGTTGCGGGTGCGGTCGATGATGGCGTCGAGGCGCTCC
>JBIOJL010000566.1:0-3077 GCA_044450885.1 Tepidisphaerales bacterium
CTCGCGGGTCGTCCAACACCCCGGGGTATGCGAGTACGCAAACCCTGGGCTGGACTATCCGGCCCCTTTGGGGCCGAAGCCACACCCGCCGAGAGTGTCATGGACCCTGCCATGTGGTAGCTGAGCCGGTGGCGATTGAGTTAATCGCTGGTCGCTATAACATAGGTCAGACGGGGCGTGATTTCGGAGACTGCATGCGAAAGGACGGCATGGCCATGAACAATATTCGGTGGGTGTGCCTGCTGGTTGTCGGTCTTGTTGGTCTTGTGTTTCAGACGCTGGCCGCTCCGGATACCGTTACCGCCGACCTGCAAACGATGGTCGAGGCCGACTGGGCGGCTCAGGAGGCTCGTCTGGGCCGGGCCGCCGGTTCCCCGCAGAGTGTTCGCGAAGCCATCAAACGCGCCGGCCAATTGCTCGATGATCTCGGCCGCGCCGCCGACGCCCCGGACCTTTCGACGGAGCGTGTACGACTGGCGCAGTTGCGCGACGAAGCAGCGCGCATCGAGTCGCTGGACGACCCCGCCCGGCTTTTGCTCTACCGCGGCATCCGGTCGCTCACGCGGCAAGCGGCCCTGAAGAACCCGCTGCTGGCTTCGCAACCGATTGCCTTCATGAAACGCAACCGTTTCGGCTGCCAGATGCTCCACGAGTACATCGCCTACTTCAACCAGTTCAGCGACACCTGGGGCGGCGGCGTCTTTGTCCTCGAAGAGCCCGGCCGATCGCTCAAGACCCGCGACCTCATCGGTTCCCGTCTTCCGGCCGGGGCCTATGCTTCCCTGGCACTGTCGTATGATGCCCGCACGGCTTACTTCTCATTCGCCGAGCGCACGGAGAAGAAACCCGTTTTCGGTTCCGAGGACCAGCGCTACTATCACATCTACGCGCTCGACGTGCAGACTGGCGAGCTCCGCCAGCTCACCCGCGACAAATTCGACGACACCGACCCCTGTCCGCTCCCCGATGGCGGCATCGTCTTTCTCTCCACGCGCCGCGGCGGCTACACCCGCTGCAACAATCCATGGGAGCCGATCGCGGTCTACACGCTCCATCGCATGGATGCCGATGGCAAGAACATTCGGGCGATCTCGTTCCACGAGACCAACGAGTGGCATCCGAGTGTTCTGAACGATGGCCGCATCATCTACACCCGCTGGGACTACGTCGATCGCTCGGCCGCCAATTACCACGGACTGTGGACCGTGAACCCCGACGGCAGCAACCCTGTTTCCCTGTTCGGCAACTACACCTCGCGCATCAGCGCCTGCTACCAGCCGACCGCCATTCCCGGCTCCGAGCGCATTCTCTTTGTCGCCGGCGCCCACCACGCCGACGTCGGCGGCAGCCTGGTCATCCTCGACCCGGCCCGCGCCCGGCTCGATCTCAAGAACGGCACCGACCGCTTCGACTCGCTCGAAGTGCTTACACCCGAGGTCTGTTTCCCCGAGGGTGACGGTAAAGACGGCGGCTGGCCCAGCAGCTACTTCGTCAGCCCGGCGCCGCTGTCCGAGAACTATTTCCTCGTCGCCTTTGGCTACGGCAAGCTTCCCGGCAGCAGTGGCGGCGTTAAACGGGACGCAACCGGCATCTACTACTTCGACCGCTTCGGCAACCTCGAACTGCTCTACAACGATCCCGAGATCGGCAGCATGTACCCGATTCCTCTGGCCAGCCAGCCCGCGCCGCCGGTCATCGCCAGCGCCCTCGATCCCTCGCTGGGCGAGCAGGGAGTGTTCATGCTCAGCGATGTCACGCGCAGCCATCTGCCATTTCCGCCGGATCGGCCCATCCGTTCGCTACGGATATTCCAGGTGCTTCCCAAGACCACGCCTGCGGCCAACGATCCAAAGATCGGCCACGCCAACGCCGAGAGCGCCCGCGTCCTTCTCGGCACCGTGCCCGTCGAAGCCGATGGCTCGGCGCACTTCCTTGCTCCCGCCCGCAAGCCGCTCTATTTCCAGGCCGTCGATGCCGATGGCAAGGCGGTGCAGAGCATGCGCAGCATCACCTACCTCCAGCCCGGCGAGCGCCGCGGCTGCGTCGGCTGCCACGAGCCCATGGGCGCGGCCGCGGGCACGCAGAAGCCGATCGCCCTGTCCCGGCCGCCCTCAACGATCGAGCCCGGTCCCGATGGCACCCGGCCCTTCGGCTATCCGCGCCTCATCCAGCCCGTGCTCAACAAACACTGCATCAGTTGTCACGACGGCACCCAGGGCGACGGCAAGAGCCCGCTGGTTCTCACCGGCGAACCCGGCCGCAACTTCACTCGTTCCTACAACAGCCTCAAGCCGTATCTCCGCTGGTACGAGTGGGGCGGCGCCAGCATCACCGGCCCGGTGACATTCCCCGGCCGGATGGGAACCGATGAAAGCCGCCTGACGAAGATCCTGGCCGACGCCACCCATGCCCCGAAGCTCAAGCTCTCAAGGGAAGACCGCGACCGCCTGTACATCTGGATGGACGGCAACGCGCCTTTCTACGGAACCTACAGCGCCGACGAGTTGGCGCGGCAGAAGGACGGTAAGGCGGTGGCGGTGCCGGTGGTGCAGTAGGGATTCGAGCAGGAACAACTGCCTCGATTCGGCGGGTGCCACGGTAAGGCGGGTTGGCCGAAACGGGCGTGACCATTTTCCCGGGAGGGCCGCAGTCCTCTGCGGCCGTTTCGCGGCGCGACCGTCCCGGCCGTGCAGAAGCACGGCCCTCCCGAATCTGTGGGCACGCCCCGCCGAAACCGCCGTTCGTGGCGTGAAAGACGGACGGCTCGGCGAGCCGTCCCTACCAATGCAGGGCGAGATCGGCGGCGAATAATCCTGCCCGAATGTCGTTCGTTGGGGTAGGAGGTTTGCGCGATGTGCAAGGTTGTGCTGACTCTGGTGGCCGCGATGATTGCCTGCGTGCCGGGACCCGGGGCGAAGGCGGGAGAAGCAGGCGGGGGAGTTTTCGAGGTCAAGGGGGTGAAGATTCACTACCTGGTTGAGGGCAAGGGGGATGCGGTGGTGTTGATACACGGGCTGTATTCCAGCGCGGCCATCAACTGGAAGATGCCGGGGATCGTGGCGGCGCTGGCCAAGGAC
>JBIOJL010000567.1:0-3076 GCA_044450885.1 Tepidisphaerales bacterium
GCTTACCAGCCGCGTACTCCGCCGGGCCGGCGCACATCGGCGCCGCCTTCGAGCATCCCGGTCTCTTCGTTCTTCACCACGGCGCAGACGCAGCCGGCTTTCCACTCCCACTCGCGCCACCAGTTTACGTCGTGGCCCATCCGGCCGAGGGCTTCGGCGGTTTCGTCGGTGAAACGACGCTCCATACTGATGCGGCGCGGCGAGTAGGTGTGCGGATCGGATGACCCCGGGAAACTGGACGAGGCAAAACGCGGCTGCTCGATCGCCTGCTGCGGCGTCATGTTGAACACCGCCATGTTGAGGAACACCTGCAGCATCGCCTGCGGCTGCACGTCGTTGCCCGGCGTGCCGAACGGCATCGTCCACTTGCCCTCCCGGCGGGCGATCGCCGGACCGGGGGTCAGCCGCGGCCGCTTGCCCGGTGCGAGGCAGGCCGGATGCGCCGGATCGGTCCAGGACTGCATGCCGCGCGACGACGGCGCAATGCCCGTACCCGGAATGACCGGCGTGTTCAGCGCGCCGTCACTGGGTGTGGCGGCGAACGCATTGCCGTGGCGATCGATAACACACACGAACGATGTATCGGGCTCGGGTTCGGCATAGACTTTGTCAGCCTTTGCCGAGGGCATCTGACGCGGTGCCAGACCGAGTTCGGCCGGCGTTCCAGCCGGCGGCATTTCCGGCCACGCGCGGGCCGGATCGATGCGCGCCCGCCTGCCGGCGTTGTAGGCGTCGCTCAACAGTGCATCCATCGGCACGTCGACGAACTTTGGATCGCCGTAATACGCGTGGCGGTCGGCGAATGCGAGTTTCAGGGCCTCGATCAACGTGTGGATGTAGGCCGGCGTGTTGTGGCCCAGTACAGCGAGGTCGATGCCGTCGAGAATGCGCAGGGTTTGCAGCAGGACGGGCCCCTGGCACCACGGCCGGCAACCATGTACCGTGATGTCGCCGAACCGCACGGCGAGCGGCGTTTCGACGTCGACATGGAATTCCGCGAGGTCGTCTGCGCGGATCCAGCCGTCATTTGCTATATGATACGCAACGATTTTCTGCGCGATGTCGCCACGGTAGAAGGCGTCGCGCGCGGCGTTCAGGCCGGCGCGGCGATCGCCTTTGGCGGCCTTCTCCTGGTCCACCATGTACTGGATCGAGTTCGCCAGATCGGTCTGAAAGAACCGCTGGCCGGCGATCGGGGGCTTGCCGTTGGGCAGGTAAATCGCTGCGTTCTGCGGCCACTGACTGATTGATGCAACGCTGTCGGCAATGATCTCGGCGGAGATCGATTGCACGCCGAAACCTTCTCGGCCGAAACGAATTGCCGCCGCAGCCACCTGGGAGAAAGTCATCGTCCCGTAACGTTCCAGCGCGGTGATCCAGGCATCGGGCGCGGCTGGGATCACGCTACGCTTGATGTTGGACAGGATGCGGCCGCCTTGATGTTCGCGGAACCATGCGGCAGAGGCCAGTTTTGGCCATGGCCCCAGGCCGCTGATCGAAACTGTTGCTCCGGTTTCTGCAAGTTGGATCATGATTGGCGCCACGCCGCCGAAATGCACGTATTCGCATTGCAGCACGCCGAGAGCGATGCCGGCCGCCACGCCGGCGTCGATCGCATTGCCACCGGCTTCGAGGATTTCGAAGCCGGTTTGCGCGGCAAGGTAGTTGGCCGACGCCACCATGTGCTGCGTGCCGAAGATGCGCGGATGGTGCGTGGGCATGCGATGCTGGTCGGCCATTCCGGTCTCCTGTTGGAGGCGCACAGTGATCTCACGCAGCAGCGTGCCGGAACAAGCGTCCCGGTCAAGCCCGGACTGGCAGATTATTGCGGGCTCGCGATGTCTGTGGCGAGTATGTGGCCAAGCTTGAACTCACCGCGTTAACATGCTGCACTTGCGGCTGATCCGTGCCTTGAGTACGGGGCAGGCGCAAACCTCTCCGCCCCAGAACAGCAATGGGAGAGTCGAACCATTGGCCAAAATCGCCTTCACCCAGAACATCCAGCGCCACGTGACCTGCCGGGACACCGACGCCGCGGGCCACAGTGTCCGTGAAGTGCTGGACAACCTGTTCGCCGGCAATCCGCGCGCCCGGAGCTATGTGCTCGACGACCAGGCAGCCTTACGCAAACACATGAACATTTTCATCGATGGTGAGATGATCCGCGATCGTGTGCGCCTGTCGGATCCGGTCACCGAGTCCAGCAGCATCTACGTCTTCCAGGCTCTGTCAGGAGGTTGACCATGAGCGACACACTCTTCGTCGCCACCCGCAAAGGCCTGTTCCGCATTGGCCGAAGCCGCGGCCAGTGGACCATCGATCAGGTCGATTTCCTCGGCGACAACGTTACGCTCACGCTGACCGACCGGCGCGACGGGCGCACTTATGCGGCGCTCGATCATGGCCACTTCGGCGTCAAGCTGCATCGTTCGACGGCGACCGGGTGGGAGGAGATCTCTGCGCCGACCTATCCGCCCAAACCCGAAGGCCTGGAGGACAACGACATGTGGGGCAACCCGCTTGTCTGGAGCACGGCGCGCATCTGGGCTTTGCAGCCGGGTGGGCCGGATGAGCCGGGCGTTCTCTGGTGCGGCACGATGCCGGGCGGACTATTCCGCTCCACCGATCACGGGGCGAGTTGGACGATGCTTCGCTCGCTGTGGGACCATCCGAAACGCCGGCAATGGAATGGGGCTGGCTTCGACGGGCCTGGCATCCATTCCATCCTCGTCGACCCGCGGGATTCACAACGCATAACCATTGCCGTATCCACCGGTGGCATCTGGTTCACCCCTGACGCCGGCGCCTCCTGGGCGCAACGCGGCGAGGGCATGCGAGCCGACCACGTGCCGCCTGAACTCACCCATGACCCGATCGCCCAGGATGTGCATTGTCTGGCGCAATGCCGGGGCACGCCGGAGCGGATGTGGGTGCAGCATCACAACGGTATTTTCGTTTCCTCCGACGAGGGGCGGAAGTTTACCGAGATTACCGGCGTGCAGCCCTCGGTGTTCGGCTTCCCGGTGGTCGCGCATCCGAGGGACAAGGACACCGCCTGGTTCGTGCCCGGGATCAA
>JBIOJL010000568.1:0-3056 GCA_044450885.1 Tepidisphaerales bacterium
GAGGCGCGGCTTGCCGTCGTCGAGGATCTGGAAGCTGCCCAGCATCCACGACGCTTCCGGCGAGCCGCTGCCGAAACTCCAGCGCCCGCTGACCCGGTAGCCGCCCTCGACTGCCGTGCCCTGCCCGCCGCCCTGCACCGCGGTGCCGGCGCCGGGGGTGCTGGCCCCACCCGCGTAGAGCTCGTGGACCCCCTCGTCCGGCAGCCCGAGAGAGATGAGCTGGACGATGCCGTTATTGGCGAGGTTCCAGCCGACCGATCCGCAGCCCTCGGCCATCAGCTCGACGACGCGCAGATAGGTGAGCGGATCGGCCTGAAGTCCGCCCAGCGAGCGCGGGATCGTCATCCGGTAGAAGCCCGCCGCCTTCATTTGCTCGACCAAGGCTTTCGGAAAGCGCTGCTCGCGCTCGAGCTGCTCGTGATACTGGCGCAGCTGCGGTTTCAGCGCCGCCGCCGCCTGCACCACCGGCTGCGCCTCGACATCGGCCGGCAAGCGCGCATCATCGAAGATCGTGTTCGTGTCCATCGGCGTCTCCTGCGACCCAAAGCCTAGCACGTCACTCACCAGGCGAAAGAGCGCGTTATTCCCTCCGACGCTCGCTACCTAGCACCATCCCGGCGTAGGCCCGGACCCATCCCTCCGCTGGTCATGCAACCGAAGTATGGGCACCGGCCTTCGCCGGTGTGGATCAGAGCGAGGTTCGGTTTCCGCCGCCTATCCCCACTTGGCCTGGCCGCCGACCGCGGTGATGGTGATGTGGCCCATCGTGGTGTTGGCCTTGGCGCCGTGCCAATGACGCTCGCCCGCCTTGATGTGGACGACATCGCCGACATTGATCTCCTGCGGCTTGCCGCCCTCGGTCGCCACCATGCCGGAGCCTGAGGTCACCACCAGGATTTGGTCGCAGCTATGGCTGTGCCAGCCCGTTGTGCAGCCCTGGCTGAAGTTCACCACGCTGCAATTGTAATTGGGGGAATCCCCGGGCTCGATGATTGTCTGCCGCGACCGCGACACCGGCCCGGTCCACCCTTCGATCCGGTCGGCGCCTTCCACCGGCAAATCCGGTATGTTTTTCAGCGTGACCACCTTCATGGCGTCTCTCCTCCTGTTGGCAGCATCACGCTATCCCAAATCCGCGAGGAACCGTAGCGCCGTAAGGCGGGACCCCTTATGCACGGCCCGCGGGCGGACGAGCCCGGCGGCCCCAGAAATCCGCGTTAGGTGCGGCAGAGATGGGGCACACTTCACCGCCCATCTGGCCCGACCGGCAATCTTCATCTAATCTTTCAAGACAGAGTCACTACCTCAACCAGGACTTGGCGACGGTCTGGCTGGACCGCTAAGTTCAGACAGGACGCGAGCAAAACCCTAGGTTTGCTTGAAGAGGCGCGCGGCGTTGTCCCAAAAGAGTTTGCGTCTCGCGTGACCATGTTGAACATGTCCTCGCCCTCGTGGCGTTCGATCGAGCAGAAGAACCGCCCGCTCTTCAGATAATCCTCGGGGTGGTGCTTCAGCTTGGCGGTGCTGCCGACATAGTCGTACTGCTCGTTCATCCGCCTTCCCCAGAACGGCAGCCAGCCGAACCCGCATTCGAGGATGCCGACGCGCAGGTCGGGATGCCGGTCCATGATCCCGCCGCCGATAAACGAGGCGACAAAGCGCATCGCGCCCCACGGGTGAGACGCCATGCGGCCCAGAAAGATGTTGTCCCAGACGTCCTCGTATCCCGGGTAGTACGGGGGATTCCAGGTCGAGCTATGGTGCACGATCGGCAGGCCATGATCCTCGGCGGCCCGCCAGATCGGCTCGAGGTCCGGGTGGTCGGCCGGGATATCCTGGCCCAGCGACGGCTTGACCGCGACTGCCCAGGAGGAGTTGCCCCACTCCCGAATTTCTCGCACGGCCTCGTCGACGGCGCGTCCCGGGGCCATGATCAGACCCTTCAGCCGGGTCGGGGCCTGACCGCAGAAATCGGCCATGTGCCGGTGGTAGGCGCGGATCATACCGACTTCGAGCGCGGGGTCGTCGAGGCCGACGACGCTCACCCACGAGCTGGGGATCAGGAAATGGACGTCGGCGCCCTCGTCATCCATGTCCATGATCCGGTTCGCGGCCAGGTCGTCCTGCACCCCCAGACGCGGGAGCTTGCTGCCGCGCCAGTTGGACTCGCGGCCGCTATGGGTTTCGCGCGGCGCCGCTTCGCCCAGAATGCGTCGATAGAATTTGGTGGCGACCCGGTAGTAGTGAAGGTCCGCGGCGCCGTCCTCGCCACGTCTGATCGGCACCCGGTAGGGCGCCAACTTGGCAAGCCGCGGCCGGAAGCCGGGATCGACATACCGCTCCAACACCTCCGCCGCGGGCAGAACATGGGTATCGGAACCAAAGATGCGAAACCCATTCCTCATGCTCCGCCTCCCTGCTGCTCCCGTCGCTATTTTCGCCCGCGACCGCTTATCGACCACCCTTATCTAGCACAGTTCGCGCCTTGCCAGGACCGCGCGGTCGGGGATGCCGCCGAGGAGATGAAGGCCGTTTCCGCCCGCAAAATTCCTTTCGCCATCGACCGCTCTCGACCCAAATCGGACATTGACGTTTCAGCAGGTGGGGAGCGCCGGGCAGCCGCCGTCTACCTCGACTGACTGACCATTGCCATCAAGCCGCCTGATTTGAGCGCGATATCCGGACCGCTCCTATTGGCGAGGTACAAAGCTTGATTAGCGCAATCTGTGACTATCGCTGGGCGAAATCGCTCGCCCGCGGAACCGTTCTGTGGTTGATCGCCGCTCTCGCTTCCTGTGCGACGCCGCCCACCGACCCGGCCGACCGCGCCGCTTTCGAGCAGAGAAATGACCCGCTCGAACCGCTCAACCGCCATGTCCTCGACGCCAATCAGTTTCTCGATCGCCTTCTCCTGCGGCCGGCCGCCAAGGTCTATGTTTTCACCGTTCCCGAAGATGCGCGCGCGGCGATCCGGCACGTGCTCGACAATATGAAGGAGCCCACACTGGTCTTTAACAACGCACTGCAGGGGGAGTTTGGCCGGGCCGGCATCAGCC
>JBIOJL010000569.1:0-3045 GCA_044450885.1 Tepidisphaerales bacterium
CCGGCGGCCGGCTATACCGTGACGCCGGAAGCGGGCGGGCTTTCGCGCACCGCGCAGATCCAGCCGGGCGTGTTCTTCACCTTCGACGCGCCGTTCGCGCGGATCCTCGTGTTCTACAGCAACACGTTGGAGGATCCCGGCGTCATCGCCAACAGCACAATCGGGAATTCCCAGCTCGATTTCCTGACGGCGGCCCTCAAGCGCGTCAAAAGCGAGAAATATGCTGGGGCGCTGCTCTTCGCCCATCATCATCCGCCCTATGCGATCGGCGGCCAACATTCCTCCAGCCTCGACATGCGCCGTCAGATGGACAAGATCTGCCAGGACATCGGCGTGTGGCCGCACGCGGTGCTAGCGGGCCACGCGCATTCCTATCAGCGCTTCACGCGGCATCGGCCGGACGGAACCGACATCCCCTACATCATCTGCGGCAACGGCGGGCACAACGTGCAGAAGCTGCAGGCGCCTGGCGGCGTGCCGCTGCGCACGCCGCAGACCTTGAAGGCGCAAGGTGCCGCCGACGATCCGGTGACGTTCGAAAACTATGACGATGTCGACTACGGCTATCTGAGGGTGATCGTCGATCTGAAGCAGCTTAGGATCGAATATCACCCGGCGAGCGACAGCATCCAGGCAAAAACGCCGGACGACAGCGTCACCATAGACATCGCCTGAAGGAAGCAAGTCGTCTACACGCCCAACGAGCTGGGCTATTCGGCGAGGCTCAAGGAGGTCAGGAGCCTCTACGCCGCTCAGTCGAGAAGGCGCAAGCAAGCTCCGAAAAGACGGCGGCGAACGGCGACAAGCGCGGGCTGACCAACAACATATCCGACCGACGATCCGTCAAGCGCCTGCAACGCTTCGCCGCCATACTCCGGGCCAGGAGCGGCCAGCTAGCAGGGGAGACGAATCATGCGCCTTGCCATGCTACGAGCCCAGGCGATCGGGGCAATTTTGCTTGCCGCGGTTCCGGCCGCCCTGGACAACGCCGCCGCCCAGACGGTTTCGCTCCAGGCCAACGATGCGGCGACGACGACGCCGATCAAGCATGTCATCGTCATCATCGGCGAGAACCGCAGCTTCGACCACGTCTTCGGTGCCTACCAGCCGCGACCCGGACAGACGGTGTTCAATCTGCTCTCCGAGGGCATCATCGGGGCCGATGGATCGCCCGGCCCCAACTTCGCCAAGGCTGCGCAGTATCAGGCAGTTGTCGAAGGCAAGTACGAATCGGCGCCCACCCACAAGCAACCCTATGACAAATTGCCTCCGGCCATGACCGGGTCGGCGCCGGCCGCCGCCAGCGATGGGAGCGAAGCGCCTTTCCTTACGATCGGCCATGCTGCCTCGATGGATCCGGGACTGCCGGGCGCCGATCTCCGCCTGCTGCTGACCGGGGCGACGGGTCTCCCCAAGCGCTCCCTCGACAGCCGGCTGCTGGGCGCGGCGGCGCTGCCCAACGGTCCCTTCCAGCTTACCCCCGGCATTCCTTACGACGCCTACGCTGCCAGCCCTGTGCATCGCTTCTTCCAGATGTGGCAGCAGCTCGACTGCAGCCTCGATCACGCTACGCCCGCCAACCCCAGCGGCTGCCTCGCCGACCTTTTCCCCTGGGTCGAGGTCAGCGTCGGCGCCGGCAGCAACGGCAAGCCGCAACCCGCCGGCTTCGACGACAAGACGACGGGCGAGGGCTCGACGGCCATGGGCTTCTACAACGTCAATGACGGCGACGCGCCTTATCTGAAGGAACTGGCCGACGGCTATGCGCTCAGCGACAACTACCATCAGGCCGTCAATGGCGGGACCGGCGCCAATCACATCATGCTGGGGAGCGGCGACGCCATCTGGTTCAGTGACGGCAATGGAAACGCCGCCACGCCGCCGAAGAACCAGATCGAGAACCCAGACCCGCAGTCAGGCACCAACAACTATTTTACCCAGGACGGCTATTCCGGCGGTTCCTATGTGGGCTGCGCCGACCGGGCCGAGCCGGGCGTCGGTTCCATCCTGGACTACCTGGCGGCACTGCCCTATCGGCCGAACTCCAATTGCGAGCCCGGGCATTTCTATCTGGTCAACAACTATAACCCCGGCTATCTGGGCGACGGGACCGTGGACAAGACCGATGCGTTCACGGTGCCGCTGGCGAACTTGCCCACCATCGGCGACGCCCTCATTAAGAAGGGCGTGTCGTTCCGCTATTACGGTGAAGGCTGGAACGCCTATCTTCAGGACCCGTCCAGCTACCTCTACTGCAACATCTGCAATTTTCTGCAATACACGCCGACGATCATGGCCGACGCGGCCATGCGCACCGAGCACATCAAGGATCTGGCCGATCTCTATAACGACATCCAGAACGGCGCCCTGCCGGCGATCTCCTTCGTCAAGCCGAGCGGGCTCAATGACGGTCATCCCGCCAGCTCGAAGCTGGGCATTTTCGAGGCCTTCTCGAGGAAGCTCATCGATGCCGTCCGCGCCGAACCTGATCTCTGGGCCGGAACGGCGATCATCGTGACCTTCGACGAGGGCGGCGGCTACTGGGATTCCGGGTATATCCAGCCCCTCGATTTCTTCGGCGACGGGCCGCGCGTCCCGCTCATCATAGTTTCGCCCTATTCGACGGGCGGGCGCGTGGTCCACAGCTACACTGACCACGTATCGATCCTGAAATTCATCGAGAAGAACTGGACAGTGTCGCCGGTGAGCAAGCGCAGCCGCGACAACCTGCCGAACCCGGTCGTCAAAATGGGCGAGCCCTATGTGCCGCTCAACGCATCGGCCATCGGCGACCTGATGGACATGTTCCACTTCTGACCGCTGGGCGGTGGCCGACGGCGCCAACGCGGCTTGACATTTCGCCACCCGTATAGGATACCCCCCTATCCCTTAGGGTGACCCCATGAGCCATACGATCCGCGAGAAACGCAAGCTTCTGAACCGCGTGCGCCGCATACGCGGGCAGGTCGAGGCGGTCGAGCGCGCGCTGGAAGGGGAGGCGGGCTGCGCCCAGGTCATGCACCTGCTCGCGGGCTGCCGCGGGGC
>JBIOJL010000570.1:0-3038 GCA_044450885.1 Tepidisphaerales bacterium
CCGACAACACGATGTCGCGCGGGCACTCGCGGCAGAGTTCGACCACCTTGCGCCAATCCACCACGCCCTCACCACAGGCGCAGCCCACCGGCGTGCCCGTGACCTTGCCGCGCTCGGCCGTGCTTTGCTCGACCGAGATGTCCTTGGCGTGCAAGTGTACCAAGTTCTTCACAACCTTCTTCAGCCACTTGATCGGGTCCGACCCGGCCAGGTAGCTGTTGCCGGTGTCGAAGTTGATGCCGATGGACTTGCTCTTGACCAGCTTGAAGATCCGGTCCAGCCCATCGGGGGTCTTGCTGTACTGCTGGTGCGGTTCGATGCCGATGAGAATGCCGCGCGGCTCGGCCACCAGGGCGGCCTCCATCAGCGTGTAGCGCATGAGCACGTGGTCTTCCTCCACCGTGCTCCAACTGCGCTTGGGGCCTTCGTCGGTGTTGATGACCGGCGCGCCGCACTCGGCCGCGAAACGGATCGCCTGCTTGAGATACTCGGTGCCGATCTCCGGCCGGCAGAGCGGCGTGTGGGCCGACAATCCCGAAAGCTTGACCCCGGCCTTCTCACAGGCGCGTTTGATGCGATAGGGGTCATCCAGCATGGAGACGCTGTGGAAATAGCCGGCCTCGGAGAGCAGCTCGCGGCCGAGGTGGACCATGGGCTCGACGTATTCGTACCCCTGCTCGGCCGCCTTCTCCACGCCCCATTCCATGTTCTTGTCCTGGTGACGGACGAATTCGAGATTGACGCCGATCGACACTTTGCCCATGAGGTTCTCCTTTACGTGAAAGGTGACGATAGCGGTGCAGACGGTCGCCCGCGTGCGGAAGTGGGGAGTGGTGAAAATCGAACAAGGCAGCCATCACTCAAAGCGTCGCCACCGGGAAGGCGGCCAGTAGACGGCGCTGACGATGCCCTCGATCTGTTTCGTCGTGATGGCGCCGGGAGTGCTGCCGGGCAAGCCCCATACTATGTTGCGGGAGTCGAGCGACTTCTCCGAGTTGTCGCCGATGACGAAGAACTCGCCGGGCCCGAGTTTGACCGGGTGGTCTTCGCCGCCGCGGGAGGGGAAGACCCGGCTGGCGCTGGTGTCGGCAATTGGCGGCACGCCGGAGGGCAAGGGCACGGGCTTGCCGTCGATCCAAACCTGCCCGCCCTTGATTTCCAGGGTCTCGCCGGGCAATCCGGCGATACGCTTGACCATGGCGCCCTTCGACCAGTTGGCGGGACTGAACACGACGATGTCCCAGCGACGAATGGTGCCGCGGCCGAGGGGACGACAGACGAAACGTTCGCCGTCGCGGAGGGTCGGGGCCATGGATCCGCTGGCGACACGGTAGGTGTGAGCATAATGGCTGCGGATGTAGTTGGCGAGAAGGGTTCCGGGGCTCAGGAGGAACGTGAGAATCAGCATGGCCAGCGCAGTGACGTAGCGCGTGGCCGGCGTCGGCAGCAACGGCCGGGGGGTGCGCCGGGCGCTGATGCAGGAGTCGACAACGAGAGCCAGTTGTGCAATGAGTGCCAGTGGGGCCAGCACGATCAGCGCCGGCAGGAACCTGGGCACGGCGAACACGAGCAGGAGGGCGCCAGTCAACAGAATATTGCCCGCGCACCACACCAGCCCACGAACCCAGCAGCGCGAGAGCAGGTGCCCCAGGCCCGGGAGGGCCAGCGAACCGGCGATGGCCAACGCATCTTTGCCGCGAGGGGAGGAAGATGTCGTCATGGCGGGATTCTACCACGTCGTGATGGCCGGACGCCACGATTGGATGGCGGGCCATGGAGCAAGGGAGGGCAATTGCGTGTAGGGGTTGGATTCATCCCCCCTGGCCTACGTTCTGCGCCGCCGCCGGGTCAGCGCGAGCACCGCTGCCAGAGCCAGCAGTCCATGGGGTTCGGGGAGAACTTTCGCAGACGGGGACACCAGCGCCAGTTGCGCCGCCCCGGCCGCCGTCCCGTTGCCCAGGTGGTCCAGAACCACCTGGTAGTCATGCGGCGTAACGACACCGTCCATGTCAACGTCTCCTTCAAACCAGGTGGCCTGGCGGCCCATGTTCGCGACGACATTCAGCAGGTCTTCCTGCGTGACACTGCCGCTCAGGTTGGTGTCGCCCACGTACGCCACGGCCACGATCAGTTGATCGAAGTTCACCCCATCGTTGATCACCCGGCCGTCGAAGGTCGTCAGGTGGGCCAGCCGGTTGTCCAGCACGGTGTACATCGCCGGATACGCAGACGGTTCGGTGAAGATCAGCCCGTTGGCGCCTCCCAGCCCTTCGACAATCCACTGGCGGTAGCGCTCGATCTGGACGTGTGGATCGCCCGTGAAATACTCGATGATGTCGTTGTAACCGAGGTCCAGCCGGCCGGTCAGGCTGAGCGGACTGTGCAGGAAGATGGCATGCACCGGCCCGAACGGAATCAGCACCGAGCCGTTGTTGATGGTCAAGCCTTGGAGATGTTCCTCCGAGTCGAGCAGGAGATTCCCACCGGGGTTGACGGCGACGGAGAGATTGTTCACCGCAGGCGAGCCGGCGTCGCTGCGAAGCGTGGCCGATCCGCCGTTGACGGTGAGCATCGAGCCGGCCGGATAGTCCTGGGGGCCGTCAACGATGAGCGAGCCGTTGGCAACGGTCAATTGCCTGACGCCGCTGAGCGGGCCGGATATTTGCAGTGTTCCCGGGCCGGATTTGGTCAGGCTCGCCCCGCGCCCGTGGTTGCGCCCGCCAACTGCAGGGTGTTGGCGGCTTCGGCGACGTCGATGATCCCGCCGGCATTGCCAAGCAGGAACGGGCGGTTGGTCAACGTGTAGGTCTGGCCGATCACGCGGAGTCCGCCGCCGAGAAGGCTGACGGGACCATCGGCGCGACCGAGGGCCGAGTCGGCGGCGGCGGTGACGACTCCGTTGTAGATGGCCGTTCCGCCCTGGTAGGTGTTGACGGTGTTGAGCCAGAGCCCGCCGGGTCCATCCTTGCTCAGCCCGCCGGGACCGCTGACGACGCCGTTGAAGGTCACCAGGGCCGCCGGGTCCATCACCCGCACGA
>JBIOJL010000571.1:0-3033 GCA_044450885.1 Tepidisphaerales bacterium
CTGGCGAGCAGCACAACGCCGTCGAGCGGCTGAGCGCGGATCATCTCCTCGGTGTCCATCGCCATCAGGTTGCGATAGAGCATCGTGGTCGGGCTGATGTGGAATTCGCCGAGAGAGATTGTCGGAAATTCGAGCGGCCAACCGCCGGCCTGCCAGACGCCGCGCTTGACGGCCTCGGCCAATTCGCGGAAGTGGATGTGACAGTGGTTCAACTCGCTCCAGGTCTGGGCGATGCCGATGACCGGCTTGGCCAGGTCGATGTCGTCGAAGCCGGACGCCTTGAACCAGGCGCGGCGCGTCAGGCCCCAATCGCGGGCGTCGCGCGCTCCGCGCGTGCTGCGGGCAAACGAGTCCGACATGAGCCACCCCTTGCTTGCGATGATCGCCCAGGTATTGTAATATCCCGGCAGCAACGAGGTTCCATGAGAGTCGGGTAGCGAATCATGTGTGGCATCATCGGCTTTTTGGACAAACGCGGCGGGTCGGAGCGCCCAGTGGGTCGAACCTTGCTCGCGATGCTCGAAGCGCTGGGCTGCCGCGGCCCGGACTCGGCCGGCGTCGCCCTGTTCGGCCCACCGCGTGGGGGCATTGCGCAGATCAAGCTCCCGGAGCAAATGGAGTCGACCGCTGCCGCCACGCAAGTGCTCGACGCCCTGCGTGACGTGGAAGTGGTGCTGCGGCACGAAATCGTCGGGGCCTACCTTCGTTTGGAGGTGGATGGCTCGGGCAACCTCGCTGCCCTAGAAGATGCGATCCTCGAACGAGTCCCCGGCACGGAGGTCGTCAGCCTGGGCCGGCGCTTGCAGATTGTCAAGCAGGTCGGCTCGCCGCGCCAGCTCGAACAAACCTACGGCATCTCGCGCTTGACCGGTAGTCACGGCATCGGCCACACGCGCCTCTCCACCGAGAGCCGCGTCGATCTCAGTCACTCGCAGCCGTTCTGGGTACACGGCGTGCCGGACCTGGCGACGGTCCACAATGGCCACATCACCAACTACCACAAGCTGCGCCGCCGGTATGAGGAGCGCGGCTATCGCTTTTTCACCGAGAACGATTCGGAAGTGATCGGCGTCTATCTGCGCGACCGCTTGGCCGCCGGTCTCTCGCTGGAAGACGCACTGCGTTCGTCGCTGGACGACTTCGACGGCTCTTTCTGCTACCTGGCGGCCAGCGCCGAACGGCTTACCTTTGTCAAGGATCGCTACGGCTTCAAGCCGCTGGTGGTCGCGGAGACCGACGATTTCGTGGCCATCGCCACTGAGGAGATCGCCCTGCGCCAGGCGCTCGGCCATGACTTCGTGGCGCGCGAGCCGGCGCCGGGGACGATGCGCGTCTGGACGATCCCGTCCCATGCGGGGGTGCCGGAGTGAGCATTGGAGGTGACTGGCCGATAAAATATCCCTGGCGGCTGCTTCCGCCCGGTGGGCGTCACCCATTCCTCCCACCGAGGCGCCGAAACTGGCTCCGGAATCCTGCGCGTGGTGATGACGGTGGCTACCTCGACGCGGACGGCAATGAGTGGCGGCCCCATGCCCACCCCAGTGGGCGAGAAGAAGATTTCCATTGGGACGTGCAACATGCCGATGGTACGCACACCAATGTGCGGCCCGATGGAGAAGTCCACCACGGGGACGATAACTTCCCCACAGGAGGTTGAAAGATGAGTGTCATCGGCGAATCGCAGCCTGGGGACGAACTGATGATCCTCCAGGAATTCAATGCGTCGCCCCATGGGGAGCCATTCTCCTGGAAGACCAGCCGCAAGTTTCGTGTCGGCGACAGCGTTCGCTACGTGAGCTTTTCTCAGGACCACCACGACAAGGATATTCCGGGTCTCGGGTGGAAGATACTCTTCGATGCCGCCGATGGCAAGCGCTATGCCGCGACTCAGACCTACTTCGTGACCCAGGAGTGCTGGGAGGGGTTGAAGAAGTTCTTCGCCCGCCGGCTGCTCCACGAGCCCAAGTCCCGGAAGACCCCGCGGCCCTGATTCGAGGACTCCCCTTTGCCATCCACCATCGACGGCCGCGGCAAGACCACGCGCGACATCAACCGTGAACTGCGCGCGGCCATTGACCGCGGCGAAACCGATGTCCGTGTGCTGAATCCCGACGCCCGGCACAACCTCGGCGTCGCTCTGCTGGAACCGGTGCGCGTCGTCTTCGAGGGAAGCGTCGGCTACTACTGTGCCGGCATGATGGATGGCGCCCGCGTCGAGGTGCGCGGCAGTGCCGGTTGGGGCGCCGCCGAGTCGATGATGAGCGGCACCGTGGTCATCGACGGTAGCGCCGGCAGCGGCGTGGCGGCGGCGATCCGCGGCGGGACCGTGGTGGTCCGAGGTGACGCGGCGGCGCGGGCCGGCGTTTCCATGAAAGGCGGCACCCTTCTCATTGGCGGCAGCTGCGGCTACATGGCCGGATTCATGATGCAAAAGGGGCGAATTATCGTCTGCGGCGACACCGGCGACGCTATTGCCGATTCGATGTACGAGGGGATCGTCTATGTCGGCGGCAAGATCGCCTCGCTCGGCAACGACGCCGTCATCGAGGAGCCGTTGCCGGAGGATCGTGCGGCCCTGGCTGAGCTGCTCACTTCCTACAACGTGCCGGCGCCGGCGACGTTCCAGAAGATTGTCTCGGGCCGCAAGCTGTGGAACTTCGACAAGAAGGACCTTGAAGTTTGGAAGGCGGCGCTGTGAGTCTAGGCCACGGCGGGGGCAGGCTCGATGACCGGATCAATGAGGCGGGATCCTTGCCGTGGGGCGAGGCCCCTGACCTTGACGCACACCAATGGCCGACCTTCGTCGCGGAGCTGTTTCTCGGCGAGTTGCCGACTGTATCGGTTGAATTCCTCTTCGCCAGCGATCTGGAAATAGACGTGCGATTCCGGCGGAAGGACGTCGTCCACCTCGGGATGGTCGATCACATATTTCCCGAACTCCGCCGTGAGTTCCAGCTGCTTTTGGGCGAATTCATGGGGATCGATCATGCGTTGATCTCCTTGAGATATCGCGTGGAGGGGCGCGGCCAGAAC
>JBIOJL010000572.1:0-3010 GCA_044450885.1 Tepidisphaerales bacterium
AACGGAAAATGGTCTTTAAAAGGCCCGGAAAGCTGGTATTGGCGTGCGAGACGTAATGCGGTTTGATCCACGGCCCCATCGCCATCAGCACGGTGCGATGCGCGTCGATGTGGTCCACGCCGCTCTGGGCATCGTCTTCCGTAACCAGGACCACCGTCTCGCTCCATTCCTTCCTGCCCGAAAGATACTCGACGATGCGGCCCAGCGCGTAGTCGTTATCCGCCACGAAGCTTTCTTCGTACGGATAGCCGTCGTCTGGCCGGGCATCGGCCATGTGGTCGTTGGGCAGGTGGATGAAGACGAACTGGGGCAGCTCCATCTCTTCCATTTCCCGGATGAACTGGGTGGCACGAAACTGGTCGGGAATATTGGTATTGAACCCGGGGTACTGGCGCGACGTATTGCGGTACAGCGGATCGGGCATGGGGACATTGGTGAGGATGCGCGCACCGGTGGGTTCCAGGTCTTTGCCTTCGTCTACCCCGGCCAGCTCGAAGCCCTCGCCGAAATTGCGAAAAGTGATGTGGTGGCGATCCAGGTGGTGCCAGATGGTGCCGTTCTCCAACTGCTCTTCCGGATGCACCGAAGAATTGCTGCCCGCGAAGAGCAGGCGCCCGGGCGCGGCAGAGAGTCGGAAATCCTTCTTCTGATCGCTGTATGCCGCCATCAGCGAGCTTTCGGTCCACGCATTCGGGTAAGACCCCACCAGCCAGTGATGCCCGTCCACGCTGACATCGCTATCGGCGTAAAAGTTGTCGCTGATGGCCCACTGGGCGGCCATGGCATGGTGGTTCGGGGTGACGTTGACATCGCGTATGCTGAACCGCCCCTGCTTCCCGTCCACGTAGCCTCGGGTTCCGAGGCGCGCGATCTCCGGCATCCCCATGGCGCCCGGAATGTCGCCGAAGACTTCGTCGTAGGTGCGATTCTCCTTGACGATCAGCACCACATGCTTGATGCCGGCCGGCAGTTCCCGCTCCGCCTGGGGGCTCGGGCGGAAGCCGTTGGCATCCATCACGAACTTGGTCCTGGCCGCCAGTTCACCGGCGGCGGGCAGCGGGAAGATGGAGACGGAGCCGTGCCGCTCCGCCCCGCGGAGCGCATTTGGACCCTGTCCGAACCCGCGCGCGTTGGCAACGTACACGGTGTCCTGGCTGATGACTACTCGTGTGGGGAACCAGGCGGCTGGAATGTGTCCGAGCACGCGCCGCTCGTGGACATCGATCACGCCCACGGCGTTGATCCCGGCCTCGGCCACCAGCAGCCATCCGGATTTCTCATAATAGGCGAGGCCGATGGGCAGCACCCCGCGATAGCGCTCCAGGCCCGGAATGCGAATCGGAATCTCGGCTTCCACCGCCCCGGCCTTGGCGTCGATCACCGTAATAGTGTCGTCGTTGGCGTTTGAGACGAACACGCGCCCGGCGGCGGCGAGAATTCCCGAAGGGCTGCTGCCCCCGTGGACGGTGGGCCCAAACGGCAGGCCGGTGCCGATAAAAGTCTCAACTCTCGGCGTGGCGGGTGTCGAGACATCCACCACGCTGACGGAGTTGGATTCGCGGACGTTGGGGTCGCCCAATCCAGGAACCTGTACCGGTCCCCGAGCGGTCGCACGCTCGGCTCCCGCGAGGGCTTCGGCGCTGGGGAATCCGAACGCCGGAAAGGTCAACCCGGTAGCGCCCGCCTGCTCCACGTCGGCGCCCGGCACGGCCTGGTACTCGAACATGCCGAGGTTGGTGACGTAGAGTTTGCGCCGGTCGGCGGAAAGCGTCGTGGCGAACGGCAAGCGCCCGACTTTCACCGACGCCACCACCTGGCGCGAACGCGTATCGATCACGGCGACGCGGAAGTTGGCCTGATCCACCACGTAGAGCATGCCGCGTTCACGATCCAGCGCCAGATCGCCGCTGTAGCTGTCGTCGTACCCCTTCTGATTGAGGTCGATAGCGCGCCGCCGCCCAGCAAGCGCGATGCCGTTCCAATCGAAGAGATCGACCTTTCCCGAGTTGCCTTCCGACACCCACGCGGAATGCTCGTTGACGAAAGCGATCCCCATGAAGACGCTGCGCCAGTCGGCGTCGTCGACCTGGGCGTGCGCCAAAAGGTGTCGCACCTCCCAGTGGTTATTCTTGCCGTGCTCCAGGATGGTCAGCGAGTTGCGTTCGGGCCCGCCGTTTGCCGTAATTATGGTTTTCCCCTCCGGACTGGCTGCTAGCCCAAAAGGGCCATTACCGGTAAGGAACTGTTCCCCTTCAGGCTGGATGACCCGCCCTCCAGGAAGGATCGCCCCGGTTGGGCGGCGCTGGGCGGGCCGTATACCCGCGGGAGCGTGGAAGGACTGCGCCACCAGTGAACCGGCGCATGACAGTACGAGGAGGCAATTCCAAAGGGCGCGAAACACCTCTACATGATATAACCCGGCCACTCGGTACACCGCTTCCGAAGTTCGCTAGGGGAGTTGCTCCGGAAACCGTGCGCCAAGCAACTATTGCTCATCGTGTAAGGAATCCCACTGATCGTTTTTACATAGCGGGTGCGGTAAATCAGTTTCGGGGCGCAGATCGCCCCCCTTTCGTTCTTTGCTAAACCGTACCGAATCATACGTCGTCAAGGCCGACACTGGTTGCTGTGTCGTTTGGCACGCCAACTGCTCTAAAGCCTCCCGTTAGTGATTCTATGAGACTTCAATCAGCCTTGCTCGTCATACTGACCGGTTTAGCCGGCTTGGCGCCAGCGGCTACTCTCTCCTCCCCCCAGGTACCCGATAGTGGGAAAAACGCGCGGACCGGCAAGCAACCAGCGGCATCCGGATCGTCGCTCACCGGTTGCGTGGATGAAAAGGAAGGTCACTACATCCTGGTCGACGACCGGAATTTAAGCCCGGTGGCCGATCTGGAGGCGGACGGTTTTACTACAGAAGGGTTCGCCAAACACGTGGGCCACAAGGTGACTGTCCGAGGGACCTCCAGTTCCGGAAGCACCCGCCCGGTATTTAAGGTTCGCAGTATCG
>JBIOJL010000573.1:0-3010 GCA_044450885.1 Tepidisphaerales bacterium
GCTCGGAACGGTTCGGGGCGTTCTCAAACAGGCTGGATTGAGGTAGAATATGGTATTCCCCATCGTCATCCACAAAG
Organism: Tepidisphaerales bacterium; assembly: GCA_044450885.1. GTDB lineage: Bacteria > Planctomycetota > Phycisphaerae > Tepidisphaerales > Tepidisphaeraceae > JANYKD01. The sequence goes on from JBIOJL010000573.1 coordinate 78, forward strand.
AGCGTGATAGTGCTTACGGCGTCACCGTGCCGGATCTTCCCGGCTGCATCTCGGCCGGGGACACGCTGGAGGAAGCCATCGGAATGGTCCGCGAGGCCATTGAGTTGCATCTCGAAGGCATGATCGAGGACGGCCAGGCCATTCCCACGCCCAAATCGCTCGAAGTTCACCGGAAGCGCCATGCCGACGCCGCCGCGTTCGCACTGGTGCAGATCGACGCGGCCAATCTCCGGAGCAAGGCCGTGCGCATCAACATCACGCTGCCCGAACGTATTCTGACCCGCCTTGACCGAACCGCGAAGAAGCAAGGCCGGACGCGATCGGGCCTGCTATCCACGGCGGTCTCCGAATACATCACGGCGCATGGGATGTGAGTCATTGCCCTTCCACGCTCTTCAAATACTCCGACGGCGTCGTGAACCGGCAGCCCTCGGATTTCAGGAACTCGATGATCTTCACGAGCCCTACTCTCTCGTCGTCACGGCCATGATACCCGCGTAGTCCCCGCTTTCCGCGCCCGGCTCAACGGACGGAATGTAGAACTGCGAGATAACCCCATCAAGGTACAGCGTATTGCGGCAGTTCAGGCTCTCGACAAACAGGGACGCGAACGCGTGGAACGTGACCGGCTCATCCGAGATGGCAAAGATGACCCGCCGGGCAGACAAGATACCCACGCCGCTTCGCTTCCGCGTGCTGCTCGAACCGGGTTTGAAAGCCGGGTGGATTCTCCCGTCCAGCACCAGCAGCGGCCCCGACTGCACCGCGACCCGAATGTCGGCCCGCGTGCCGCCGTATGTCGCCGCGTCGATGACCCTGGCGCCCTGGGCATCGACAAGGAACACGCCATTGGGCTTGAGAAAGAAATTGCCGGATCCGCTGCGCAGGTTCAGGGGTACACACTCGCGCCCATCCTCGACATGCAGGCCGCAAGGGGTAAAGCTCGGATCGAAGATGCCTGCGTTGGTGGCGAAGAGCAGTCGCTCGCCGCTCCGCTCCAGATCGGCCTTGATGTTGCCAAACCGGCCATAGCGATCCCCTCCGGGCTTCTTCCAGAATAGTCTCAACGTCGCCCGTGTGAGGTCGATCTCCGCGACTGTGAAGGCGTTGCCCTTGTGGATGACCTTCCGAATCTGCACCGCGTCCGCCGCCATCGAACCCGGCCGATTACCGGCATTGCCCGGAGTTCGCGATCGTGTCGAAGCGGTCGGTGCGGCCCCGATCGGCGGCGAATGCAGCTCGACAATGATGATGTCAACGAGAGTCGCCCCAAATCCAATGACAAGCCCCGCCCAGACAATCCAACTCCGCGGCCAGAACGGCTTTCGCGGCGCCGTTCCGTAGTCGAGCGGTGTTGGCGTCTGGTCGGGCATGGATTTCAGTCCCCTGCGTCCAACGGCGGACAATCACTTGAGCGGCAGAAACTCCACACGATCCGCGATATCGGCCGGGTCGCAGACCCATCAGATCAGCCCCTGCCGGCGAAGTTTGGTCTTGCCCGGCGAATCGGCTGCGGCCGCCCGCCGTTGGTCAAACTGGCGCATCTCGTCGGCGAGCCGTGCATCAAGTTCCGCCCGGTGGTCGTAGTAGTAGGCCAGCGCGGCACAGATCTGCGCGATTGAGAGATGCGGATACTGGAGGTGCATCTCTTCCGGGCTGGTGCCGTGGGCCAGATCGTCGGCCACGACCTCGATGACCTTGACGTTCGTGTCGTCGATCCATTCCACGCCGCGGTCGTCGATAGTCACATGGTAGGTGCTGGTCATCGGCATATCGTTTCTGATTCTACGCCGTGACCGCCCTGCGGCCAAGCGGGCACTGGCGTACACAACAAGCCGGGTCGGCAGGTCTGGGTCCTCGTAGACAATATGTACAATGACAAGAGATGAAGCGCCGCATCTTCACAATCCTCTCGGCCCTGTCACTGCTCTGGTGCGTGGCGGTGGCTGCGGCGGCAATCCACTGGTACTGGACGGACAACGATTTTGGCTGGCGGACTGACGTCCATCAGTACGAGCGAGGCCAAGTCGTCAGCACGTTCCACTTCTATATGGATATTGTGCGGTTTGTAATTCCTTTCTGGCTCGTGCTTCCCGTCGTCTTTCTTCCCGCAACCTTGCTTCCACTCGAATGGCACATCCGTTCCCGGCGATGGCGTATCGAAGACTTGCGGCGTCAGGGCCACTGCACGTCCTGCGGCTACGACCTGCGGGCGACGCCGGAGCGGTGTCCGGAGTGCGGGGCGGAGAGCAGGCGAGAACACGCTCATTAGGGTGTGCTTCAGCGAACCGGGTCTGTCCGCTATCGCCGAGCGACACTCTCTGTCCGCGGTCCGCACTGCTCGTGGTGTGCTGAAGCACACCCTACTTACTACTTGCTATGCACGCCCTTGGTCTTCATCTGCATCCCCCACACCGCCTTGCTGGTGGCGATGAAGAGGAGGCTGCGGTCCTTGCCGCCGAAACAGAGGTTGCCGGTCCAGCCGCCGGGGACGTCAATGTGCTCGATCTGTTTGCCGGTCTTGTCGAACACCGTCACGCCCTTGCCGGTGAGATAGAGATTGCCTTCATTGTCCAGCGTCATGCCGTCGGAGCCGAGTTCGCAGATGAGCTTCTTGTTGGCCAGTTTGCCGTCGGCCTGGATGTCGTACTGATAGGTCTTGCCCGCGCCGATGTCGGCCACATACAGCGTCTTGCCATCGGGCGTGCCGGTGATGCCGTTGGGCTGCTTGAGATCCTCGACCACGCGAATCAGCGTCTTGTGATCGGCCGACAGGAAATACACGCCTTCGATCTGAATCTGCTTGCCTTCCGGGCGGTTCCACTTGGCCCACCAGGGGCGCTTGTAGTACGGGTCGGTCATGTACATGCCACCAACGGGCCGCTGCCCGACGTCGTTGGGGCCGTTCATCAGCTTGCCTTCGAAGTCCTTGA
>JBIOJL010000574.1:0-2997 GCA_044450885.1 Tepidisphaerales bacterium
ATCCTGGAGGGCGCGGATGTTACGCTCCTGCTCCTGTGTCTGCTTATGCAGGCGCGGTACCTCGGCATTGTACTTGCCCTGGAGGACCCTAAACCGATGCTCCGCCGTCTCGTCATTACCCACTGGCTGCTGAACCTGTTGGGTAACGGGAGTGTTGGGAGTGGATTGTGCTGTCGCGGGTCCGGCGGCGCGCAGTTGCTCCGGCGTGGCGGCCGGCTGCGGATTGAATCCGGGGGTGCCGAGGCCGGGAACGCCCGGGCCGGGCGCCTGCGGCTGGAAGCCTGTCGGCATTACCGGCTGTGTCGGCATCTGCACGCCGGCGGCCGTCATCTGCGTATCTTCGAACGTCAGAGTGCCGGCTTTCAATTTGGCGGAGAGCTGGTTAGAAAGCTCCGCTTGCCTTCGAATGGATTCTGGTAGAGCGCTCATGAGCGTCTTCTCCTGTTAGTTGGTTGTCGTTGCGCTGGTATTTTGCGAGCGTCGACTCAGCAGTATTGGCGGCATCCAGAATCTCGCGAGAGAGCGCTGCCCGACCCTGTAAGCGACCTACACGGTCAGGGGGCACGTCTACGAGTTCCAGCATGGCGTCGATACCGGCTTGATCGATCGCTTGCAGAAATAGTTGGAACGCTGGATACGGCTTCAGCTTACTGAGCGCCTCACAGAGTTCCCTGGATTGCTTCACTTGCCGAAGCCACCCTTGTTCCCGGTGAAATCCTTGCGACCGCGACCCGCGACGTGTTCGCCGCCATGTCCGCCGCCGGTTCCACGAGAAATGTCGATCGGACGATCCTTATTGCCCTTGGTATCCCCCAAGAACGGACCGCTCGCACTGAACGGATGGCTCTCACCCGATCCGCCGCCGCTGGGGCCGGACAGGTTGGTGTTGCGATCCGCATTGCCGCTCGAGTCTCCGTAGAACTTCGAGTCCAAGCCGCTCTCTTTGTGGGAGTCGGATTCCTGGGCCGGAGGCGAAGTCGCCTTGCTGGCCTTTCCTACAGTTTCCACTTTCGCCATTGCTGTCTCCTAACTAAACGATTTTCTTGCCCTTGGCGGCGAAGCGATCTTCGACCTCCTCGGGCACGTAGTTCTCGGTCGTGGTCTTCACGCCCAAGTCAGATAGTAATTGCTCCTGGATCTGGGCACCGATTTTGTCGCCCTTTCCATGGACCTTCTTCGCTAAGTCAGACATCTGCGCATAGCCCATCTGATTCTTCAGGCGATCCTCCCAGGTGGGGGCATTGTCGCCGCCCATGTATTCCTGGCCGAGTTTGCATGCGCCTTTGTGACTCTTGATCATATTAACCTCCAGCTTCCTTGACCGCGTCGTCGATCCGTTTGTTAGTGCTAGCCTGCGCTTCGTGCTGTGCATCGACTACCGGATCTGAGCCGCCACGGCTACCCATGAGCCCCTTCGCAGCCGTCTTAACTGCATCGCCCGCCATCTCGAGCTTACTCGGAGGGCCGGTATACCCGCCGTCGGCATATTTCATGCCGCCATTGCAGAAGTTGGCCGAGGGACCGCCGCTCGCGTCCATCCCGCCACCCTGCGCAGCACTGGGGCCACCGCCAAGTTGACTCGGAGGTGCGCCCATGGTCGCTGTACCGGGCTTACCTGCCGGGTGAAAGTTGTGCGGGCCGTCGACCACCTTGTGGTTCGGGGAAAATGTGTGCTTCTTCTGCATCTTAAGCTCCTGGATTCATGCCTGGTCGGCGCGCAAACATCTGCTGCGTGCCGTGCTCCTGTGCCGTCGTCTGTCCGTTGGTCGGATGGGGCTTCTGCCCTACATTCCGGCCGCCGATCGGACTCGGCCCGTTGTGCGGAGGAGTGACTGGCCCCTGCTGCCCGCCAGCGCCCGGCACCGGTGGTGCAAGGCCGGCTTGTGCGGCGTAGAGGTTCGCGTGTTCCTCGTGCTCCAAAACCATCGCCTGCTGCATCTGCTGGGCCTGCAGCTGCTTCATCTGGGCCTCTTGCGCCTGCGCCTGCTGCTGCGCCGCCTGCGATGCCTTCATCGCGTCGTCGTCTGGAACGATGTTGTCCCAGTCGAGCCCGATCGCGCCGGCAACTGCACCTAATACTTTTGCTCGGCCCTCAAGGCCCACTATGCTCATGTCTGTAGGATTGGCGGTCATGTTAAGGAATTCAAGCTGCCGGGTTCGATCCTGCTCGCGCTTCACGGCGTATGTCACGCCCTTCACGACAACTGTCTCGTCTCCTCGAAAGACGCCCGGCATTGTCAGCATGACAGTTTCGTAAAGATGTTTCAACATCGGATCAAAGACATCCCGGTCGATACTCGCTGCAACATTCTGGAGAGTCTTGGCGGCGTTTGACATGAGCATGCTCAAACCCGACGCCGTACGGCCCGCGCCGCCCGCCTGGGGGCCGCCGGTCATATACCGCGGGATCGCGGAGACGTCATCCGCCATCACACTCAGAAACCCAATCAGCTGCTGGATCTCCGTCGAGCGAGAATCCGGCTGAAAGAACTCGATCGGTTTCGAAGACGCGTTCGCCATCGTAGGATCGAAATTGACGTGCCATCGCTTCCATGGGTACATGTCGTCGGTCTCACCCGGCGCCAGTACCTTGTCATTGATGACCACCTGGGGACCTGATGCCATGCCCATATTGTTGACCAGAGCACGATAGGAAGCATTGGCCACTGTTTGGACATCGTCCAGTAGATCAGGTAGGCCGTAGCCGTACATCGTTCCCGGAATTTTTTCGAATTGGCTGACATAGTACGGAGGTCGTTGGCTGGGCGTCGGGTCAAGTTGCGTTTTGATGACAAACCGATCGATCAACCAGGCCGTCACTCGGTATTCTTGTTCAGGATCAGGGATTTGAGATTCGTCCATCCCCCATTCCAGAAGCGTCTTTCCCGATACACTTCCGTGATACTCGGCGGTGTCAATGAGGCTGGAGGAAGTTCGTGGCCATGCTTCGCGGTTCTCGAGAAGCGCTCGCTCAACGTCAACCACGTCCCACCACTC
>JBIOJL010000575.1:0-2989 GCA_044450885.1 Tepidisphaerales bacterium
CACGGCGACGAAGGAGTCGCGCTTCAGCAGTTCCTGGTAATCATAGAATTTCATGCCGCCGAGCGAGGTCAGCGTCGTGTTGGCCCCGTAGACGGCAGTATTGACGGCGCTGCCGTCATTGGCGCCGCTGTAGCCCCAGGCCCCGTATTGCTGGCCCGCGGTGGGGTTTTCGGTGTGGGCGTAGCCCAGGAAGATGCCTTCCTTGCCGCCGTCGAACTGGTCGATGTACGACACGCTGTAGCTTTCGCCCGCCTTCTTCACGCCGGGCGTCTGCTGGCCCAGGCTGGTCCAGTTGTAGAACGCCTGGGTTTGTATGATCCGGCTGGAGGAGCTCAAAGGCGAGGTCGTCTGCAGGTCGATCGTGCCCGCCAAGCCGCCGACGAGCGACGCCTGGCTGGTCTTGTAGACCGTCACGCCGCCGAGCAGTTCGGACGGATATTGGTCAAACTCAACGGCGCGGTTGTCGTTGGTCGTGGCCTGCTCGATCCCATCGAGCGTGCCGACGTTGAAATCAGGGGAGAAGCCGCGGATGTTGATCTGCTGGTCGCGACCGTTCACGCGTTGGCTGGTGATGCCAGTCAGGCGGGTCAGGGCGTCGGCAATCGAAACGTCGGGCAGCTTGCCGATATCCTCGGGCGCAATGACCTCGACGAGGGCATTGCTGTTCTGCTTGTCCTTGGCCGCCATCTCGAGGCTGCTGGCGAAACTGCCGGTAACCTTGTAGGTATCGAGGACGAACACCTTCTCCTTGTCCTTCTGGTCATCAGGAGTGGCAGCCGGGGTGGCAGCGACCTGAGCCGACAGATTGAGGGCCAGCTGCGCAAACAGCAGACCGGTGGCCAGGCCTCGGATGAGGGACCGGCGCACGTTGTAGGTTGTACTGAGGTAGTGCATGGTGGGTAAGAATAATCCGCGAGCAGGCGCAACGGCCTGGGGACGGCGATACGGCTGGGTTAGGGGGGTTAGGGTTACCAGCGGAGCGAAAGGGATTGCTCCGGTGGTAACAGCAAACTTTGGACCCGTCCGTCCTCTCCACGACCAGCAAACCTCACAGAAAACCGAGATGACCCGGAGAAAACCTCGATAAAAGGCTTCGCCTGGCTCCTCGCCGGCAAAGTTTTTCACTCAGGGATCCGTCAGGAAAATCCGGCCAGCCTGGCTCGTCGCCACGGTTTTATCCGGATACGCTATGTATTTTCGGGCCGCGGATTTTTTTGCGAGGAGGCGACGAAGTACCCTCGGTCCACAGTCCTGCCACCGCCGGCCAACTGTCCAATGACACCTATATCCGTAACGATGCAGTCGGGTGTAGGGCTGCCGCTTGCGGCATGCCTCTATGCGAGCCAAGAATGGCGCGGCGCAAGCGCCGGCCCTACATATCAGCCGGAACGATTCAGACGGAGTTAACCACAGATGGACACCCGCCGTCGTCCCGCAAAAGCGTGACTAGGGCGTGGCGGGCAGATGCACACGGATCAATGCCTTGGGCACGATTGCCTGACAATACCTGAGGCACTGATCAGTGAACACAGCCAAGACCAGTCAGCCGTTGATTTCAGCTCTGCCAATCTGTGATTATCCGTGTTTATCTGCGGTTGGATTGAATGGTTCCGGATCAGAAGCTTTGAGGAAGCGGCGCTGGCCCGAGGCACGCCGCCTTATTCGTGGTTCCCCTCGGCCGGCTTTTTCGTCATGCGTGGCGGTTCCGTGAGAGATCCCGCCCATCGCCGATCCGTCGTCCTGCTCCTCCTCGCCGCGTTGTGCTGGAGTCTGGGCGGTGTGCTCATCAAGTCGATTGCGTGGCCGCCGCTCGCCGTCGCCAGCGGCCGCGGGCTGATCGCGGTGCTTTTTCTCGTCATGTTGCGCGCCCGCACCCTGCATTTCACCTGGTCCAGGGTGCAATTGGGCGCCGCCCTCGCCTACGCCCTGACCACCGTGCTGTTCGTCTCCGCCACCAAGCTCACCACGGCGGCCAACGCCATTCTGATCCAATATTCCGCCCCGGTCTACGTCGCCCTGTTCGGCGCCTGGTTCCTGCACGAGCGGTCCACGCGCGCCGACTGGCTCACCATCGCCGTCGTGTTTGCGGGCATGGGCCTGTTCCTTTACGACGGCCTGCGCTTCAGCGGCCTGACAGGCAACCTGGTGGCCATGGGCAGTGGCGTGTCGTTCGCGGCCATGATTCTGCTGCTCCGCAAACAGAAGGACGGATCACCCCTCGAATCCATCATTCTTGGCAATGTGCTCGCCTTTCTCTGCGGCCTGCCCTGGCTCCGGCACGCCCCCGGCCTGCCGCCCGCCGGTTGGATCGCGCTGGCCCTCCTCGGCATCGTGCAACTGGGCGTTTCCTACCTACTTTACGCCACCGCGATCAAGCACGTGTCGGCCCTCGAGGCCGTTCTGATCTCGGTGATCGAGCCGATCCTGAATCCCGTCTGGGTCATGCTGGTGCTGGGCGAGCGCCCCTCGCCGGTGGCCTTGGCCGGCGGCGCCATCGTCGTCGGGGCCATCACCTGGCGCGCGGTGGTTTCGGTGCGCCGCTCTCCTCCGGCACCGGCCGCCTCCGGCACGGTCTGAGCCCTGTCCCTACGGCCGAAAGATATTTCATTCCGCCTGATCTGCCCGGAAAGGTGGTCGCCGGGGTCCCTCCCGGCGACAGGCGGCGGCAGGGACGCCGCCGCCCACCCCGATGCATTATTCCCTCTGCGCCTACCTGCGCTGGCTCGCCCTGGGGGTTCTGACCGGTATGCTGCCCGTCATGGCTGTCGCTTCCCCCGCCGCTCCGCCCGATCCGCGTGAGACCGTGGTGCTGTTGCACGGCGTGGCCATGCCCGCCTTCGTCATGCACCGGATCGCCACCGGGCTCGGGGCGGAGGGCTACCGGGTCGTCAACCTCGACTACCCCTCGCGCCGGCTGACCTTGGAAGAGATTGCGGCGGATTACCTGCCCGCCCAGCTCGCCGCCCAAGGAGTGGCCGGCGCCCCGCGC
>JBIOJL010000576.1:0-2987 GCA_044450885.1 Tepidisphaerales bacterium
AACGTCATCTGATAGAACTCGACGCCGTCATCGGGGTGAAACGGACGCTTGCGCGTGTAGGCACAGGCGGGCGGCCCCAGATCGATGCCCTGCCGCTGCGCCAGAATCCCCTGCATGGCGGCCTTGAACGGCTTCTCCCACACGTTGGCGGCGATGCGGAATGGCCCGCTCACCCCGACGCCGGGAACGAACACGCGGTATTCGCCCGGCGCGCGGAAGGCGCTGAAGTCCAGGCGCCGTACCGTTGCCTTCGTGTAGTCCAGCGTCTCGTGGATGCATATCTGCTCCTGCCCGCCATCCTTTTTCGCAAGTTCCGCCTTGCCGGTAAACACGGTCTTTCCCGCGTCGTCCACGAGCTCGAAGCCCTCGGCATCCGGCGTGCAACTGCCGCTCTTCCCGTCCTCGTCCACCCCCATCCAGAAGGAGACGTAGGCACGCTTGTAGGGATCGTCCGGGCGATAGCCGGTCTGGATTGCGTGCAGGGCAATGCTCCGCGTCTCCCGGGGCTTGTGGATGTAGGCAACGGTCTCTCTGGACGTGTTCACGCCCACGAAACGTAGCGTATACGCCGCGCCTTCCTTGAGCGGCGCCGGCAGTCTCAGCGAGATCGTGTACAGGAACGGCAGCGGCCGGCTGAAGCCATCGGGCTTGCCCTTGCGGAAGACCCTGGCCGGGGAACGCGGCCGCGCATAGTTGGCGTCGTCGGCCGACACCAGCGTATACGCCGCCGGCACGTCGACCACGGTCTCATCAAGCAACTGGCCTCTCGTCGCGCCTTCGATGAAGACCCACTTGCCATCCGGCGAGAGCAGCCCCACCCTGGTGCGCCGGTTGTCGACTTTCCGGAAGAGCCCTTTCTGGAAATAGTCCACGACCTTGCCGTCTTCCACCTCGTGTCGTGGCTTGTCCTTTTCCTCCACGACCTCGTCGCCGGCTGCGGCGATGTAGGGCACGAGCTGATTGTTGACGTGCTGCCCGGCCTGCACCGTGATGGCGATGACGTCCGGCGCCACCGCGCACACGCTGCGCACCTCAGGTCCATCGGCCGGATGCGGCGCGCCTGCATCCAGAAGCTTCTTCCGGGCCTTCTCCTTCGCCTCGGCCTGTACGCGGACCTTCTCGGCTTCCCTGTCGCGCAGTTCCCTGAGCTGCGCCCGTTGCGCTCGCAGCGCATCCGTCGGCGGCACGAGCACGATTGCGGAGAGCACCACGTCGATCGGCTTGTCGCTCCAGTCGCCGATCACCAGGATGCTCGCGACATTGTCCAGGCCGGGCGTCTTGCCTGCCTTCTCCACCGTCTGCGGTTCGGCCACCGACGCGCCAAAATCGGCCACCAATTGTTGTGGCTCCCCGGGCTTGAGCTTGCGCAAATCGAATTTGTACGCGTGCGTGGTGCCGTCGGCATCGCCAAGCTGCAGTGTCAAGCCGGTGGCCTTGTTCTGCTCACCCGCGGTCAGGGTCATCGCCGGCGACCAGTCGCCGTAGCCGGCCAGATTCACGTTCAAACCCGCCACGCCGGCGCCGCCCTGGGCGTTCTTCACGGCGATGTGGATTCCGTCGGCCCTGGCCGCAAAAGCTTCCTTCGCCTTTTCCCACGATCCGAATCCGAACATGAACGGTTTGTCGCAGGCGCTGATCACCAGTGCGGGTCTGGCCGGCGCCTGGGCACCACCGGCGACAGTCGTGAAAGCCGCCGCCAACGCCGCGAACATCACAAGTGCAAAGTGTCTCATCCCGTCGATCCCTTTCCGTTGCGCCAATTTCCGTCCACGCCGGGCCGCTTCGCTTCCGCCGCGAAGCAACGCAACCTGTTCCTGCAAACACCCCATGGTACTCCCCGCTGCTGTCGCGCGTTTACGCGGGGCGATCGGGCTATGGCAGGCCGAAGCGGGCGGGTATCATCGGTGGGGTTCAAACTGTGGCGGCCGCGGGCCAATGGCCACGGCCGGAAAAAAAGGAGTCACACATGCCACTGCGATTTCGGACACCTCTCTTCGTGATTCTGTGCTCGATCACATGCCTTACTGCCTTGGCCCAGGCACAGCCGCCCCGTCAGCCGGCCGCGGCGCCCAGGCCGATTCCAGGCGTCCGGGTGGAGCGCAACATCCGCTACGTGCCCGACGGCGACACGGCGCAGTCGCTGGACCTGTACCTGCCCGAAAAACCGACTGACAAACCCCTGCCTCTGGTCGTCTGGGTACACGGCGGCGGATGGCGCGGCGGCAGCAAGGACGGCTGCGGGCTCGCGTTCCTGCTCCCGCACGGGTACGCGGCCGCCAGCGTCGAGTACCGGTTCAGCAACAAGGCGGCCTTCCCCGCCCAGATCCAGGACTGCCAGGCCGCCATCCGCTTCCTCCGGGCCAACGCGAAAAAGTACAACCTCGACGCGGAGCACATCGGCGTCGGCGGCGACTCGGCCGGTGGGCACCTTGTGGCCCTGCTCGGCACGGCCGGCGGGACCAGGGCGTTCGCCCCGGTCGGCGGGAACGAGGATCAGCCGGACCGCGTGCAGGCCGTCTGCGACTTCTACGGCCCGACCGACTTCAATACGGTCATGGCCCAGGCGGCCGCGGACACCGTCAAGAGCATCTACAAGTTCAACACGCCGGGCGACCCGTACTCGGGGCTCATCGGAGTCGACCTCGGTTCCGACAAACAAAAAGGGGACGCGGTCAGCCCGGTCCACTACGTCGGCAAGGACGATCCGCCGTTCCTGATCCTGCACGGCACGGCCGACGTGCATGTGCCGTTTGCCCAGAGCGTGGAGCTGGCCGACGCCCTGCGGCAGGCGGGCGCGCCGGTGACGCTGCAGAAGTTCCCCGGCGGCGGCCACGGCGGCCCGGTGTTCCAGAAACCCGCGGTGCGGGAGCTGATCAAGACGTTCTTCGACAAGCAGCTGAAGGGGATGGATGTGAAAGTCGAGCCGCTGCCCGAAGCGGACGTCACGGTGACGCCGCCGGCGGCCAAGCCGGGATAGGACGATTTTG
>JBIOJL010000577.1:0-2983 GCA_044450885.1 Tepidisphaerales bacterium
GAGAGAAGGCGTGGCATTTCGGTCGCCGGTCGCGGACCCGCGCGATCTCCCGGCCCGGGACCGTCGCTTGGAGGTGCGCACACTGGATACGCCCAGGACGCCTCCGCACTCCGAATCGCGGGCTAAATGGGAAGCACGGGCGGCCAGGCTGCGAGAACAGAACCTGGCCGCTGCGGGCTTGTGGCCGCTTCCCGAAAAGACTCCGTTACGGGCTGAGGTCTTTGACCGGATCGACCTGGAAGGCTACTCCATCGAGAAGGTTTATTTCGAAAGTTACCCCCGATTCTTTTGTACGGGTAACCTCTACCGTCCCCGAGGCGGGTCCGCCACGCCTCCGTTTCCCGGCGTCCTCTGCCCGCACGGGCACTGGAAGGATGGCCGTTTCTACGATGCCGGCGAAAAGGCCGCCCAGGAGCTGGTCAAGGGTGGTGGTGAGACGACCTTGGATGCGGCTCGCTATCACCTCCAGGCGCGATGTGCCGGACTGGCGCGCCTGGGATGCATCGTGTTCCACTACGACATGGTCGGCGTCGCCGATAGCAAGCCGATCGGCCACGCGGCGGGCTTCGCCGACGTGGCCGCCGAACTGCGCCTCCAGAGTGCCATGGGCCTGCAGACCTGGAACAGCATCCGCGCTCTCGATTTCCTGCTGAGCCTGCCGGAAGTGGACGCGAAGCGGATCGGCGTCACCGGGGCCAGCGGCGGCGGCACGCAGACGTTCATGCTCTGCGCCGTGGATGATCGGCCGACGGCGGCCTTCCCGGCCGTCATGGTCTCCACCGCCATGCAAGGCGGCTGTATCTGCGAGAATTGCTCCTATCTGCGCCAAGACATCGGCAATATCGACATTGCCGCCGTCTTCGCTCCCAAACCGCTCGGCATGAGTGGCGCCAACGATTGGACCAAGGAGATCGAGAGGAAAGGGCTGCCCGAGCTCAAGGCCCTCTACAAGCTCTACGGGGCCGAGGACAAGGTGATGGCGAAGGCTCACATCGAGTTCGACCACAACTACAACCAGGTCAGCCGTGAGATCATGTACAACTGGTTCAACAAGCACCTGGCCCTCGGCCTCAAGGAGCCGGTCGTCGAGAAGCCGTTCGTGCCGGTGCCGCCGAAGGAGTTGTCGGTCTACGACGCGGAGCACCCGCGCCCCCGGGACGCCGCCGAGGCGGACCGGTTGCGGCAGTACATGGCCGAGGCGTCGGACAAACAGATCATGGCCCTGCGGCCGAAGGATGCCGACTCGCTGAAGGAGTTCCAGGGTGTCATCGGGACAGCGCTGCGCGTCATGATTCACGACGAGCTGCCCAAACCGGAAGACGTGGAGGGCAAGTTAGTCGGCGAGTTAGTCAAGCGCGGTGACCTGGTGTTGCGGCGCCACCTGATCGGCCGCAAGGGAGCCGGCGAGCAAGTCCCGGCCATCATGCTGGCGGGGAAGGAACCCCAACGGGACTGTGGTAGTCTGGATTCACCCGGCTGGCAAGGCGAGCCTGTTCAAGGACGGAAAGTTGGTGCCGGCGGCACAGCGAATCATCGATGGCAAGGCGATGATTTTCGCGCCGGACGTGTTCCTGACGGGAGAGTTCGGCGCTGCTAAGCCGATGCCGATCAGTGGCACCTACGCGGGCTATACCTTCGGCTACAACCGGCCGCTTGTGGCGCAGCGGGTCCACGACATTCTGACGGCGGTGACGACGGTCAAGTACGCCCGGCTATTTCACACGGTCCACCTGGTCGGCTGGGAAAAGGCCGGCCCCTGGGTGGTCTTGGCCCGTGGCTTGTGCGGCGATGCGGTGGCGCGGACGGCGGCCGACATCAACGGCTTCCGCTTCGAAAAAGTGGCGGCCATCGCCGACGAGATGATGCTGCCGGGGGCCGCCAAATATGGCGGATTGCCGGCACTCGCCGCCCTCGTGGCGCCGGGCGAACTCTCCATCCACAACAATCGCGGCACCGGCATGGGCCAGTGGCTCAAGGCTGCCTATGCCGCCGCCGGCGCCGCCGATCACCTCCACACCTCGGGGGACAAGCTCGAGGCGGAGAAGGTCGCGGAATGGCTGGTGCGGTGAGCGCGCGAAAAAGCTCACGCAAAGACGCCAAGGCGCAAAGAGGCAGCGCAACTGGGCTCCTTTGCGGCTTGGCGTCTTTGCGTGAGCCGTTCGGCCTGCGCTGGACGCATCTTCTTCCGGCGTTCATAATACCAGTCCGGGGCTTGCTTTCCGCGATGAGGGCGTGCGATGAACGTGAACAACCGAATGAAGGTCTTCAGCGGCCGCGCCAACATCCCACTGGCCGAGAAGATCGCACGCCATCTCGACGACTCCCTGGGCAAGATCACCTTGGATAACTTTCCCGACGGCGAAATCTCGGTGCGCATCGAGGAGGACGTGCGCGGACGTGACATCTTTATCGTCCAGCCCACCTGCCCGCCGGTGAACGACAACCTCATGGAGCTGCTGATCATGATCGACAGCTTCAAGCGGGCCAGTGCCGCACGCATCACGGCGGCCCTGCCGTACTACGGCTACGCCCGCCAGGACCGCAAGGACCAGGGCCGCGTGCCGATCACCGCCAAGCTGGTGGCCGACCTGCTGACCCGGGCCGGCGCCGACCGCGTCCTCGCCCTGGACCTGCACGCCGCCCAGATCCAGGGCTTCTTCGACATCCCGGTGGACCACCTGCACGCCGGCCCGGTCATCAACGAGTACGTCCGCAGCCTGGAGATCCCTAACCAGGACTTCGTGGTGCTCAGTCCCGACGAGGGGAGCATCAAGCGGGCCCTCCTCCATCAAAAGAAAGTCGGCGGGTCGATCGCCATCATCGACAAGCGCCGCAGCAGCGCCACCAAGACCGAGGCCGCCAACCTGATCGGCGCCTCGCTGGACGGCAAGGTGGCCGTCATCTACGACGACATGATCTCGACGGCGGGCAGCGTCGTGAACGCCGCCAACGTGGCCAAGAGGAACGGGGCCCGCGAAGACTA
>JBIOJL010000578.1:0-2980 GCA_044450885.1 Tepidisphaerales bacterium
CTTTTCCTATTTAGGCGCCACCGCCCAAACGAAACTCCTTCTGCTCGGACCGATTTATTTTCGCACGGAAGAAATGATGGACCGGGCACGTTCTTTGCAGATTGAGCACGTCTCTCCCGCCGGATTGATGCGGTCGGAGATTTCGCGTCGCAGTCGCCTCCCGGCGACCGCTGAAACCGTGCTGGCGTCGATGCGCCGGTGGTTTTTTGCGCGCAAACCTGATGCGGGTTTTGTCCTCACGGACTTCCCGGCTACGCTGCTCCAAGCAAAAGTGTTCGATGAATGGCTGGAGGCCCGCGACGAATCGTTGTCGGGTGTCCTCGCCGGGGCGGACGCCCCGGCTCCCGTCCTCGAACATTATCGCACGCTCGGTCTTCTCATCGAAGGACCGGAGCCCATTCCGGCATGAGTCTGGTCAAAACCCAGGACCAGATATCCCGGATGCGCGAATCGTGCGCCATCGCCGCGGCGGTGCTTGAAGCTCTCAAGCCCCTCGTGCGGCCCGGCGTAACGACCCAAGACTTGGACGAAGCTGGCCGCGACCTGATGGCCGGCCATGGAGCCCGCAGCGCCGACTTCGGCTATCAAATCGGCTCCCGCCGCTACCCGGCGCACACCTGCATCTCGGTCAACGAGGAAGTCGTTCACGGCATCCCATCGTTCCGCCGTATCCTGCGCGACGGCGATATTGTTTCGCTCGATGTCACCGTGGACTACCACGGTTACATCGGCGACAACGCCCTCACGCTGCCCGTCGGTGTGATTGATGCCCGACTCGAAAAACTCATCCGTGTGACCCGTGAATCCCTCGACCTCGGCATCGCCCAGGCGACCGTGGGCAATCGCATCGGCGATGTCTCCCATGCCATCCAGGCCTACGTCGAAGCCCAGGGGTTTAGCGTCGTGCGCGACATGGTCGGTCACGGCGTTGGCCAGGCCATGCACGAACCGCCGGAGATTCCCAACTTCGGGCGCCGCGGTACCGGTGAAAAGATCCGGCCCGGCATGACCCTGGCGATCGAACCCATGGTGAATCTCGGTGGCTACCGCACCAAGACCCTGGCCGATGGCTGGACGGTGGTCACAGCCGACGGTTCGGCCTCCGCCCACTTCGAACACACTGTGCTCACGACCGATCAAGGCCCCGAAGTCCTCACTCAGCCGCCTGCCGCCCGGGGCTGAATCCTCCCTTTCCCAACTTCATCTTTACAACTCTCAACCTAATCCAACATGCCACGTCTCCTCGGTGTAGAAATTCCCGCGAAAAAGAAAGTCGCGTACTCCCTCCGTTACATCAACGGCATCGGACCCGCCCGGGCCGACATCATTGTCAAGGAGGCCGCCCTGTCGCCCGACATGCGCGCCTCGGACCTGACCGAGGAGCAGATGAACAAGATCCTCCACGTCATCACCGAGCACAAGTGGGTGCTCGAAGGTGACCTGCGCCGCGAAATCGCCGCGAATCTCAAGCGCCTGCAGGCCATCAACTGCTACCGGGGCGTCCGTCACCGCCGGGGCCTGCCCGTCCGCGGCCAGCGCACCTGCACCAACGCGCGCACGCGCAAAGGCCCCCGCAAGACCGTGGGTGTCGCCAAAGCCAAAGAATAATTAATACCCGCCATGGCTGAAGAAAAGTCCGCTCCCAAGAAGGAAAAACCCGCGCCTGCCGCCGCCCCCGAGGCGACGCCGGCCGTCGAAAAGAAATCCGGCAAGGCCGCCAAACCCGCGGCCGAGGGCGCCGAGCCGGCGGCCGCTCCCGCCAAGCCCGTCGAACTCATCGGCGGCGTCGCCAAGCAGCCGACGGCCGAGGACCTCCTGAAGGAGGAATTGGGCGCCATCAAGGTGCGCAAGGCCAAGGGCTCGAAGAACGTCACCTCCGGCGTGGCCAACGTGCTCGCCTCGTTCAACAACACCATCGTCTCCATCACCGACCAAAAGGGTCAGGTCCTCGCCTGGTCCAGCGCCGGCAAGTGTAACTTCCGCGGCTCCCGCAAGTCCACGGCCTACGCCGCACAGGTGGTGGCTCAGGATGCCGCCCGTAATGCCATGTCCCATGGGCTGAAGGACGTCGTCATCCGCCTGTCCGGTCCCGGACTCGGGCGCGACAGCGCCGTGCGCGCCCTGCAGGCCATCGGCCTTGAGATCACTTCCATCATCGACGTCACGCCTGTCCCGCACAACGGCTGCCGTCCGCGCAAACGCCGTCGCGTCTAACCTTCGGCTCCACCGTCAACCTCCTTTCCCGCCATGGCTCGTTACACCGGTCCAACCACCCGCCTCAGCCGCCGTTTCAACCAACACATCCTCGGTTCCGGCAAGGCCCTCGAACGCCGCAACTATCCGCCCGGCCAGCACGGCCCCCGGCTCCGCCGCAAGCTCTCCGAATACGCGGTCGGCCTTAACGAAAAGCAAAAGCTGCGCTACATCTACGGCCTGCTCGAACGCCAGTTCCGTCGCGTCTTCGAGATGGCCAAGAAGGAGCGCGGCGTCACCGGCGAGCGTTTCCTCCAGCTGCTTGAGACCCGCCTCGACAGCGTCGTCTACCTGCTCGGCCTGGCGAAGTCCCGCGCCGCCGCCCGGCAGTTCGTCAACCACGGCCACATCCGCGTCAACGGCCACAAGGTCGACATCGCGAGCTACGGCGTGAAGGCCGGCGACGAGGTCGAGGTCAAGAGCGCTCCGGCCTCCCGCCAGATGGCCACGCGCAACCTCGAGGAAAACCGCATCCGCAACGTCCCCGGCTGGCTGAGCATGGACGTCGAGGCCCTCAAGGCCAAAGTCAACCGCCTGCCCACCCGCGAAGAGATGGAACAGGGCGTCAACGAACAGCTGATCGTCGAGTTCTACTCGCGCTTCTGACCGGCCCCATCATTCACATTCTCAACCCTCAACGCTCATCCTAGAGTTCATCGCCATGCCCAAACGTCTCGGAAAGTTCGAACTCCCCTCCAAGCTCACCAAAGTCGAGGAAGGCTCCAGC
>JBIOJL010000579.1:0-2964 GCA_044450885.1 Tepidisphaerales bacterium
TCGGTCGCGGAGATCACCTCCTTGCCGTTCAGATAGCCGCGAATGACATTGCCGACGATGGATGCCTCGATGAGATCGCCATCTTCGACGCCGTACTGGCGCCCGACCAGTTTCGCCAGTGATGTGAAATCGCCGATCTTGCCGTTCCACCGGACGATCTCGGCGTAGCCGGCGTCCGTTTTCAGGCAGCGCCAGAAAACCTCGTAGCCGTCGCAATGGTGGGGCAGCATGCTGCTACGCAAACGGATCTCCACTTCCTGGAAATACTTGTCGGTCTGCTTGCGGCTGAACACGCGGGCCTTTGCGTATTGGTCCCTGCCCCATTTCCCGGCAAGGACCGCCGTCGGATCGTCGTAATCGCCCTGCTGGGCGCCGGCGGCCGCGCCGGCACCCAGCACGCTCTGCTCGGCCCGCCGCTCGGCCGACATCATTCGAGTCACTTCGCCGAAGGCCCGCCCGTCCTTCACCAGGACGTCCGCCCAATCGATACCGTCCTTGCGACCGTTCAGCCACAACCCGCCTTCCGATATGGGCGTTTCGTCCCGCTTGAACTCCGTCTTGTAGAATCTTACCGGCGGCTTCTTCGGCAACTCCATCATCGGACTGCTTCCTTCCGGGCCCCTTTCTTCAGCACACTTACAGCGGCCTTCCCGCCGCCTCTTCGGCCGCCGTCTCCTCGCGCTCGGCGACAACCTCGGCCACCTTGCCCAGCCAGGCCACGTCGCCGGTCATCTTCTTCCACAGGACGATGGCGATACCCAGAAGCAGCCAGACTCCCGCGACCAGAGGCGTCCAGTTGTTCGGTGCGGCCGGAAACGGCGTGAACGCTGCGTAGACGGAGTAAATAAGAATGAGGCTGGTCCCTATGGGGAAGATGAAGTGCAGGAGCCAGTTGAACTCGCTGCGCTCTTTCGTCCAGAAATACACCGTAAGGCCGACATTCGCCGCGACGTACACGAAGATCACGCCCAGCACCAGCACGTAGCCGATGAAGAAGATGAAGAAGGCCCAGGTCCCCATCCAGGCCGGGAAGACGAAGCCAAGGATGATCGACAGGATCAACTGTGCCGTCACCGCCGCCGTCGGGGTCTTGCGGGTCGGGTGAACCTTCGCGAAGGCCGCCGGCAGCACGCCGCTGCGGCCCATGCTGTACCACATGCGCGTCGCCACGTTCTGGCAGGCCAGGCTCGCGCCCAGCACCGAGGTCATCATCGCCAGCAGGGTCAAGAACCAGGCCCCGCCCCAAATGCGGTGGGCGATGACCAGGGCAGGCAGTTCGGACGAGGAGATGAGCTTCGGCAAGTCGTTGGTGCCCCAGCCGATCAACTGGCCCCACTGGGCGATCACCAACATGATGCCGATGATCAGGATCGAGGCCATGATCGAGCGTGGCACGTTGCGGCGCGGGTTCTCGGTCTCCTCCGCGAGCGGAACCGCCGCCTCCCATCCGGTCAACCCCTGCACGGTCAGGACGACCGCTATGAAGACGCCGGAGAAGGTCGCGATCCCGCCGGGATTGAACGATGTGGTGAACGGGGCCAGCGAGAATCCGCCCGGCCCCGGACTGGCCAAACCGGAAAGTCCCAAGGCGAGCACGATCAGGAACTCGGCCGCGCCGACCACGACGATCCACTTGATCGAGAAGGACACGCCGGTGTAGCCGGCCCAAGCCACCAGAGGAATGCCGACCACCACCGCGTACCACCAATGGAACCAGGTGATGCCATAGTTCGACGATAGTTCGTCTTGGAGGATCTGGCCCAGAACCGCGAGCGACGGCCCGGCCACGACCGGCGAGTAGAGAACGAACACCCAGCCGGTCAGGAATCCCATGACCGGCCCAAGCGTGCGGCTCACATAGGTGTAATATCCGCCTGCCGAGGGAAACTTCTTCGCAAGCTGCATCAGGCATACGCCGAGCGGGATAACGATCAGCAGGCCGATGAAATAGGCCAGCGGCGCCTGGCCGCCGGCGACGCCGACCAGAGTCTGGGTGAAGAAGAACGCGGCGATGGCCGGCGCGATATGCGTGACATTCTGCATGATCGCGCCCGAGAGCCCGACCGCACCAGGCTTGAGCGCGGTGATGGCGACGTAGTCCTTGCCCGTGAGTTCGACGAAGTCGGTCGAGCCCCGGTTTCCGGTGTTGTTTGTCATGGTTCCCCCCACATTGCGCGTTCGAGTTTGTCGTTCAGGTCACATCGCGCGACGCATGCACGCGCGCGCCTAGAGTGCCGCCTTGCGTTGTACCCACGTCAATTCGGGCCGACTGCGACGCCGCTCCCGCCATAACAAGCTTCGCCCGGCCGGCCGTCAATGACGCCATCGTCCCCGGTCATTGGGATCCGCCCTCGGCCGCAAGCCGGCGCGGGGCGTCTTCGAAGGAGCGCAGACTGGCAATCAACCCGTCCTTGAGTTTCATCAGGTTGATTCCCTCGACCAGCCAGTCATTGCCGGCGGTATCGGACAGCACCGCGCTGTACTCGTAGCAATGGGCCCCGTGTCCCACGAAGCTCGCCTTCACGTCGACCCTGAGGCCCGGAAAATCGTCGAAGCTTTTTCGATACACGGCCGCGACCGCGTCACGGCCGCGGAAGGTCCCGTCGGGCGTGACGACCTCGGCATCGCTGGTGAAATGCGCCATGAGCTTGTCGAAGTTTCGCGCGCACTCATCGGCCCAATAGGCCATGATTCGCGCTGTCGCCGCGGAGAACGCGCCGCGGGCATCGTCGTCGCAGATGCCCAGGAGCTCGGGGCTCGGCGCGCTATCCGTGATCATTCGCACGGACCCATCAATGGCCAGCCTCCCGAAGTGCCGGGGGATCCTTTTGGGCCGGCGTTTGCAGCGGCCTCAGGCACGAGTTGTCTCCAGCAGCCAAGCCCATGGCATGCCGTGAGTTAACTTGATCGACGGTCGTGGGTCAAGGATGAATAGGGTAGATACCTATTCACAGTTTATTCCCA
>JBIOJL010000580.1:0-2943 GCA_044450885.1 Tepidisphaerales bacterium
GATCAGTCGCTTGTGGGCGACAAGACGATCGCCTTCTGGCTGATGGACAAGGAGATGTACTGGCACATGAACCGCAACTCCCGGAGCGTGGTCATCGACCGGGGGATTGCGCTGCACAAGATGATCCGCCTGATCACGTTCTCGCTGGGCGGCGAAGCCTGGCTCAACTTCATGGGCAACGAGTTCGGCCACCCGGAGTGGGTGGATTTCCCGCGCGAGGGCAACGGTTTCTCGCACAAGTATGCCCGGCGGCAGTGGTCGCTGGTGGACAGCCCGCTGCTGCGCTATGCCGGGCTGAACGAGTTCGACAAGGCCATGCAGAACCTGGACAGCGTGTGCAACCTGTTGAGCGATCCGTTTATCGAACGGTTGTTTGTCCACGAGGATCATCGCCTGCTGGTTTACCGGCGCGGGCCGCTGGTGTTCGTCTTCAACTTCCACGCCACGGCGTCGTACACGGATCTGCGGATCCCGGTGCCGGACCCGGCCGATTACCGGATCATCCTCAACACGGACAACAAACGGTTCGAAGGCTTCGGGCTGGTCGACGAAACGGTGACGTATGGCAAGCAGGCCGTTGGGTCGCACGACCGGAAGCAGAGCATCCAGTTGTATATTCCCTGCCGCAGCGCGCAGGTGCTGGCGCCGAAGGTGAGCCGTCCGTAGCCGCGATCGTTGATCGCGGTTTCAACGGCGCGGAAGCACGGCCTCTCGGTTTGCGGGAATTCATTGTCGCGGGTACGACCATTTTTCCGGGAGGGCCGCAGTCCGCTGCGGCCGCTTCGCGGGGCGACCATTCCCGGCCGTGCGGAAGCACGGCCCTCCGGGATTTGTGGTCACATCCCTGGTCGTACCGGCGGCAAATCGGACTTGACACGGTGCGGGCGGAGCGATACTTAACTTTCTTTATTAAAGGATGCAACCGCAAAGGAACTTATGTCGAACACCACTCTTGGCGTAGTCGTTGGCAACCGGGGCTTCTTTCCGGGGCACCTGTGCGAGACGGGGCGCAAAACCATTATCAGCGTGCTGGAAAAGCAGGGGATCAAGCCGATCCTGCTGGCGGCCGACGCGACCAAACACGGCGCGGTGGAGTCGCTGGCGGATGCGCAGAAGTGCGCGGACCTGCTCAAGGCCCATCGCGACGAGATCGACGGAGTGCTGGTGACGCTGCCGAATTTCGGCGACGAGCGGGCGATCGCCAACACGCTGCGGTGGGCCGGGCTGAATGTGCCGGTGCTGGTGCATGCGTTTAACGACGACGCGGCCAAGATGACGATCCTCAATCGTCGCGACAGCTTCTGCGGGAAGATGTCGGCGTGCAACAACCTCAAGCAATACGGGGTCAAGTATTCGCTGACCACGCTGCACACCTGCGATCCGACCGGGCCGGAATTCTCGGGCGATCTGCAACGCTTCGTGTCCACCTGCAAGGTGGTGAAGAAACTCCGCAACGCCCGCATCGGCGCCATCGGTGCCCGCCCGGCGGCGTTCAACACGGTGCGCTTCAGCGAGAAACTGCTGGAAGCCACGGGGATCACGGTGGAGACGCTCGACCTCTCCGAAGTGCTCGGGCGGATCAAACGGCTGAACGACGGCGACAAGGATGTGCAGGCCAAACTCGCCGCCATTCAGGCGTACACGAAGACCGAAGGGGTTGCGGCCGAGAGCCTGATGCGGATGGCCAAGCTGGGCGTGGTCGTCGACCGCTACGTGGTCGACTGCCAGTTGTCGGCGACGGCGATCCAGTGCTGGACCGCGCTGGAGGAATTCTACGGCGTGACGCCGTGTACGCTGATGAGCATGATGTCCAACAACCTGCTGCCCAGTGCCTGCGAGACCGACATCGCGGGGCTGGTGGGCATGCTGATTCTGCAGGCGGCCTCGGGCAAGCCGGCCGCGCTGCTGGACTGGAACAACAACTACGGCACGGACCCGAATAAAGGCGTGGTGTTCCATTGCTCGAACCTGCCGAAGGAGTTCTTCATCGACCAGCGGATGGACTATCAGGAGATCATCGCGGGCACGGTCGGCAAGGAGAACGCCTTCGGCACGATTGTGGGCCGGGTAACGCCGGGGCCGTTCACCTATTGCCGTGTGTCCACGGACGATGCCAACGGAATCGTGGCGGCGTATTACGGCGAAGGCCGGTTCACCGAGGACCGGCTGGACACGTATGGCGGATACGGCGTGGTGGAATTGCCGGCGCTGCAGGACCTGCTGGGCTTCATCTGCCGCAACGGGTTCGAGCACCATGTGGCCGCGACCAAGGCGAACGTGGCGGCGGCGATCGACGATGCGCTGACGAACTACCTGGGATGGAATACGTATCACCACGTCGGGTAGCCGCAGCCCAAAGGATTGAGGCACGAAGTGGAAGAGACAACCATGCGTGCAGCGCGGCTATACGGTGCGGCGGACATGCGGGTGGAGGATGTGCCACACCCCGATCCGCCGGGGCCGGGGCAGGTGCTGCTGCGCGTGGGCGCGGTGGGGATCTGCGGGAGCGATTTGCACACCTATTTGCACGGCCGGATCGGCGACACAGCGCTCCAAGGGCCCCTGATCCTGGGCCACGAGTTTGGAGGCGTTGTCGAGGCGGTTGGCGCGGATGCCGTCGATGGCGAGTTCCGGCCGCTGGCAGCGGGCACGCCAGTGGCTGTGGACCCGTGCCAGATCTGCGGCCAGTGCCGGCCCTGCCAGGAAGGTCATCCCAACCTCTGCCTGCATCACCGGTTCTGCGGATTGTATCCGAATGATGGCGCGATGTGTCAGTGGATGATCGTGCCGGCGCGGAACTGTTTCCCGGTGCCGGCCGGGACCGACTGGGGCGAGGTGGCGCTGATGGAACCCCTCGGAGTCGCCATCCACGCGGTGGACCTGGCGAGGATTCGTGCGGCCGATCGCGTGGCGGTGTTGGGCGCCGGGCCGGTGGGGCTGTGC
>JBIOJL010000581.1:0-2941 GCA_044450885.1 Tepidisphaerales bacterium
CGGACGGTGACCACCCAGGGCGTCTCGATCGGCACGGCGTGAATGGACGCCACCTGGTCGATGGCCATGGACTGGGTGATGCGGAAGAGGCCATTGGTTACGCGGATGAGGCCGTTGCCGATGACGATGCGCTCGGGCGCGAACCAGAGGCGCGCGAGCCAGAGATAGAGCAGCAGGTTGAGGATGCCCCAGGGGATGATGATCGCCATGGGGAATTGGCCGAACGCGAGCAGCATCAGGACAAACGAAACTGCGAATACGATGGACTGGGGAATCGCTCCCCCGGCTCTGCCCATTG
Source organism: Tepidisphaerales bacterium (assembly GCA_044450885.1). Lineage (GTDB taxonomy): Bacteria > Planctomycetota > Phycisphaerae > Tepidisphaerales > Tepidisphaeraceae > JANYKD01. Next base: position 299 of record JBIOJL010000581.1, read on the forward strand.
GCGGAATGAGGAATTCGGTCCCGCCCTCGGCCGCCGGCCTGATCTTTACCCTGAAGCCCGGCCCGGGCTTGTAGTCCTCCAGCCTGCGCTCACGATCCGCGGCGATGGCCGCCACGACGGCCGCCTCGCCGGCGCCGAGCGATGCCGCGAACACCGGCAATTCGAACTCGGCGTGATAGGCCTGGGTTCGGCCGCTCGCATCCTCCACGTCCAGCACCCAAGTCCGCCAGTCCCGGCCGTTCGGGAACGTGGTCGCCGGCTGGTCGGCGGGAACCGCGAAGGCGATCTTGAACAGGCCGCTGCCGTCGGAGACCAGCGTGTCCTCGTCCTGCCAAACGGCGTGAGAGTCGACCGACCTTTCTTCGGCGGTGGGAAAGGGCTTGTTGATCGACTGGTAGTCATGCACCACTGAATTGACGCATTTCAGCGTGACGCGCAGCTGCCGGCCGGCCCGGAACTGCCGGGTCATGATGAGCTCGGCCTTCATGGCCCCGCCGAGCGGGATCGGCACCGTCTCGAGCTTGAGGCGCGAGCGGCCGTACCTAGCCCAGCTCATGACCAGATGCACGGCCTTCAGCGTCATGCCGGCGCCCACCAGGCCGAAGATGGCTATGGGAATGAAGGGCCCAAATCCGCCGTCCGGCGCCAAATGCAATCGCTCGTGATAGAAGCCGAAGGCAACGGCCAGGAAAACCAGGCCCATGAACGCGATGACGAAAACGTCGAGATGAAGCCCGACGCTGTCGCGCATGATGCCTGCCGCCCAGTCCTTGCGCTTCAGCCACGGCTTCTCGCCGGGCGAGCCGGACGCCACCGCCTCGGCCGACCCTAACGCACTATTCTGCTGGTTCAACCCCGACACCGGCACCGATCCCCCCGTTTTCCCAGGATCTGCACGGTCGATTGCGAAAGCATTGTAACACAAGGCCAGGCCAAGGCGGGACAATTGGGTGTCTCGACGGAAAATGCGCCTTGATGGAAAGATCCCCACGGTCCGCCCGGCTTGATTTGACCGTCGGTGCTACCGCACAGTCTTTCTTTCGGTCGTCCGGTACGCGGGTGCCGGCTTCGCCCTAGTCGGGAGAGCCGCCAATGAAGCCTTCCCACCACGCAGCCAAAGGAAGAACCCGCGCAAGCAGGTTTTCGTCGCTGTTGGCGCGGCTCAAGGAGCACCCTCTGGCGCGGATCGGGCCGGGTCTCATCACCGGCGTGGCCGACGACGATCCAAGCGGCATAGCAACTTATTCCCAGGCGGGCGCCCAGTTCGGTCTCAACATGCTGTGGACCATGCCGGTGGCGTTCCCGCTAATGGCCGCGATCCAGTCCATGTGCGCCGACATCGGGCGGGTCACCGGCAAAGGGCTTGCCGCCAACATCAAGGCCGCCTTTCCCCCGGTCGTGCTCCAGGGCGTGGTGTTTATGTTGCTGGTTGCCAATACCCTCAACATCGCCGCCGACGTCGCCGCCATGGGAGAAACCGCCGAGCTCGTCACCGGCTTCGACCGGCATATCATGACGGTAGTCTTCGTCATGGGAACCCTGTTGCTGCAGGTCTTCGTCCCCTATCACCGGTATGTCTACTTCTTGAAGTGGCTGACGCTGTCGCTGCTCTCCTATGCGGCGGTCCTGTTCACCGTGCACGTCCCCTGGGGTCAGGTGGCGCTACGCAGCTTCTGGCCTAGCTTCACGCCGAATTCGGACGCCGCCACCGTCGTCGTCGGCGTTTTCGGCACCACCATCAGTCCCTACCTCTTCTTCTGGCAGGCGTCGGAAGAGGTCGAGGACATGCAGATGCATCACCGCGCCAAGCCGCTCGCGCGTGACAAGCGTTCCGCACCCCGGGAGCTCCGGCGCATCCAATGGGATACCTGGAGCGGCATGTTTTACTCGGACATCACCTCCTATTTCATCATTCTGGCAACCGCGGTCACGCTTCATGTGGCGGGCGTGACCGACATCCAGACGGCGGCGCAAGCAGCGAGCGCGCTGAGACCGCTCGCCGGCGATTTTGCCTACATGTTGTTCGCGCTAGGCATCCTCGGCGTTGGCCTCATCGGCGTTCCGGTGCTGGCCGGCTCCGCCGCCTATGCCGTTGCCGAGGCCATGGGTTGGAAATGGGGACTTGAGCGCAAGGCCGCCGACGCCCGCGGCTTCTACGGCGTCATCGCCGTCAGCGTCTTGGTCGCGCTCATCATCCAGTATTCGCCCATCAACCCGATGAAGGCCCTGTTCTGGAGCGCCGTCATCAACGGGGTCGTGGCTGTTCCGCTGATGGTCGTTGTTATCGTCCTGGTCTCGCGGAAATCCGTGATGGGCGCTTATACCGCAAGCCGGCCGATCATCGCCCTCGGCTGGATCGCAACCGCGGTCATGGGCGCGGCCGCGTTGGGCATGTTCATTCCGGGCTAGAGAGCGCCAGGATCCTTTGGGCCTTCAATTCGAACACTGGGAGACCTGCACCTCGCAGTTCGCGCCGCCGCCGCTCACGCATTTGTTTTGGGCTTCCGCGCGCGCCTCGCCATCGCTGTCGCCGAGGCCCCAGAAGGCGTCGGTACCGTCGCCCGCGGCGACCGCGCCGCATTTGTGCTCGAACCACACCATCACTTCGCAGTCGTTGCCGTGCTGCGCGCAGTTCTGCAAGGC
>JBIOJL010000582.1:0-2908 GCA_044450885.1 Tepidisphaerales bacterium
GCCCTGGCACCAGGGGGGGGTGGGGCGCGCCGCGCCCCCAAAAACCGAATTGCAATGCGAGCAGCGATGGGAGCAGGCTGGTTGGCCCTGACGGGCAACGAGGAATCATGCAGCAAGCCCGACCAGACCTGGCCGTTCCCCAGTTGGCTGTGCGCCGGCTCTCGCTGTATCTCCGCCAGCTCGAGGCATTCCAGAAGAAGGAACTTCGCAAGCTCTCCTCCAGGCAACTCGGGGAAAGCCTGGGCCTCACCGATGCCCAAGTGCGCAAGGATCTGGCCTATTTCGGCCAGTTCGGCCATCCCGGGGTCGGCTATCGCATCGACGAACTCATCCCACAGCTCCGGCGCGTCCTCGGCACCGACAAAACCTGGAGCGTCCTGCTGGTGGGCGCCGGCAACCTGGGGCGGGCCTTGATCGCCTACAAGGGTTTTGAACGAAAGGGCTTTCGCCTGGCCGCGGTGTTCGATGCCGATCCGGCCAAGGTCAGCAAGAAGCTGGCGAATTTCCGCATCCAGCCCCTGGCCGAACTCCCCGAAACGATCGCCCAGAATGCCGTCCGGCTGGCGATCATCGCCGTGCCCGCGGATTTCGCCCAGGACGTCGCCGACACCCTGGTGGCGGCGGGCATCCGGGGGATTCTCAATTTCGCGCCGGTATCGCTGACGGTCCCGCCCGAGGTCGGCGTGGCCACGGTGGATCTGGCGGTGCAGCTCGAGCAGCTCTCGTTCCAAGTGAACCTCGCGACCGCGCTGCCCAAGGGATGTTCGTAGTTCGGAGTACCGCCGTTTGGAGTACCGCCTTCAGGCGGTCTTGCAGACCGGCTGAAGCCGGTACTCCAAACAACCGCCTGAAGGCGGTACTACAAACCTACGACTTCTTCCGCAACCAGCCGAAGAGCCCGGACGCCTTGCCGTTTTCCGTTTCTTCCGCAGGCGCCGGCGGGGCGACGTGGGTCACGAACAGCCGCAGTTCCGCGGCCATGTCGGCGGCGTGGGCGTAGCGCTGCGAAGGGTTGCGGGCCAGGGCCTTGGCACAGATTGCCTCCAGCGCCGGCGAGATCGAGGCATTGAGTTGCCGCGCCGGCGGAGGGTCGAGCGTGGCAATATCCCGCAAGGCCCGCTCCATCGGACCGTCGTAGATCGTCCGCAGCGTCAACAGTTCCAGCAGCGTGAGCCCCAGGCCCCAGATGTCCAGGCGCTCGTCCAGGCCGCTGGCGGTGGAACAGGCGGCCCAGCAGGCCAGCATCTCCGGCGAGAGGTAGCGCGGCGTGCCGACGCAACCGGCCAGATAACGATGGTCGGCGCGGACGGCCAGGCCGAAGTCGGCGAGCATCATCCGGCCGTCGGCCGCGAGGATGAGGTTTCCCGGCTTGATGTCGCGATGCACCACGCCCGCGGCGTGGGCGCGCTCCAGGCCGTCGGCGACCATGGCGATCCAGGTGGCGACAATCGCATAGTAAGGCTGCGGGTGGGCGATCGCCGGCTGCAGTTCCGGTAGAAAACTCCCCGAATCGGTGCCGGCAATTCTCAGGATCTCGTTGGCCGGCTTGATCGGCGCCTCGTTCCCCTTGAACGCCGCGATAAGCTGTTCGCCGTCCATGCCCTTGATGAAGGGCATCACGTAGTAGCATCCCTGCGGCGTCTGGCCGTAGCGCAACACCTGCACGATGTTCGGATGCTGCACTTTGGCGGCGGCACGGGCCTCGGAGAGAAACTGCTCGGTGGCGGCCGGCTGCAACTCGCGCAGCAGCTTGACGGCCACATCCACTTCCAGCGCATTGTCACGGGCGCGATAGACCTCGCCCATGCCGCCCGCGGCAATCTTCTCCACGATGCTGAAGCCCTCGATCGCCGGTTCTCCGGTCGCAGCCGCAGTCGAGGCGGGCGCGGCAACCGCCGGGGAAGCCGCCGGGGCGGCCGCGACGGGCCGCGGGGGCGAGACGGCCGCTCCGAGTTTGTAGCGGGTCTCGGCGATCCGCTGCGAGAGCGTCATGGCGCGCTTGAGCCGCATCTGGGCAGGCTTCCCCTGCGTCGTCAGCGTGTACCAGACATCCATGTTCACGGAAGTTGCGCCGACCAGATCGTCGTTGCACAGCAGGATGCACTGCAGGAACTGCTGGATGTCCTCCTCGGTGACGAAGCCGAGTTTGCTGGCCTGCTCGCGGCCGCGAATCATCATCAGTTCCAGCACGGCCGGATCATGGCGGGCGGCATACTGGGGCCAGAGGCGGTTCATCGCCGCCACATCGGGATTGGTGCCGGAGCCTTCCGCCACCGGCTCAGGCTGGGGCTCGGCAACCGGCGGCGAAGTGGGGGCCGGCAACGCCGCGGGCGCTGGCGCTGCCGGCGCAGGCGGCGCGCCGGCCGCTGGCGGTGTGGACACGGGCGGGTGCGCGCCGGGCGCTGATCCACGGGATCCCGACGCACCGCGAGAACCGGAGGCGCCGGCCGGCCCGCGCGAGAGGCCGGGCCCGCGCACCAGCGGCGAACGCTGGTACAGTGACGGTCTGGGCGCGACGGTGGCCGCGGGCGCGGCGTGCGCGGCGGAACCGGCAGTGACGGGATGCGCCTCCTCCGGCGGTTCCGGCGCCGGCGTGGTCGGGGGAGTGTCGGCAACCGGCGCCGTGGCAGCGGCCGCGGGCGCCGCGGCTTCGGCAATGGCTTCGATACCGGCCTTGAAGGCCAGGTCGCCGATGCCGACCGAATCGCCCTCGTGAAGTTCGACCGAGTCGTCGATGGGCGCATCGTTGATCCAGGTCCCCGAGGCGAAGTCGAGCGTCTGGATCTTCACATGGCCGCCGTCAACCATGACCTGACAGTGCTTCTCGCCGACGTTCGGACCGTCCAGCCGAACGCCGCAGGATCCGCCCGCCCCCAGCACCCACGGGCGCAGGTCCGGCGGGGTCACC
>JBIOJL010000583.1:0-2874 GCA_044450885.1 Tepidisphaerales bacterium
CGACCGCGATGCGCACGCCGAACCAGAAGTAGATTGCGTAGACGATGAGCAGCGTCACCACCAGGGCGGCAACGTTCTGGGCCATGCTGGCCGGCGGCCGGGGCGGGCGCGGAGTGTAGCCAAATGGCGGATCACCCGATGGCGGCAGCGGCGGCGGCGCGCCCTCGGAACCCGTTTCGTCACTTTGATCCGGTCGAGATATTCTGTAGCGAGGCATACCAACCTCCCTCTGTTAAAGCAAAATTAACGTCTTACAGCCTCATTCCACACCGCGGGCAGAAACCGGCGTGCGGCTCGCAACTCCGGCCGCAGCGCGGGCAGATGTGCCAGCCGCGCGAGCCGAGACTCCGACTGCGGAACACCACCAGCCGCAGCAGGATGAAGATCACCACCGCGGTGAGGATCAACGGAAAGAATGGGAATGCCATCATATTCATCCCGACTGCTCCATGGCTTACGATGGGAGTATCGCTTCCTAACCGGCCTACGTCCATTATAAGCCGCCGACCAGGTTGGAACAGGCATAAACTGAGAGCTGTCGCAGGATTGTAGCCCGGCCGAATTTCGTAGCACAGGCGTCTCGCCTGTGTTGTCGGTATTCCGACACATCCTGCAAGCCCGGAAGGCTGGGCGCGACGTTTGCGGGATTGTAGCGCGGCCGATGGCACGGGTATGATACGCCCATGAACCTCACTCCCGCCCAACAGCGGTTTCTGCTCGATCTGGCCCGCTCGGCCATCGTCAACTCGCTCCGCGGAATGCGGACCCAGCCGCCGCAGGTCAACGACCCGGTTCTCAACACCGTTTCCGGCTGTTTCGTCACCCTGCACGAGGCGGCCTCGCACCGGCTGCGCGGGTGCATCGGGCGCATCCAGTCGGCCGACCCGCTCGTTGTCGGCATGCATGACTCGGCCATCTCGGCGCTTCACGATCCGCGCTTCGTCAACAACCCCGTCACGCTTCAGGAACTGCCGCGTCTGGACTTGGAAGTGAGCGTGCTGTCGCCTCTCATGCCGGCGGCCAACCCTCTCGACTTTGAGCCGCTGGAACACGGCATCTTCCTGACGCACCAGGGGCGCACGGGGACATTTCTGCCACAGGTCGCCCGCGAGACCGGCTGGAACCGCGAGCAACTGCTGACCCGCCTCTGCGGAGAGAAGATGGGGCTTTCCCCCGACGCCTGGAGGGAACCGGCGGCCAGGCTTTTCAAGTACACCGCGCTGGTGATCGGGCCGGTGCCGTTCGTCGAGCAGCCGACAGCCCCGGCAGGCGGCTTGGCGGGGAATGTGTTTCGAGTGTGATCGTGAATCGTCGCCGGCGAAGAGTCGGTTGCGGAGAACCGGACGAACGCACGACAGCAGACGCGTGTCCTCAGTTCACTTGCGCGATCGTCGGATCATCCGAACAGTCGGCCACGCTCGCCTGCAACGCCCGTTGATACAGGACTGGATCCAAGGCATCAAAGACCTGGCGGTTGTTCAGCAGATCGAGATTGGTCCTGCCTTGGTGGGCGGCGGCAATGAGTACCACAACGGCAATGCAAATCGAGAAGAAGCGGATCCGGATAAGGATGTCCCGAAGCGCGTCGATGATCGTAACCTCCGTGTGCAACTGATTATAGCAGGTACATAATGCGATCGCAACAATATCTTAGTATCAAATTAACATTTTCGTGCAGCCCCCGCGCAGTGGTTGGCCATCGTCGAAATGGCTTGACGCCAGCCTATCGACATCCTATCCTTATTTTAATGGCGCATGCGTCAACAAAATCAGAGCAAAGCCATGCGCTTTGTTCGGCGGTCTGCCGGAAGCGCGGGCGGCCGCGGGATGAGGCCCTGCACTGCCGGCGCTGCGAGGAAATCCTCTGCCAGTCGATCGAGGTCTTCGCCAGGCTCGGCTACCGCAACACCGACGTGCAGCTCATCGCCGATCCGCTCAGGATCGCCAAGGGAACGATCTACCGCTATTTCCCCAGCAAGGAGAAGTTGTTCCTGGCGGCCGTGGAACGGGGCGTGCGCCAGTTGGATGTGTACATTCACGTCGCCGTCGACCGCGAGGGCGATCCGCTCCGCAAGATCGTGGTGGCAGTCAAAGCCTACCTCGAGTTCTTCGACAGCCACCCGGAACTCGTGGAGTTGTTCGTGCAGGAACGGTCCGAGTTCCGCGACCGGCACAAGCCGATCTATTTCCAGGTCGGCGAGGAAAACGAGGCCGTGTGGCGGGCGATGATCCAGGGGCTGATCGACAGCGGACGGCTGCGGCACATGCCCGCCGAGCGGGTGAAGCGGGTCATGGGCGGCGTGCTCTACGGCACGATGTTCACGAACTACCTGACCAACCGCCAGATTCCAGCCGAGCAGCAGGCGCGCGACATCGTGGACGTGGTATTCAACGGGCTGCTCGGAGACAAGGAACGGTCGGAATTTGCGACAAGGTGAATTTATGAAGCGCACGATATATCGAATGTGTGTCGCGGCGGCGGCGGCGGCAGGAATGCTGGCCGGCTGCAAGAAGCCGGGGGCGCAGGCGATGCCCGGCATGGGCACGGGAAGGCCGCCGGCGCCGGTCACGGTCGTCCCCGCCGTGACACAGGATGTGCCGATCTATATTGACGAGATCGGGCGATGCCTTGCGTACGAGTACGTGAGCGTCGCCCCGCAGGTCTCCGGGCCGATCATGGACATCCATTTCGCCGACGGCGCCGAGGTCAAGAAGGGCGACAAGCTGTTCACCATCGACCCGCGGCCGTTCGACGCCCTGCTCGCGCAGGCGAGGGCGGCCGTCGTGCAGCGCAAGGCCGAGCGCGATGTCGCCCAGCGCGATTTCACGCGCGTCGAGGCACTCGTCGGAACCAAGGCCATCTCCCAACAGGAC
>JBIOJL010000584.1:0-2869 GCA_044450885.1 Tepidisphaerales bacterium
AACGGGGCGTATTGGGCTTATGGGGGGGGCAATGGGTTCGTAGTTCACGCTCCTGCTTGTCTTGGGCCGTTCCCCGCACGAAGACACGCTTAAGCGTGAACTCCGAACGAACGCGGACGCCGGCGTCACATGCGCCGCCCAAACAGGGTCATGTACCGCGCCTCGGTGATCTCCACCTGGAGAATCTGCCCCTTGAGCATCGCCGGGCCAACGAAGCAGACGACTTGGTCGCCGCGCGTCCGGCCGACAAGCTGCGTGCGGCGTCCCGGCGACTGAGTGCCGCCGGTGTCCTCACCGGCGGATTCCGGCGAAGGGGATTCCGCCAGTGAGGGAACTGGCGGCACTTCACCGATCCGCGCCGCCGCCCTCGCGGCTTTACTCTTCTCCCACCCCAGTTCCACATTCCCGGCCGGGGGGGCCGCCGCCTTCGCCTGCCGCACCGTCAGTTCGCTCTCGCCCTCGACCATCAGCTCCGCCGTCTTGCCCACCATCCGCCGGTTGAGCTCGAACGACACTTCCTGCTGCACCGACAGCATCTCGGCGTTGCGGCGGCGCTTGGTCTCCTCGGGAACATCATCCTCAAACCGCTGAATGGCGATCGTGCCCGGCCGCGGCGAATACTTGAATATAAAACTGTTCTTGAACTGGCAGTGGCGGATCAGGTCCAGCGAGTGGCGGTGGTCGTCCTCGGTCTCGCCGGGAAAGCCGACGATGAAGTCGGAGGCGATGCACAGATCGTGCATCATCGAGCGGGCGCGGTCGATGAAGTCGAGGTATTGCTGCGCCGTGTAGCCGCGGTTCATCGCCTTAAGTACCCGGTCCGAGCCGCTCTGCGCGGGCACGTGCAGGTAGCGGCAGATGCGCGGGCAGTCGCGCATCGCCTGCAGCGCCGCATCCGTGAAATCGCGCGGGAAGCTGGTGACGAAGCGCAGCCGCGGCAGCGACGGCACGGCTTCGTGGATCATGTACAACAGGTCGGCAAACGTAGTGACCCGCCCGTCGCCGTGGGCGAAGTTGTAGTGGTTGATCGTCTGCCCCAGCAGCGTCACCTCCCGCGCCCCGGCATCCACCAGCATCTTCACTTCGTCGAGAATGTTCCGCGGCGGCCGGTGTACCTCCGGCCCGCGCGTGTAGGGCACGACGCAGTAGGTGCAGAACTTGTTGCACCCGCGGGTGATGCGGACGTAGCTCTGGGCCACATCGTCGCTGGGCGAAACCGACCGCGACAGGTCCAGCAGTTCCAGCGTATCCTGCGCCGCTTCGAGCGTGGACGACCGGCGGACGGCCTGCCCCATCAGCGCGACTTGGCGGGCTGGCGAACGTGATCGGTGATCCGTGATCGGTGATCGGTCTTCCGAATTTCCACCGATCACCGATGACCGATCACCGATCACCCGCTCGTTTGTCACCACCGCGTTATGCAGCAGCCCCGGCAGTTTATCGAGCTCGGCCGGCCCGCAGAGGATATCGACGTACGGGTACTTGATGAAGATCCCCGTCCCTTCGCGCTCGGCCATGCAGCCGATCACCGCGATCACCATGTCTGGCCGCTTCTGCTTGGCCGGCCGCAGTTCGCCCAGCCGCGACCAGACCTTGTGCTCGGCGTGCTCGCGCACCGAACAGGTGTTGTACACCACGACATCCGCGCCTTCCCGCTCGTCCACCTGCTCGTACCCGTGCGCGCGCAACTGCGACAGAACCAGCTCGCTGTCGAGCTCGTTCATCTGACATCCGAACGTCTCCATGTACAACTTGCGTCGCATATTTGTAGCACAGGCGTCCCGCCTGTGTCCCGCATTCCGCTCCCTCTCCCTCCGGGAGAGGGCTGGGGTGAGGGCCTTGTATTCACGATGGCTGTTCCACAGGCCAGACTTTCCATTATAATGCGGATTCGAGCCATGCGTAAACCCCGAATCGGTATTCTCGTGGTCGCCTACAACGCGGAGAACCATCTCCGCCAGACCCTGCACCGCATCCCCGCGGAACTGCGGCCGAAGATCGAGGAGGTTTTTGTCTTCGATGACGCCAGCAAGGACCGCACCCACGAGGTCGGCAAAGCCTTGCAGGAGGAATGGGAAGGCACCCATCTGACCATCTACAAAAACCCCGTCAATCTCATGTACGGCGGCAACCAGCGCCAGGGCTACAAATACGCCATCGAGAAAGGCTTCGACATCGTCGTCCTGTTGCACGGCGACGGCCAATACGCCCCCGAGGTCATGCAGGAACTGCTCACCCCGCTGGAAACCGGCCAGGCCGACATGGTCATGGGTTCGCGGATGATGGTCCCCGGCGCTGCCCTCCGCGGCAACATGCCGCCATACAAATACTACGGAAACAAGATTCTCACCTGGATGGAGAATTCGTTGCTGGGCACGAATCTGACCGAATTCCACTCCGGCTATCGCGCCTATTCGGTGCATGCCCTGCGCAACATTCCGCTGGATTCCCTGACCAGCAACTGGCACTTTGATACCCAGATCGTCCTTGAGTTCCTCAAGCAGGGCTATCGCATCCGCGAGGTGCCGATCCCCACCTACTACGGCGACGAAATCTGCCACGTCAACGGCATCCCCTACGCGATGAACTGCGTCCGCTCGGCCCTTGGTTACTGCCTCTTCCACCGCTGGAGATCTCATGCTTCACTACCGGCTGCACCACGACCCCAAGAGCAGCCACCAGCAGATATCGCTCCTGCTGAGGCAACTCCGGCCAAAACTCATCCTTGACGTCGGCGCCGCCCAGGGCTTCCTCGGCCAGCTTCTCCAGGGCAGCGGCCTGGTCCTCGACGCCGTCGAGCCCCAGCCCCAATGGGCCGACCACGCCAAACCCTTCTACCGACAGGTCTACAACAGCACCGTCGAGCAGG
>JBIOJL010000585.1:0-2869 GCA_044450885.1 Tepidisphaerales bacterium
GCCCTGGTGCATGAAGACTCAGCAATTCTTCTGGCCGCCGGGGCCGGTCTCGCCGTTCGATCTGGCGACGGCCATCACCTGGCGCAATGCGCGTCGCAGCGGAACCCTCGTCGGCGCGATCACCTATCGCCGCAGCTTCCTGCCGCAGCTTGAAAAGCTCATGCCGTATGCCATCGGCTTCGTGGCGCTTGATGACGGCCCGCGCCTGCAGGTGCATCTGCGCAATATCGCCCTGGCAAGTCCCGACAGGACGGACGAGAGGGTGGAGATTTTCTTCGAACCGCTGCTGGAGGGTTATCAGCCGGTGCCGATGGCACAAGTGCGGCCGACAGGCCGGAAAACGTGAATCACGCAGTCTCGACGGGAATGTGGGATGTCGTTGAAAATCCGATCCCGCCGAAAAACCTCGCGCGGCGGCAACCCAAGAAGCTCGCCAGAAGCAGACTCTTGTGGTTCACACGAGGACTCCGCATAGCCATTCGACTGATGCTCCGCGCCTTGCCCCTCCCCAAAGCTCTGGGTCAGACCACAAACTGATGGATGGTGAGGGCCGGAGGCCTTTGGAAACCTATTTCTTTATGTATAAAATCGAGGGGCTTGGCCCCTGGCGGGTCTGGGCGGAGCCCAGTGCTTGCTTTCGAACAGCCTATGTTTTCGCCGGTTGGTGACGCGGCGCCGATCAGCGTGGATTGTTGATATCCGGCGCTTCGGTCCAGGTAAACCGTTTCTCGATGAACGAGGTGATGCCTGTCAGGAGCCAGGCAAACAGCGCCAGCGCGAGGAGCGCCGCATAGGTGCCGCTGGTGTCGAGAAAGGACGAACGCTCCGCCATCAGATAGCCTATGCCGTGGCTGGAGGAGACGAACTCGCCCACAACGGCGGCCGATACCGCGTAGGCGAGGCTGAGGCGAATGCCGGCCAGCAGCCACGGCACCACCGACGGCAGAATGATCTTGGTCACGAGGTCATATCGCGTCGCGCCAAGACTCTGTGCCAGCCGGATGTGATCCGAATTGATCGTCTTCAGGCCGGAATAGGTATTGAGCAGGATCACGAAGACGATGACCGAGAAGACCAGGGCGATGCTGGAGGCCGGCCCCAGCCCGAACGCGAGGATGAAGAGTGGCGCCATGGCGATGCGGGGCAGCGCATTGAACACGTCCAGCATCGGTCGCGTTGCCCGAGCCAGTCTGGGCGAATAGGCAAGGATGGCGCCGACAACGACACCAGCGAAGAAACCGAGAACGAAGCCCACGACGACCTCGAGGATCGTCGGTGCGAAATTGGTGATGAGCGTGCCGTCCAGCAGCCATTTCCACAGGGTCGTCACTACGCGCCCCGGCTCGCCCACGAACAGCGGAAAGAAGCGCGAAAGGATTTCCCAGATGACCAGGACGATGACGAAGACCAGGAGTTGGGAGAAGTACATATGCCCCCAGATCGAACTCTGTCCGATCTCCACGCTCTCCTGTTTGCCGACCGTCGTGCCCATCGCTAGTGCCCCTCGGGGCCGATCATGTCGACCTTGAGATCGGCCCAGAGCTGCCGGTAGTGTTCCGAGAATGCCGCATCGGCAAACATGTCGGAGACGCGGCGCGGTCTCGGCAGGGCAATTTCGTAGATGCGCTTGATGCGCCCGGGGCTCGCCGTCATCACTACCACGCGATCCGAAAGCGCGATCGCCTCCGCCAGGTCATGCGTCACCAGAACGACGGTGCTGCGGGTGGCTTCCCAGATGTGGTTGAATTCCGCGTGGATCACGGTCCTCGTCGCCACGTCGAGTGAACCGAACGGTTCGTCCAGCAGCCAGATATCGACGCCCACCGCTAGGGTGCGGGCGATGGCGACGCGCTGGCGCATGCCCTGCGACAATTGCCGCGGGTAGTAGCGCGCGAAGGCGCCGAGTCCGACGAGGTCGAGGAGTTCCTGGGCGCGCCCGGGCTGCGGCCGCTTGCCGCCCATCTCAAGTGCCAGTTCTACGTTGCGCAGTGCGCTTCGCCAGGGCAGCAGATTGTCCCGCGCGAACATATAGGCGATCTTTCCCGCCTGCACCGATCGCACCGTATCGCCGCGGATCCGCACGCTGCCGCTGGTCGGGGTGAGAAAGCCGGCCATCATGTTGAGCAGCGTCGTCTTCCCGCAGCCGCTGGGTCCGACGATGCTCAGAAATTCGCCGTCCCTGATATCCAGGAAGATGTTCTCCAGGGTCGGCCGCTCGAAGAAATGGGTGACCGACTCCAGCGACAACGGCAAATTCTTGTTCGACGGCATTACTTTGCGGGAGCCGGCGGGACGACCGAAGTTGCCACTACCTGGTCATAGGTGACCTTGGCCTGAGGAGCGCCCACCTTCTCCACCACGTCCTGCACCCTTTCCAGGTCGGTTTCGTCGAACCAGGGATGGTTCATGGTGACGGCCAGGGTCTCGATGGACTTTCGCGCCACCGCCTCGTCGATCTGCCCACCATAGACCTTATCCTGGGCGATTTGGGTGACACGATCAAGATTGGCCGGATTCCTGATGAAAGCCATCGCCTCCAGCATGGCATCCCGGACCTGCCTGACCGCATCCGGATGCGCCTGAAGATAGGATTGGAGAACGACACCGACCAGGAAAGGCTGGTTCAGCGCCTCCGGCCCCTGGCCCATGGCCAGATCGATCAGGATTTTCGCCTTGCCGGAGAGCACGGCTTGTTCGGTCGCCGGCGACAGCAGCAGCGCGCCTTCCAGTTTTCCCGCCAGAAGTGCCGTCATGAGCGCGCCGACACCGCCGGTGGTGACGACATTGATATCCTTGTTGGGCACCATGCCGGCGGCACTGATCACGTAGCGCATGCTCGCATCGATGGCGCCGCCCGGCACGGTGACGC
>JBIOJL010000586.1:0-2869 GCA_044450885.1 Tepidisphaerales bacterium
ATTCATCCCAGATCGTCTTGTCATAGTCGCCGCTCCACGCAATGGCCCTGCCTTTGGTCTCACAAAAGACGTTGTCCTGCCAAACGATTCGACTGAACGTCCCGCCGGAGTTCTTGTCCCAGATGATCCCGGCCCACCCGCTGCTCTGGCAGAAGGTGTTGTTGCGGAAGGTCAGGCGATGCGTCCCCTCGCGGAAGTTCTTGATGTTCCCAAAGTACTTGACGTCGTAGAAAACATTGCCCTGGAACAGGATGTCGTCGCCCTGGTATACCTCGAAGCCGAAATCCGAGTGCATGACGACATTGTCGAGCCATTGATTGCCGCCGAAAGCCCGATTGTAGAGCGCTCCCCAGCCGGTGCAGTTCACAATGGTATTGCTCACGATCTTCGAGTTGCGGGTCTTGTTCTGGATGGCCGGCCCATTCACGGTGTCGATGTAGTTGCCGGAAGCCAGAAACGGGTCGAACGCCTGGATCGCCGAATTACCGCCCTGCGGCTTCTGGGCGGCCGTCGGCCCGTGGATGAACCGGTTGTTGAGCACATGAACACTGATCTGGTCCATGGCGTGGGGCATGTCCTGGCGCGTCCCGATGATGATGCAAGCGCTCGCGAACGCGCCGCCCCAGTCATCAAAGACATTGTCGGTGATGACAGTTATGTTGGCCGCGCTGAGGCTTTCATCCCAGACCCAAACGGCCACTCCATAGGCCGTCTTTCCGAAGCGTGAAAAGCGGCAGTTCTTGATGGTCGCGCCGGGCGAGTGGACCGCAATGGCGCCTTGCTCTCCCTCCCTGGATATGCCATCAATCGTCACACCCTCGGCGCTGATCGCAAAACCATTCTTGATCTGCGCTTTGCCTCCATGCTCGGCGCGAACAACTATCCCCGGCCGGGTCAGGTTCGGGAAGGTGTACCAACCGTCCTCCAGGATGAACTCACGGTCGGTTGCCGTGCTTAAGTATTGTGAAAAGTCGGTCGGTGCTGTCGAGGTTCCTCCTGGCACGCGGGAGCTATCGCCCTGAACAGCCTGCACCCCCAAGAGCAAGGCGATGAGCACCAGCGTCAGCATCAACCAGGTGATTCGATAGAAACGGGTGTACGCAAGTGACGCGATGCTCGTGGTGAAGGTTCTCATTGCGGCAATCCATCCTACCCGTGGACGGCGGTCGATGCGAAACAACCACAGCCAGTTGGCTCGCGCATCGGGCGGCACTTGAACGTGAATCGGAGGTCGTGATCCGCCGAACGTCTTCGCCGCCGGCATGAGGCAGGATAAGATCCAGGCATGGCCGGTCTATTCGATGGAACCCGTCTTCAGCGCCCGGTGACCTGCGAGGTCTGCGAGAAATCGCTCTCGGAGTGCCGCTGCGTCAGCAACGCCTTGCCGCCATTTTTGGCCGGGTCGATGACCTCGAATGGGCTGCCGCAGAAGGTCTTGGCGCCGACGTCGATATTGCGCATGTCGGTGTCGCCCTGGTCCCGCTGTCATCTACGCCTTTGAGCAAACCGGCCTGCTGGTGACGGAAGCGAACGAGCACCTCATCCCCGACGTGGTGCCAAGCAGCGGGCCTGAGGCCCAGATCATGGCCATTTCCTGGCAAACCTTGTCGCAGTTGGGACACTCCAATTCATCGCGGTATTTCTTCAGCCGGGCCGAGGAGAACATCTTCTGATATGCCCGTGAGTTCAGCACATTGGTAGTCCACGGTTCCTTGTGCAGTCCGCGATCGATATAGGGGCTCAAGTCAATCCCTTCGGCCGAGAGCCCCTCGAGGAAGCGGCTGCGGTCGGCGTCGTTGAAATGCTCTTTGTGATAGGTCATGCCGTAGAGGTAGAAGGAACCGCTGACCGTGCCTGGATACAGCTTCTGGGGAACAACTCCGGGAAAGCCCTTGAGCCGGGAAGTCAGGTGGGCGGCGTTTTCATTCCGCCGTGCGAACCGTTCCTTCGCGCCCGACAACTGGCCCAGAAACACGGCCGCTTGGAACTCGTTCATCCGGTATTTTGGCCCGATGACTTCGGTGCGGCCCCTGCGAGAGGTGCCGTGGTTATGCACCGTGTAGCACTTGTCCATCAGTTCTTCGTCGTCGCCTTCACGTCGAGGTCCAGTTCCTGGAATCCGCTGGAGCCCGGGCCTTTCCCCGGGGCGCTGGCCAGCATTCTATCCCAGCGGGCCGCACATCAAGCGCACCAGGGGCGGGGGCGCTTTTGGGCGAATTCGACGGCTTTGCGGCAGATCTCAGCGTCTTTTGACACCTGGAAATCGAACATGCCGACGCAGGCGAAATCCGCGCCGCGCTGGAAGGCCCAGGGGAAGCCCTCGGCAGGCTGGATGGCGCCGGCGCCGAGGATCTTGTATGCGATCCACGGACAGGTGACGTTGGCCATGAACGCCTCAGTCTTCTCCGGCTCGCGGTCCCAGACGTTGTCCTTCTCCGTGGGGAGCTGGGCCGACCAGTATTGCTTGGAGTTGAAGGTCTTCATGTAGAAGTCGGGTTTCAATCCGGCGGCCTCACAGGCAATCGGGACGTCGATCAAGTGCCCCGCGATGCCGGCGATGACCTTGTTCTGCCTGCCGATGTCCAGGGCCTTGCCCAGGATGTCGAGATTCTTGGATTTGAGGAGGGATTCGGCCACGCCGCCGTGGGTGTAGACGCCGACCGCGCCAGCGTCGATGGCGAGCTTGATGTCGGAAAGGTCGCGCGGATCGATGGCGATCTGGGCAATCCACTGGATCTTGCCGCCGCGTTCCTTCCAGTACTTGTTGAGGATGCGCAGCGTGTTGCTGTCGAGGCGCAGGATGGCCGTGTTGATGCCATTCTGTTCGCAGAGGGCAAGGGTTTCGAATATCTTTTCGTCGGTGAAGTAC
>JBIOJL010000587.1:0-2860 GCA_044450885.1 Tepidisphaerales bacterium
ACGCCCTCTGCGCCGTCCCCATGTTGCTGGCTGGCGGCCCCCGTGTGGGTCGGCCCCACTACGTGCAATTGCCCTGACGTCACGCCGCCAGAGTTGTGCCGGGGATTCTTCCCTCAGCGCTGAAGGCGATGGCCTGCGCGGGGGGCATGGGTTTGGCGAAGAAGTATCCCTGTGCGTACTGGCAATTGAGCGATTGCAGCAGGGCGAGCTGGCCCTGGGTCTCGACTCCCTCGGCCACCACCGCCATGCGGAAGCTGCCGGCCAGCATGATGATGGCGTTGACGAACTGGACGAAGTCCTGTCCCTTTTCCATGTTGGCGACGAAGGAGCGGTCGATCTTGACGGCGTCGATGGGGAACTGGTGCAGGCAGGCCAGGGACGAATAACCGGTCCCGAAATCGTCCAGGTCGATCCGGAAGCCGAGCCGCTTGAGCTGCCGGAGGACGCCGGTGGCGGTCTGGGGGTCGCGCATGACGGCGCTTTCGGTGATCTCGAGATGAAGGTCGGACGGCTCCACGCCGGTTTCCTCGAGTATTGCGCTGAGCCGCGCGGGCAGGTCCGAGAGGACAAGCTGGTGGCGGGAGAGGTTTACGCTGATGGGCGGCACGATGCCAAACGCTCCGGTGCTGCGCCATTCCGCGAGCTGGCGGCAGGCCTCGCGCACCACCCACTCGCCGATGGGGAGGATGAGGCCGGATTCCTCGGCGACGGGGATGAACTCGGCCGGCGACACCATGCCCCGTTCGGGATGGCGCCAGCGCAGCAGGGCCTCGAAGCCGTCGATCCGGCCGGTTTCCAGGGAGATGATCGGCTGATAGAAGAGCTGAAGCTGTTTGGCCTCGAGGGCCTTGCGGAGGTCGTTTTCCAAACCGAGGCGGGCCTGCACGCGGGTGCGCATGGAGGCGTCGAAGACGACGTGGCGGGCCCGGCCGGCCTGTTTGGCTTCGTACAAAGCCGTGTCGGCGTCGCGGATCATGTCCTCGGTGTCCTGGCCGGCGACCTGGCTGGTGACGATGCCGATGCTGGCGGTGCAGACGACCTCGTGTCCCTGGAGCACGTACGGCTGGGAGAGGACCTTCAGCACGCGGCCGGCCACGAGTTGTGCGTCGGCGTCGGAGGCGATGCCGTCGAGGAGAATGATGAATTCGTCGCCGCCAAGCCGGGCGGCGGTGTTGCCGGTCAGTTGGGCGCTGACGGTGTCGATGGCGCGGACGTCTTCGCGCAGGCGTCTGGCGGCCTCGGCGAGGAGCAGGTCTCCCTGCTGATGCCCCATGCTGTCGTTGATGAGCTTGAAGCCATCGAGATCGATGTAGAGGATGGCGAAGCGGTATCCGGCGGTTCGCTGGGCCCGGAGGATGGCCTGGCTGAGCCGGTCGAGCAGGAGGTTGCGGTTGGACAGCCCGGTCAGCCGGTCGATGCGGGCGGCCGTGCGGAGATCATCCTCGGCGCGTTTGCGTTCCACGATCTCGCGCCGCAGCTCGTCGTTGGCCCGGGACAGTTCCTCCGTGCGCTGGCTGACGCGCTCTTCCAGAAGGGCATGGGCGCTGCGCAGGCGTTCGAGCAACCCGTTGAAGGCCCTGGCCACCAGCCCGATTTCGTCTTGCCGCCCGATTTCCACAGGTGTCATCCACGGGCTCCGGGCCCGGGCGGCCAGGTCGTGGAAGTGCCGGGCCATCGCCGTCAGACGCCGGGTGACCATGAGGCGGAATACCAGCATGACCAGGCCGACCAGGATGGCGAACCCGGCCACCAGCACGATCGCCTGCCGCCACATGCCCGCGCTGGCGGCCGCGTTCAGCTTGTCCAGCGGCACCGCGACCATATCGAGGCCCGCCACGTCGCCGACGGCCCGATGGAAGCTCCCAGTGTTTCCGTATCGCTTGACCAGAGCGGCCGGCGCATCCTTGGGGTCGCCGTGGCAGCGCATGCAGTCCTGGGTCACGAACTTGGGCACGAAGAACGCCATGAAGCGGCGGCCGCCGATATCGATCTCCTCGATCTTCTGTCCGGCCTGGGGGTTCTTGCGGAAATACTCGATCATTCGCAGTTCGTCCGGACCGGCCTTGTTGACGGGGTTCCGCGGATCGTCCGAGGCGAAGCGGATGATGCAGTCGGGAAACTTCTTGCGGACTGCCTCGAAAATGCTCCGCGAGATGAACGACGTGGACATGGTCTCGGGGTTGAATCCGTCCCGGCCCATGATGGGTTCCATGACGGGGCGGATCTTCCGGGCGGCGTAATCGCGAATGGCCAGGTTGTATTCCGTGATCAGCTCGGCCTGCTGGGTGAGCAGTTCCCGCGCGTGCCGGCGGTGATCCGAGCAGGTCCGGTAAACGACGAATATGGAGAAGATCGCGGCGAGAAGTCCGAAGGGGAGCAGGAAGTGGGTTCCCAGGCCGCGCATGGGCTTGAGCTTCGCCCGCCGCGCGCCGGCGTCCGTGGGGCGCAGCTCGCTCGGCTGCGCCGGGGCGGTGTCGCCACGGCGTAGATCGCCTTGGTCCGCCAGGTTTTCCATCTCGTTGCCTGTCACGCTCTGCCTCACAAACTCCCCGGCACTACGTATTCAAAACACTACTTCGGCACGCGGCGGAACGGCTTGACTCCAAACTCGGGGGAATCGGCGGATCGGCCGGGCACGCGGGGTTATCGGTCCGGGCACAGACGGTGTGATCGGTACGGCCGGCGGGAGTTGGCAAGGGTTGGGAGTTGACGCTTCAGTGTGTCTCTCGGGCGCAGCATGAAAGACGCGCTCGAGAAGGTGCGGCGGATCGATGATACGGAGGGTTACAGACAACGAGCCCGCAACTGCATCGGGCGGGCGTGCGGGGCGTCGTCGCGGCGGATGGTGGCGGGCTGATCC
>JBIOJL010000588.1:0-2854 GCA_044450885.1 Tepidisphaerales bacterium
CTGTTACCAAGGCAAAAGAAGCTGCGGACAAGGCCGCCAAGCAGGTTGCGGACGACGCCGCGCAGGCCAAGGCCGAAGTGGATAAGCTGAAGGTTGAGTTGGAGAAGGCCAAGGCGACGGCTGGCGTGCTGGCCGGCGCGGCCGACCCCGCGAAGGCCGAGAAAGCCACCAAGGACGCCAGGGACGCCGAAGCGGTTGCGGTCAAGGGCGCCAAGGGCGTGGGCGCGATGGCATACGCGTTCAACGACGGGCCCATCGTCAAGGACGCCAGCATCTACGGCGGCCAGCGGGCGCTGATTCTGACGGCCGGCGTGCCGGCCACGATGGCGATCTGTTACCTGCTGCTGGTGTTCTACTTCATCTCCAAGGGCGGCTACAAGGCAGTCCACCTGGACGCCAACGGCAACGAAGTCGAAGCCGGCCATTGATGCCGCCAGTCGAGCGATCGCGACAACCCAAAGCCCCCGGACCCGCGTCCGGGGGCTTGTTGTTGGTCGTCTTGGGCGGCGGAAGTCGCGTGGCGGTCGAAGACACGGGCAAGCGTACTTGCCTGTGCCACCCACACAGGTGCCATCGCCACAGGATTTCAGCCGCGTTGGAGTAGTCTTCCGCCCGATGCCCCTATCCTTTATGATACCCCCATCATGGCTAAGAGCAGTCCCCGTACGATCGCCCATTCGCAGGCGGCCTTTGCGAAGGCACAGCAGGTCATGCCCGGCGGCGTCTCGTCGCCTGTCCGGGCTTTCAAGGCCGTCGGCGGAACGCCCATCTTCATCCGCGAAGGCGAGGGGTCCAAGATCAGGGACATCGACGGGAATGAGTACATCGACTACGTGGCATCCTACGGCCCGCTAATCGCCGGACACTGCAACGAGGCCGTCGTGGCCGCCCTCTCCAAGGCGATCGGCAAAGGCACGAGTTTCGGCGCGCCGACGGAACAGGAGACGCTGCTGGCCGCCCTCATCTGCGACGCGATTGCCTCCGTCGATATGATCCGGTTCGTCAACTCGGGCACCGAAGCGACCATGAGCGCCCTGCGCCTGGTCCGGGCGGCCACCGGACGCGAGAAGATCGTCAAGTGCGTCGGCTGCTACCACGGCCACGTGGACAGCATGCTGGTGTCGGCCGGGAGCGGCGCCCTGACGCTCGGCGCGCCATCGAGTCCGGGCGTGCCCGCGACCGTCGCCGCGACGACGTTGCTCGTGCAGTACAACGATCTGGAGGGCGCCCGCGCGATCTTCTCCCAGAATCCCGGCCAGATCGCCTGCTTCTGCATCGAGCCCGTGCCGGGGAACATGGGGGTCATCCTGCCGACCGCGGGATACCTTCAGGGGCTCCGCGAACTCTGCGACCAGCACGGCGCCCTGCTGCTGTTCGACGAGGTCATGAGCGGGTTCCGCGTGGCATTCGGCGGGGCGCAGGAGAAATTCGGCGTCCGGCCGGACCTCACCTGCCTCGGCAAAGTAATCGGCGGCGGCCTGCCGATCGGCGCTTACGGCGGCCGGAAAGATCTGATGGAGATGATCAGCCCGTCGGGGAAGGTCTACCAGGCCGGCACGCTCAGCGGCAACCCGCTGGCGACCAGCGCCGGCGTGGCGATGGTGGAAATGCTCCGCGAACCGGGCCTCTACGATTTACTGGAAACCAAGTCAGCCTACCTCGAGGACGGGCTGGCCAAAGCCGCCCGCAAGGCCGGCGTGCCGCTGACGATCAACCGCTGCGGGTCGATGATCACGCCGTTCTTCGTGAAGCAGGACGGGCAGCCGGTGACGAATTTCGATCAGGCGACGGCCTGCGACACGGCGGCGTACTCCGTCTTCTTCAACGGCATGCTGGAAAAGGGCGTCTACCTGCCGCCGTCGCAGTTCGAGTCGTGGTTCGTGGGGCTGGCGCATTCGCAGGAGGACCTGGATACGACGATCAAGGCGGCCGGGCTGGCGTTCAAGCAGGTGGTAGCGAAGCGCGCGGGATGAGGAACTGCATCTTCCACGAACTCGTCTGGGTGCCACGGCTTGTCTACTGCAAGCCGTGCTTCGCGGTCACGCAGACACGGCTTGCAGTAGACAAGCCGTGGCACCCGGCGCACCCAACCAGCGAATCAATGCACGGCGCATTCGCAGCCGTGCTCGAGGCCGGCGAGGTCGTAGCCGGCGCGGCGGAGGCGGAGGCGTTCTTCGTCGGTGGCGTCCATGACCTCGTAGCCGGCGAAGGCGGCTTCCTTCGGGCCGACAGCGCCGCCATCGGGCGAGAGCAGCACTAGGACATCGCCGCCGTAGCAACTGTGGGGATGATGGCTGGTGACCACGGCCGGGCACTCGAAGGTCTCTGCAAGCGGAGATGTTGCGCGGATTCGCATGGTATTGCCTCGTGAGGGTCCAACCATTTATCCGGGCATCCGTTCCCGAGTAATGAACGTCCAGACGCCACGTCAAGTTGTACACCTGCCATCCACAGGAGTCCAGTGGAAAACCGTAGTGGGGCCGACGCCGCGTCGGCCGGGCGTGAGCACAAATCCGGGAGGGCCGTGCTCCTGCACGGCCGGGAGTGGTCGCCCCGCGAGGCGGCCGCAGGGGACTGCGGCCCTCCCGGAAAAACGGTCGCACCCTCGTCGGCCTTCCCCGATTGCCGAGCGGTCCGGGTTCGTTCCAGACGGCGGCCTCGGCGAGGCCGCCCTACCCTTGGCCCGAAATTGCAAAACCCCCCGCTACGACTATCATCCCCCCGATCATGACCGACGCTAATGTCAGCTTGTACGAGCAGGAGCGCCGCGATAAGCGGCAGAAGATGCGCGACCTCGGGATCGACCCATACGGCGGGCGAACTGAAGGCATCCAGCCGCTGGCCGACATCAAAG
>JBIOJL010000589.1:0-2847 GCA_044450885.1 Tepidisphaerales bacterium
GGACGGGCACGAGCCAGCGCAGCGGTGACTTGCTGGCGATGCGCGCAGTCGGAATGGCTGTCGTCGGCGCGTTCATATTTGTCATTATACCTATCGTGCAACCCGGCCGATGTTGATGACCCTGGAACATCCTCGCCGTCCCCGATTGCCATTCCCGCTTCCCTGGCCATAATCACCCGCATGACCCAGCAAGTCTTTCAAACCGTCGAGTCCAACCGTCCCCAGTCCCTGGCCAGGCTCAAGGACTTCCTGCGCATCCCTTCCGTCAGCGCCAAGCCCGACCACGCCGCCGAGTGTCAGCGCTGCGCCGAGTGGCTCGCCGGCGAAATCCGCTCCACCGGCCTGTGGGCGAAAATCGTCCCCACCCAAGGCCACCCGATTGTCCTCGCCGGCAACGAGCCCCGCGCCGGCCGGCCCACCGTGCTCTTCTACGGCCACTACGACGTCCAGCCGCCCGAGCCGCTCGACCAGTGGCTCTCGCCGCCCTTCGAGCCGACCGAGCGCGACGGCGGCCTCTTCGCCCGCGGGTCGGCCGACGACAAGGGCCAGGTCTGGTGCCACGTCGAGGCCATCCGCGCCTGGCAGGCCAACGGCGGCCTCCCGGTCAACATCATCATGGTCGTCGAGGGCGAGGAGGAAATCGGCTCGGACAACCTCGAGACCTTCCTCCGCGAATACGCCCCGCAGCTCAAGGCCGACATCGCCGTCATCTCCGACACCAACCAGTTCGCCCGTGGCATCCCGGCCATCACCTACGGCCTGCGCGGTCTCGTCTACATGGAGGTGATCGTCACCGGCCCCAGCCACGACCTGCATTCCGGCATGTTCGGCGGCTCCGTGCCCAACCCGGCCAACGTGCTCTGCGAAATGCTCTCGACCTTGCACGACCGCGAGAGCCGCGTGAACATCCCCGGCTTCTACGATGATGTCGTCGCCCTGACCAAGCCCGAGCGCGATGCGTGGGTAAAACTCGGCTTCGACGACAAGAAGGCGATGCAGGAACTTGCCCTGCCCGGCCTCACCGGCGAGACCGGCTTCACCACGCTCGAGCGCCGCTGGGCCCGGCCCACCTGCGACATCAACGGCCTGACCAGCGGCTACCAGGGCCCCGGCGCCAAGACGATCATCCCGGCCAAAGCCTCGGCCAAGGTTTCCATGCGGCTCGTGCCCAATCAGGATCCGAAGAAGATCCAGTCGGCCTTCGAGCACGCCATGAAATCCCGTTGCCCCAGCACGGTGACACTGGAGTTCCGCAACTTCGGCGCCTCCCCCGGCATTGTCGTCCCCATCGACGGCAAGGCGATCACCCTAGCCGCCGCCGCCGTCCAGACCGGTTTCGGCGCCGACCCCGTCTTCATGCGCGAAGGCGGCAGCATCCCCGTCGTCGGCCAGATCAAGTCGATTCTCGGCATTGATACCTTGCTCGTCGGTTTCGGCCTCCCCGACGACCGCGTGCATTCCCCCAACGAGAAGTTCGACCTCGATTCGTTCCACAAAGGCATGCGCACCGCGGCCGCGTTGTACGGCGAATTGGCAGGTTTGTAGTCCCGCTTTCAAGCGGCGGGTCAGGGGCGGAGGCTCCGAGGAATGGCATCATGTGTAGAATGACTTATGACCCACGCCGTGACGGCAAGCCATTAGCGTGACTTGATCGCGTACGAAGGACCTGCTTCCATGTCTTTCTTCGATCGCCTCTTCCGCAAATCGCCACCCGCCGTGAAGGCGGCTGCGATCGCGGACCCGGTGGTGCTGCGCGATCGGCTTTTTGCGGTGGCCAATGCAGACGATAAGGCGACACTGTTGGCCTGGTGTACGGCCAACCGCGCGGCCATCGTGCAACATTTTCCGGAATGGACGAACGCCAAGGCGTATGCCAACTTCGATCCCAAGGACCCGCGCCAGATTCAATACATCATGAACGGCCTGGGCGCCACGGCGGAGATGTTCCGCGACCTACTGGGCGAGCCGGCGCTCTGGGAAGGACTGGCGGGGCCGCCGGACGAGAGTCCGTTCACGCGCTTCCAGGAGATCTTCAAGAAAGCGCGCACCCTGGCAGAAGGGATGCAGTACGAGGCGGCGGTCGACCTGCTGACGGCCTACCTGATCGATATCAAGAGTTTGGCGGGGTCGGGGGCCGACGAGTTTCGCGCCTACGCGCATGGCCTGATCGGCATGTCGCTCTACCAGGCCAACCGCGCCGCCGATGCGCTGGGCCACCTGCAGCAGGCCCTGAATCTATGCACGGCGATGAACGACCGGGAGGGGATCGACGTCTATCTGTCGAATCTCTATAACGCCCACCGTTACCTGGGCCAGCCGGCGGAAGCCGGCGGCTATGCCGAGAAGCTGGCCGACCTGCACCGGGGGACGCCGAAGGAGAACGCGTGGCGGCAGCGCGCCGCGCGGACCCGCGAGGGCGAGCCGCTGTTGCGCATGATCGTGCGGCAGGGGGAGCAGACCGTGGAACTGGACGAGATCACGGCACTGAAGGGCCAGGCCAGTTTCATCTTTCAGCGCAACCGCGAGCCGCTGCAGCGTTGCCAGGCGCTGTTGAACGCGGGCAAGAAGGCCGGCAGCCAGGGGAAATTCGAGGAGGCGCTGGCCCTGTTCCGCGATGCCGCCAGGGCGGATCCGTACGATCCAGACCCACACTACCAAAGCGGGCTTGCGCTGCTGCATCTGCAGCGGTATCCGCAGGCGGTGGAAGAATACGAAACGACGGCGCGGCTGGCGCCAGGCTGGTTCAACGTGGGGAGCGACCTGTGGATCGCCCAGGAACTGCTTGCCGGGCGGCTGGCGCACGAGGATTTTCTGGCGCAATGGATTCTGGAAGACGGGGGGATGGAC
>JBIOJL010000590.1:0-2821 GCA_044450885.1 Tepidisphaerales bacterium
CACGCCGCTATTGCCCCCGGGGGAAATCTTCCAATCGAACTCCATTTCGAAATCCTGGAAGGTGTCCTGCGTGAACAGGTCCTCTTCGATCTTGGGGTGGGGCAACGATTTGATACAGCCGTCCTCGATGGTGAACCCGTCGCCCGGCGGCGACTTCGTGGCGGGGTCTTCCCAACCGGCGTACGTCTTGCCGTCGAAGAGCAGGCGCCATCCGGCGGCCTTCTCCTCGGCGGTCAGCTGGTTGTCGGCGGCAGCGGCGGCCAGGACGGCGGCGCAGGCGAGCGCGGTGGTTCTCAAAACGCGGAGCATGGCCGCAGTGTATCATTCTATCCGAGCCAAGGCGTGCGAGGAGGTGTCCAAAAGATCTACAATAAGTAATGACCGCAAGGTACACCCTCGGAATCCTTGCAGTTGCCGGCCTCCTCACTGGCGCCTCGTTGCTCCACGCCCAGTCCGCCCCTCTGCAGATTATTACCGATTCCTCCCTCCCGCCCGCTACCCTGGGCGCCTCGTACTTCCAGCAACTTGTCACCACTGGAGGCCTCTGCTCGAGCAACGGCACCGCGACGAGCTCGATTGATGCCGGCGCTCTGCCGCAGGGCCTCTCCATCGTTTCTTCTCCCCCGTCCACCAAGCAGTGGGTTCTGCAGGGGACGCCCGTCGCGGCAGGCAACTTCAGCTTCACCGCCCACCTGACGTGGACTTACAACCGCGTCAACCCCGTCGATACGAATTGCGCCGACAATGCGATCAAGGCTTTCACGCTGACCGTCCAAAGCGGCACCAACCCGAACCCAACCCTCGCCGCCGATCGCTCACAGATCGCTACTACCTATCACATAGGCACGGTTCCTCCCGCCGCGGACATCGTGCATGTAACTTCCACCGCAGGCGCTTCCGCCATCACCGTGCAGGCGGCAACCGATTCCGGCGGCCCCTGGTTGAGTGTGACCCCGACGGGCGCCACCACACCCGCGACCCTCAGCATCAATTACTCGGTCAGCGGTTTGGCGCAGGGCACGTATACGGGCCGCGTGACCATCACCAGCGGCACACTGCCCGCCCTGACTATCCCGGTCACGCTCCAGGCGATCGTGGACAACCAAACCCTCGCCGCCAATCCGCAACAGATCTCGACTACCTATCACATAGGCACCTTTCCACCCGCCGCGGACACCGTGCAGGTGACTTCCAGCGGAGGCGGCGCCGCCATCACCTTGCAGGCGGCGACCGATTCCGGCGGCCCCTGGTTGAGTGTGTCGCCGTTGAGTGCCACCACCCCAACCCCCCCCATCAGCATCAGCTACTCGGTCAACGGTCTGACGCAGGGCACGTACACCGGCCACGTGACCGTGAGCATCACCGGCACTCTGGTGGCATTGACGATCCCGGTGACGCTCCAGGTGATCGTGGATAACATCCAACTGCAAGTCGCGCCATCGTCGCTCGTGTTCACGACAGTCGCCGGGGGGCCAGACCCGCCAGCGCAATCCATCAACGTCACGGTCGCCGGCCTGAACAGGCTCTTTCAGACGGTGGTTTCCGCGCCGCCCAACGGCAAGTGGCTCACCGTCGCTCCCTCCGCCGCCTTAACGCCGGCGACGCTCAGCGTCGCGGTCACCACCAAGAATCTCCCCGCGGCAACTTATAACGGCTCTCTCACCATGGCTGTCGGCGGCCTCCCCAACGGTTCCGTCACGATCCCGGTAACGTTCACCATACAGACGCCGGCGCCGAGGCCCACCATCTTGGCTGGCGGAGTGGTTGACGCCGCCGGCTTCGGCCAAGCGATTGCTCCCGGAACCTGGGTTTCCGTGTTCGGCACTGCGCTCTCCGCCACGACGCGCGCCTGGCGTAACGCCGATTTCGTGAACGGACTCCTGCCCACCTCGCTGGACGGCGTGAGTGTCACCATCAATGGAAAACCCGCCGCTGTCGCATACATCAGCCCGACACAGGTCAACGTGCTGGCCGCCGATGACACCGCCACCGGATTGGTGCCGGTGGTGGTGAAGAACACGGTCGGCACCAGTGATGCTGTGCTCGCGCTGCAGCAGACCGCAGCCCCGGCGCTGTTCGAATTCCCCGGTGGCAAATATACCGCCGCATTCCACGTCGATGGGAGCTTTATCGCGAGCCCGGTCCTGGTGCAACAACAGGGCTTGACCGGCGGCACCCCGGCACACGTAGGCGAAACTATCGTGCTGTTCGGCACCGGCTTTGGCACCACGCAGCCCCCGATTTCGGCCACGGCTCTGGTGACGACTCCCCTTCCCCTTGCCGATCCCGCGGAATTCAGCTTGCGCATCGGCGGAGCCGACGCCACCATCGCTTACGCCGGCCTGATCTCCCCCGGTGTCTACCAGTTCAACGTGGTGGTCCCGCTGGTCGCCGCGGGCGATCAGCCTGTAGTGGCGGAACTGCGCGGCCTGCTGAGCCAGTCCCCCTTGCTGCTCACCATCCAGTAGGCGAGCACGGAGATCGGAGGGACAGGCCGGGAGGCCTGTCCTACTCCAGCAGGTGCCGGTAGTCGCCGGGATCCAACCCGAATTTGTCCATCAGTCGCGGCAGGTCGGGCCTCAGCGTTTCCGGCGTGCAGCGTACCCAGGCCAGAATCACCGTCTCCACGCCGACGCGCTGCTTGCCCTCGTCATCCGCAATCGCCTCGGCGACGCCGCGCAGTTGCGCTTCGGTTGCCTCGCGCACCGGATACGGGGTTTGCCCCAGCACCTGGTGGAGCAGATCTTCGGCGGCATCGTTCCAGTTCATAGTCGAAAACCATCCTAGCCGAGAGCCCGATGTACAATACGGTTTGGCCCTC
>JBIOJL010000591.1:0-2808 GCA_044450885.1 Tepidisphaerales bacterium
TCGACAGAACTCCCATGTCAGACTGTATCTGATGATCGAGGTGAGGTCATCTGCAGAACGCAACTTCGTCGACAAGGTGACTGTGAAAGTCACGCGAAAGTCGCAGTCTGGCCCACCTGGCTACGCGCTAGCGCTGAGGAGACGCATGTCCGCTGTGGTGCGAGATCCGTTGCCGCCAGACGGATGCACGAATCCCGTGACGGCGTCTTTTGAGGAGATGGAACGTGGATCGGCCTGCTTACCTGCTGCACCGCGGTGATGCCCTAGCCGCCTATGGGAGCTGGCCCGCGCCGGTCGTGGTGATCAGTGACGGAGCGTACGGCATCCGCGGCTTTCACGGGGACACGACCGGCGTCGGCGGGCTGGTTGATTGGTACCGGCCGCATGTGCAGGCGTGGAGTCGGCACGCGACGCCAGCCACGACGCTCTGGTTCTGGAACACGGAAGTGGGCTGGGCAACGGTTCACCCGCTGCTCCTCGAGAGCGGCTGGGATTACGTACAGGTCATCACCTGGGACAAGGGGATTGGTCACATCGCGGGCAACGTCAACGGGAAGACGATCCGCCGTTTCCCCGTCACGACCGAGGTATGCGCCTTCTACCAGCGCCGCTTCGAAGTCCAGGGCGCCGACGGCGTCATGCCCGTGCAGCAGTGGCTGCGCCATGAGTGGCGGCGCGCCGGGCTGGCCCTGAGCCGGGCCAACGAAGCATGCGGGGTGCGCAACGCCGCCACCCGCAAATACCTCACGCAAGACTGGCTATGGTACTGGCCTCCAGGCGAGATGATCGAGCGCCTGGCTTCGTACGCCAACGAACACGGCACCGAATCAGGCTGGCCCTATTACTCTCTCGACGGGCTCGCCCCGGTCACCGGCAAGGACTGGGACGCCTTGCGGCATAAGTGGCGGCACGCACACGGGATCACCAATGTCTGGCAGCTGGCGCCATTGCATGGCGTGGAGCGAATCAAGGGCACGATGCGGCGGGCGGCGCCCAGGGTCTACAGTCCCAGCAGCTTGTCCGCGGCGCATCTTAATCAGAAGCCACTGGAGTTCATGCACCGCATCCTCGCCGCCGTCACGGATCCCGGCGACGTGGTGTGGGAACCGTTCGGCGGTCTTGCCTCGGCTTCGGTCGCAGCGGTGGAGTCGGGCCGCTTCCCTTGCATCGCGGAAATTGATCATGATTTCGCAGAGATTGCCGCTCAGCGCCTCGAAGATGCCCGTTCCGGACGGGATCCAGAAGGAGACGAACTAGCGTAACTTTAGCCGGGGCGGCCCGAAACTGATACAACACGGGCATGACCGATCCGATGGACCAGGGCGCCCCGCTGCCGGATCTGGAGTCTCCGGCAGATGATCCCCGCACTGACCTTGCCCAGAGGGTAGGCGGAGCCCTGCTCGTGCTACCGGGGTTCTTCGAGTTCGATACCCGCATTGAAGGCATCGACGCGACCGATTTGTTCTCGCTGAACTCTTTGCTGGGCACGAGCATCGAGGTTCAGGTCGTGCACACGCTCAACAAGATGCGCAGCATCTGGGACCCGGACGAGGAGTGGGTCGGTTACAGATTCGAGCGGCAATCCCAGACCTTTCCGGATGTCCGGCTCGTCCGGCGAGGAACAGGCGAATCCGACATCGCCATGGGCATCGAGCTGAAGGGCTGGTACCTCTTGTCCAAAGAAGGCGTACCCAGCCTTCGTTTTCCGACCACCCCCGCCGCCTGTTCACCGTTCGACCTGATCGCGGTAGTGCCATGGCATCTCAGCAATGTGCTATCCGGAACTCCCGTGGCCCGCGAACCATGGGTGTCCAGCGCCCGGCACGCCGCCGAGTTCCGCAACCACTGGTGGGAACATGTACGGGAAACCACAGATCCCAGAGGCATCTCATCACCGGCCGACGTGCACCCCTACCCAACTAAAGACATGCAGATCTCGGACATACCCGACTATGACGGTGGCGGGAACTTCGGACGGCTGGCTCGCGTCACCGGCCTGATGACGGACTTCATAGCATCGGCAAGGACCCAGGAGGCCATGGGAATCCCCATCAACGACTGGATACTGTTCCTCAGACGCCACAGCGACAACAGCGACCCGGAGCAGGTAACAGCCTCACTCCTGCAAGAGCTGAGCAAGGCCACCCGGGCAGGCTCCCAAAACGATGCAGCACGAGTCATCGAACACCTGGAAGGCCTCGTGCGCTTGCTGGCTTCAAACACTCCAGGCACCGACACCTGAAACCGCCGGGCGAGGCTTCGAATCGGTCGGCGCTGACCTTCTCCTTACTATCTATCCGCCGATTAACGCTGTAGCCATCTGCGAAGACGCAGGCCGCGGCGGACTGCTGTAGGCCAACTTATCTGTTCATCGGAAGCGTCGCGCGCCATAGGTGACGGCTCGGCTGTCCGGCCCGACGCCCGTAACTTGG
Organism: Tepidisphaerales bacterium; assembly: GCA_044450885.1. Classification (GTDB taxonomy): domain Bacteria; phylum Planctomycetota; class Phycisphaerae; order Tepidisphaerales; family Tepidisphaeraceae; genus JANYKD01. The sequence goes on from JBIOJL010000591.1 coordinate 2,433, forward strand.
TGGGCAGCCAGGCTGGAGGTCCGGGCCTTCATGGACACCGCCCGCCGCGATCGTCTCCGTGCGATATGGCGGCTGTCCCTGCTGGCCCTGCGGCCCCGAGGAAGTGGCCGGCCTTCGCTGGGATTCAGTGGACCTGACCGCCTGTACGCTCACCCTCGCTTGCCGCCAAGTAATCGTGGCCCGCGTGGGCCGGGCACTCAGGAAGTCCAATACGTGGGGCGAACATGAATAACGGCGTGGGCAACCTCCCCGCCCGCGACGTGGACCAGCTCGCCGCGATCGTCAGGAACCGGCTCAGGCGCATCCAGTACCGGCCCGCCCTCATCGACGGGTTCCTGGCCCAGGCCGGCCTCACCCTCGAACCCCAGCCCCGTAA
>JBIOJL010000592.1:0-2777 GCA_044450885.1 Tepidisphaerales bacterium
ACGGCCTTGTCGATCAGCACGATTGCCAGGATGGTGGTTAGGAAGTTCGTGATCCCGATGATCACGTTCGCACCGATCGCCGAGGACGCGCTCGACTGCCCGCCGTGGTCTCTCAAAAGGATCGAGCCGTAGTAGATCACCGTGTTAATGCCGGTGATCTGGGAGAAGACGGCCAGCGCTATGCCGATCAGAAGCGGCTTCCGCAAACGCGGTTCCAGAAGCTCGCGGAAGGACCCTGTCTCCCCTGCCAGGCTTTCCCGAATGGCGTCCGCTTCGGCCGCCGCGCCTTCGCCGTTGACCCTCATCAGCGTGGCCATCGCTTCCTGGTCCCGCCCGTGCCGCAGGAGCCACCGCGGGCTCTCGGGAATGAAGAACAGGGCGGCCAGGAACACGACCGAGGGCACGGCAGCCGTGGCAAACATCCATCGCCATGACACCGGGCCGAGGCCCGATAAAAGCCAGTTCACGAAGTACGCAGACACGATGCCCGTGACGATGGCCATTTGATTCAGCGTCACCAGACGGCCGCGGATGCGCGCGGGCGAGACTTCCGCGATATACATCGGCGCGAGGACGGAAGCCACTCCGATGGCCGCCCCCGCGGCCAGCCGGGCGACAATAAACTGGTTCAGATTTTGCGGGAGGGCCGTCCCAAGGGAAGATACGCAAAACAATGCCGCTGCCGCCAGCAGCACTTTCTTGCGCCCGAACCGGTCTGTCAACGTTCCCGCTACGCCCGCCCCCAGCAGGGCGCCCGCCAGCAGGCTTCCGGCGGCCACTTCCGTCTGCAATTCGGAGAGCCGGAATTGTTCCCGCAAAAAAACCAGCGCGCCGTTGATCACAGCCGTGTCAAAACCGAATAGCAGTCCTGAAACGGCCGCGATGGCGGCGATCCCAATCACGTATCGCGCGGAACCGCCTTCAACAACTGGGTTATTCGTCATCGAAACCTTACGAGTATCGCACAGGAGAATGAGATCGGATCGTTTGGCGTACAATCTCTGCTGCGCGGGAGGCTGCAATGGAATCCTCTACTGTTCAACTACGAAGCGGCTTCGCACAACCATGGCGTGGTTCTCTTCCGTGGTTGCTGATGTTACCGGTGATGGCCGTGACAGCGTGCGCTGCGGACACGCTGCCCAACGGCCTTCAGCTTGTGCGGTTCGACGTGCGCGTCTCCGAGCCCGCCTTGGTCGGAAGTGCCGTCACGGTGGAGTTCACTCTTAAGAACCTGTCCGCCCAGCCCATGCAATTCGACCCCAACGTGGGTATCTTCATCGGCGCGCGAGTGAACTCCACTTCGGATGCCAACGGCCGCGACTTCGGCCACGCAAACAAGGGGTTGGTGCTCGCGCCTGGCCGCGAGGTCACGCTCCGCGCCTCTCGTCCTCTGGACGCCGCGGGCGCCTGGCGGTTCTGGCCCGCTTTCCGGTTGAACGGGCAGTGGGGGCCCTTCCGCTGGATGGAGAAGACGGTGCAGGTATTTTCAAGCGCCGCGGACGCGCGCCCTCAGTCCGGCGGCGGGCCGGTGGCCGGAACGCTCACCGTGGCGCAGGTGCTGGCCAATCCGCCGCTCTACGACGGAAAGAGGGTCGCCGTCGTAGGCGACGCGCTCATCGTCCGCAAGCAGATGGATTCCTCGACCGGGCCGTGGACGCTGATCAGCCTCGCTGACATCGAGAACAGCAGGATGGTAATGAATGTCGTCGGCGCCGGCGGCCATGCACCCGTGAGCAACGGCGATGTGACCCGCGCCACGGGCGTGTTCCGCGTGAACTCCCAGCGTGGGCGTTACACATTCAAGAACGAGCTCATCTGCGACAGCGGCGGCATCGTCAAGGAGGAGAGGCAGACCGCACAGAAGCAGGTGGACCAACAGGCCGATGGCCGGCCTATCATCAATGTCAACGACGTGGTTGGACGGCAGTTCAACCTGGCGCTTCTCCGGGGCCGCCTGGCCGCCACGGGGACTGAGTTGCAGGTTCGCTTCCAGACCCGGACCTACTCGCAGACTCCCAGGCGAAATACCATCCTGGCCACCGGCATGGGCGCCGCGGGCATCCGCGTCGAAAAAGTCGAACAGACGCAGCGGCCGACCGGGCCCGGTTCCACTCCGCCGGGGACGGGCAACGCGTGGCTGGTCCTCCGCCTGTGGCTGCACGGGAACGCATCCAATGCGGGAATGCCCGACACGTTCTACCAATCTTGGGTCAACTACGATCCGGGGCCCGTCTTCTTCCTGGTCGGACGAGGCGGAGCCGTCTACTGGCCCGATAGCTCATACAGCAGTGCAGTGACTTACAGCAACAGGAGTGACAAGACCATGGGCGACATCCGCATGAACGCGCCCGGCTGGACCCGGTCCGGTCTGGTGTTCAAGGTCCCCCAAACCCTCCAGGACGCGACGCTCGTGGTCCTGACCTGGCAGGGCGGGAACCGCTACGAGTACGCAGGCGTGCGGCTGAGCTACTGACAATACACCGCTCCGCGCTACAGTGGATACTGAAACCCCGAAAGGAGCGGTCCGACCGATGAAGAAATTCGCGCTTGGTTTGATTGTCGGTGTGTGCCTGATCCCTGCCTGCGTGTACGTGTATTTCCGTCTCGGATATGCTCCGGTGGCAACCGCGGCTCCTCCGCTGCCGTTCGAAAAGAGACTGACGCGACTGGCCTTGCACGCCCGGATCGACAGGGAGGCCCCTTCGACAGCTCCCATTCCGGCAAGCGAAGCGAATCTGACCGCTGGCGCGCAAGTGTACCGCGAGCATTGCGCCGTC
>JBIOJL010000593.1:0-2773 GCA_044450885.1 Tepidisphaerales bacterium
CTCGTGCCAGTTCATCTCGGCCGCGAGCCGGAATGCCGCGGCCAGGTCGACCCGAAGCTGCCATTCGTCGGCGTTGGCTTGCCTGGCCGGACGCAGCGAGGTGATCGTGGACATGGTTGCCTCCTGGAAAGCGCTCGGGGCTGCTCGATCTAGCGCGGCAATCCATAACATGCGGCTGGAGTTGAATAAAGGGATGGGGCCCGTGCCATGCCACGGTTACGGGGCATGCAAAGGGCCCAATTTCCCTCTGGCCCAGCCACTCACGATTCCTCGAGCCGGGCAAGCGTTAACTTTCTGCAAAATCATCCGCCAGGCTCAGGGTTGTCATGCTCCTGCAATATGTTCGGGGTATGGGTTGCGCTGCGTCCTGCTTGGGATGCGGTCGGGGATTTACAGAAATTACTGGAGGTGGCAATGCGCAAGACCTTAATGGCGCTCGCAGTGAGCGCAGTCGCCCTTTCGGCGGCTTCGGCTATGGCCGACCAGCTGAACGGCGCCGGCGGCACGGCGATCTATCCGCTGCTGTCCAAGTGGGCCGATACCTATCAGAAAAGCACGGGCACGGGGGTCAACTATCAGGCCATCGGCTCCGGCGGCGGCATCAAGCAGATCGAGGCGAAGACGGTGCAGTTCGCCAACACCGACAAGCCGCTCAAGCCCGATGACCTAGCCAAGAACAACCTGATCCAGTTTCCCCAGGTGATCATCTCCATTACGCCGGTGGTCAATCTCCAGGGCATCCAGCCGGGCCAGCTCCGCCTGGACGGCGAGGCCTTGGCCGACGCCTTCCTCGGCAAGCTCCCTTACTGGGACGATCCGGAGATCAAGGCCCTGAATCCGGGGGTGGATTTGCCCCATACGGCGATCACGATCGTGCACCGGTCTGACGGATCCGGCACGACCTTCAATTTCACCGACTATCTCTCCAAGGTCAGCGCCGACTGGAAGAGCAAGGTCGGCGAGGGCACGGCGGTCGATTGGCCGGCCGGGGTCGGCGGCAAGGGCAACGCTGGCGTCGCTTCCAATGTCCAGCAGGTCGATGGCGCTCTCGGCTACGTCGAGTACGCCTACGCAATGCAGAATCACATGACCTACACCAAGATGGTGAACGCCGAGGACCAGGTGGTCGAGCCGAGCATGGACGCTTTCGTGTCCGCGGCGAGCAATGCGGATTTCAGCAAGGCGGAGAACTTCTACCTGATCCTGACCAACCAGCCGGGCGCCAAGAGCTGGCCCATCACGGCGGCGACTTTCATGCTGATGCGGACCGACGCCTCGCCCGATGCCAACCTGGCGGTGCTGAAGTTCCTGGATTGGGCCCTGCGTCATGGCCAGGATCAGGCCTCGGCGCTCGACTATGTGCCCTTGCCCGACAGCGTGGTAAGTCTGATCGAAGCGAGCTGGGCCAAGGACCTGAAGGCGGCCGATGGCTCGCCCTTGTGGAAAGGCGCAACCAACTAACCGATTTGGTTGACGTCGACGACGATGAGCTGAATGCCAGGCCGGCCGTCATTCGACGGCCGGCCTTTTTCGCGTCCGGAACAAGGGGCGCGGTCGTCCGTCGGGTATATTCCCCGGCAAGTCATTCCCGTCGGCCCCATTCTGAGACGGTTGCCATAGCCGCCGGCTCGGCCGGTGCGGCGCCTGATCATGGAGCGCGGCCAGGGCCTTAGGGCCATATTTCCCCTCTCCGGCCGCGCCGGCTCGCGTATGATGCGCTTCGATTGCCTCACCGGCCTGGCTCCGCCTGCCGCGGGACAATCCGAACTTGCTCCTCGCGCCGGTGTCTTAGTGCCATGGACCTGAGGTCCCTTCGGGCGAAATGGCGGTCATTTCGCCAACGTGCCCGCAACGACGAACTGTTCCTCATTCTGCTCGCCGCGATCTCCGGCGCCGTGGCGGCGGCCGGCGTGATCGGGCTCCGCTGGCTGGTGGTCGTCATGCACCACTACCTCTATGGCGTGCCGTTTCAGGAATACGCCCTCAGCCAGGCGCTGCTGAAATGGTGGCCGCCCTTGGCGGTGCTCGGCCTGGGCGGCCTCGCCTACGGCGTCGCGGCCTATGTCATCCAGCGCCGGCGCAAGCAGGAGCCGTTCGACGTCATCGAAGCCAATGCCCTCTACGGCGGCATCATGTCGCTCTCCGATGGAATCGTCATAGCCCTGATGACCGCCGGATCGGTCGGCCTCGGCGCCTCGGTCGGGCTCGAAGCTGGCGCCACGCAGCTGAGCGCGGCGGTGTCGAGCTGGCTCGGCCAGCGCTTCAAGCTCAGCCGGTCCTCCTTGAGGACCATGGTCGGCTGCGGCGCGGCGGCGGCCATTGCGGCCGTGTTCAATGCACCCATCGCCGGCACGTTCTTTGCCCTGGAGCTGGTCATCGGCGGCTATGCGGTGACCGCCCTCGTGCCGGTGGCCGTGGCGGCGATTACCGGCACGCTGACGGCGCATCTCATGTTCGATGTCAGTCCCATCTACTACGTCGTCACGCCGCCGATGCTGAATTCGAACGATTATCTGCTGTTCGCGCTGCTCGGCCTGGCGGCGGCGGCCCTGGGTGTCGGCGTCATGTGGGCCGCGACGAGCTTCGAGAGTCTGCTGCGTGGCGCGGCAATTCCATCTTGGCTCAGGCCCGCCGCCGGAGGGTTGATGGTTGCCGGCCTCGGCTATCTCTATCCGCAGGTCCTGGGAACCGGCCATGAGGTGATGGCCGCGATGCTCAGGGACAATGTGCCCGTCGATCTCGTCCTTGTCTTGCTCGCGGCCAAGGCGCTGGC
>JBIOJL010000594.1:0-2748 GCA_044450885.1 Tepidisphaerales bacterium
CCTGGGGTCTCATCCCCAAACGGCCGCCGCTACTTCTTGGGGGCTGTGCCCGACTTTTCCGCGGGCAGCTGCGCGGCTGGGGGCGCCGGTGCATCAACGCGCTCGATGTTTGCCGATTGACGCAGCTTGACGATGAATTCGGTCTGCGCCCTCTGCACAACGAACTCTTCGATCTCAGGTCTTGCCTGATCGAAAGTCGGAATCGGCTTCTTGCGCCTTTCATCGACCTTGACGATGTGCCAGCCGAACTTGCTTCGAACCGGTTCGGAAAACTTCCCCTTTTCCAGTTTGAATACCGGATCGGAAAATCCCGGTTCCATCTCGTCCTTGCCTAAATAGCCGAGATCGCCGCCTTGCGCGGCGGCCGCGGTATCCTTCGATTCCTGTTTCGAGAGAGTATCGAAGTCCGCACCCTTTCTGAGCTTGGCAACAATCGCCTTGGCCTGGCTCTCTTTCTCGACCAGGATATGACGCGCGTGAACCTCTTCCTGCTGGCCGAGTTGCCTGACCGCGTCGTCATAGACCTTGTGCATGGCGACTTCATCCGCAAGCGCGGCTTTTGCGATCTTCTGTAACTCGATTTCTCTCAAGACCTGGAAACGCATCATCTCGTATCGACGTTTGAATTCGTCGGAACCCGCAAGCCCATCCTGTTCCGCAACGCGGCCGAGTAAAATCGTATCCGAAAGAAAAGTGATCACGTTGTCGCGCCTGACCTGTGCTGTGGCGCCGGGAGGAAGATTGCCGCCGATTTCGTGTTCCGCTATCGCCAGATCGCTGGCATGGATTGCTACGCCGTTGAGCTTGACCGACACCGGATCGGAGTTTTGAGCGATCGCGGCGTTTGCGCCGATCAGCAGCGCCACGATGCCAAGTAGCGGGCGCGCTGCATGCCGGCCAGCGGAAGACATGGTCATCTTGTGTTCCTCATCGATCATCTGTCCCTCGTGCATGGCATCATTGCAATATCCGCTACGGCTTTGGACGGGGAGCCGTTGGGCTTGCCATCGGCACCATCATTTTTGGCGACATCATTGGCGGCGTGGTGACGGTCGTCACCGTCGGCTGGCGAGGCGCCATCACAGTCGCGGTCGGAGCATTCTGGCGAGGCACCATGATGGTCGTAGTGTACTTCTGTGGCGTCTTCGAAGAATCCTGATGCGGCACCATGGTTGTGGTGGTGTATTTGGGCTGCGTCTGCGGCAGCATGGTCGTGGTCGTGACCGTCGATTTTCGCGGCACCAAGATCACGGTGGTCTGCTCTCCCTTTGGCTTTGCAATCTCCGTGCTCAGTTCGCCCTTTGGCTTCACAGTCACCGTGGTCAGACCCGCCTCCGGCTTCAATATCTCCGTAGTGGGATTTCCCTCCGGCTTCACGACCACCGTGGTGGGCTGTCTCTCCGGCTGCAGGATCACCACTGTCGGATCCGACTTCGGCTTCATAATCACCGTCCTTGGATCCCCGTTCGGTTTCAGGTTCACGGTGTCAGGCGTGGCCGAGACACCGGGCTGGTACACTCCCAACGACTTGCCGGTGGCGCCGTCATGGTTCACTTTCAGCGTGACCAGCGAGCCAGGCGACTGCACCGGCAACGATTTTGCCGCGCCGTCGTGGGGGCCATAGACCTCGACTTCACGGGTGAAGCGCGCCTTGGCTATCTCGCCGCTCAGGCAGAAGCTGTGCATGGCGTCCGGATAGCTGCCCGACAGACACTGCTTGCATTCGTCCTGGCGCACCAGGTCGACGATGAAGCTGGAGCCCGACGGCGCGCAGCTCGAATAAAACATCGGCGTCGAGCGGCCGGCGCGCGGCACCATGGTGAGCAGCGTCTTGCTGCCCGAATTTTCGAGCAACGGACGTGCGAGCGTCGAGTCAAGGCAACCCTTCTCGGTCGGCAACTGCCCGCTCGGACAGACCGTCAGCGCAGTGGTGATCGATCCGCCATCCCGCGCCACCGCCGTGGTCCAAACCGTCTGCCCGCCTCTGGAGGACAGGCAGCCGCCGTAGATCGGGCTAAACGCCCCGCCCTCGCAGGGAATCGGGAGGCATGCGTTGCCCTGGCCCGGCTGTGTCCCGGGCGGACATATCGTGCAACGGCCGTCATAGAGGATCGAGGGGGGAGGACATTGCGACGGAAACGCCCCGATGACACCACCCGCCAGTGCCTTACTCCTCGACACGATGCCGGCCCCGGCGTTCGGATAAGCGCCAGGTATATAGACGGTGCCGGCCCCGGGGTTCGACACGCCAGGTATATAGACGATGACCTGATCGGGCTGCACCGGCTTGGACGGCACCGGCTTGTAGCAGCCGTTGGCGCCCTGCTGATAGCCTCGCTCGCAGTCGCAGGTTCTGGTCTCGATATAGCCGGCGCCGCCGTCCGCCGGACTTTGGAAGCCAACGATGATATGTCCGCCGTCACACGACATGCAGGTGCCGCTGGCATCGTCATAAGTGCTGCCGGCGTCACATATCGATCGGCAGTTGTTCGTGATATTCTGCCGCGTCGTACCGGGCACACAGATCTTGCAGCTGTTATCGAAGTCAATCTCGTCGGCGCCGCAGGTAATGCATTGGAGAGCACCGCCAGGATGTCGCGAGACTTGAGCGAAGTTTCCGGTATCGTCAACGCAAATGGGGGCACATGCCGAGTAGCTCGTGCCCGCCCCGAAGGGGGCCCATCCCGCCGGGCAATTCGGGATCGCTGCCGGCGTTACGCAATCTCCATTGTCATTCGGTACGAGCCC
>JBIOJL010000595.1:0-2746 GCA_044450885.1 Tepidisphaerales bacterium
CCCCTGATCCCCCCGGCCCCTCCGCGCTCCAGACCACCAATCCCGCAAGCAACACGCCGCCCGCCGCCAGCCAACCGAGCCTTCTGTTGGTGAACATGACGATCTCCGCGATATGGACATCCACCGTGCGATCATCCGACACTTCATCCCATAGACGCATCAGCCGCGCGGAAGTTTCGGCTGGGGCAGCGGGTGCAATCCGCTTCATCGGCGACCAGGCGGCCACTGAAATCACCATCATCTTGGGAACCCAATCAGCTGGTTATAATGCAGGCATCGCAGGATGGCGACAGGCTGAACAACGGTCGGGAAATTCCATGTCCAATCCGCCTTGATTTGCGTCACGCCACCACTGGTGGTTACGAAAGCGACTGTTGAGGAAGCTCCAACCTCCTGGCAACGATCCGGGTCGCTTGTTCTGCCAGATATGGCGGCTTATTCTTCATCTGCCGGAAGCCTGGCGACCGAGCCGTAGCGCATGCCCGCACAATTCGGCGCGTTTTTTCAGGTCATGGAGAGGCTGCTGGTACGACTACCGAGTAGATGCCGCTGACGCGCTACGACATGAGGTGGACCGAATGGCCGATCGTGAATTGCCTGACTGGGACGGGATCGTCGAGCATCACGCAAGACGCGTGTTCCGAGTGGCGATGCGGATCTTGAGATCCATCCACGATGCCGAGGACGTGTCTCAGGATGTGTTCACTGAAGCCTTTCGGTTGCACAAGGCGGGGCCTATCCAAAACTGGACGGGGCTGCTGGTGCGACTTGCGACATTGCGGTCCCTCGATCGGCTGCGGCACAATCGACCGTGGGTCGAACTGCGCGAATGCGACGGGATATCCACTGTGGAACCATTCGATGAGATGGGGGCCAGGGAGTTGGCGCGCTGGCTGCAGAAGGCCCTTGCCCAACTACCCGACCAGCAAGCTGCGGTCTTCGTCATGCATCACTTTGAGCAACTATCGCGCGACGAGGTCTCCGCAGCCTTGGATGTCTCGCCCGAAGCAGTCTCGGCGGCGTTGTACAAGGCACGGCAGAATCTGCTGAAAGAACTGGCCGTCTTCAATCATGGAGATTCGCAATGAACGACACAAATCACCCTCTTGAATTCGAGCGACTCGAACCCCCATTGGACGCCGCCGTCAAGGCGATGCTGGCGGAGTCAATCCCGGAAGATGCGATCGAACGGGTTAAATCGTGGGCCAGACAGTTAGCGGCAACCCTCGTGCCGCCGTCCCGTGCTTCCGGCTTCCACAATCGTGATTGTGAAGGCCGCGTGCTGGCAAACTGGCGGATGGCGAGGTTCAACATCTCGCTGCGGCCGGGTGCGCGCAAGGCGATTGCCGCGGCGGCGGCGGCGGTCTTGCTGAGTACGGTGGGCTACGTTGGCGGGCAACTCATGGAGAACAACCGTCTGCCGGGCGCGGCCGCGCTGCCCGGGGCCGGACGGCAGATGGCGATGCTGACCGACACCAGTGCCGCGACATCCGAGCTTGGGAAACAGGATAAGCCGAACGAGAAACCCACGATTGCGGCACTGGTGAAGACGACGCAGCAGCTTACGCGAGAGGGACGGTTCCAGCAGGCTCAGCGCGTTCTCCAGGAGATATTGGCGCGCGATCCGAAGAACGAATACGCACTGGGCGTGCGACAACTCGTGGCTGACCAGGTCATCATTGCCGAGCAGAAAGAAATCCGTGAGGGGTTCTATCGGCAGGATCCGACGCAGCTCAACGCGGCCGAAGAGCGGAAGATTCCCTATCTTGAAGTGATGCGTTATCCGGACAATTGGCCGGATATTGCAGAGATGCGCGACAGAGAGCCGACGGGGAGGGGCGAGAATGGCATGGATTTGACAAAGTCGGGCCGCGTTGAGATAGGCGGAGCGAGACACGATACGCCGGTCCAGTTTGGCGATAAGGACGGGGATGGAGTGGCCAGCGCCGACAACGGTCGCGGCGTCATCACCAACTTCTACGACATTCACGACCTTGTGGTGACGCCGCCGGAGTTCGTTATTCCCCCGGACTTCGATGTTTCCAAGAAGGCCGGGCAGGGCCAGAAGCGCGGCGGTCCTGGCGGCGGCAGCGTCAGCGGGAAGTTGCCGGGTCTGTCGGGTACCACTTCCTATGCCGCGGTGCGGATCAAGGACGGCAGCGGTGATGCGCCGGCAGCGGCCGGGCATTTCAAACTGTCGGGGTTGAATGCCTGGGGTTACACGGGTGCCGAAGGCAAGGAAGCCGCCAAAGAGGAGAAGTTGGCCAAGGAGAGGACGGTGACAGCGGCAACCACAGGCATGGAGGCCGGAGAGGCCTCGGCTGCGGCCGGTGCTGTTCCGGCAGCGGACAGCCGGCGCGTTTCCGCCGATGGTGTCAAGAAGCAAAGTTATGTCAGCGACCTCGAAGCGGTGGATGGTGCCGGAGTCGGACTGTTCAACCCCATAGCGGACGCCGCGCCAGAGACGCCGGCCGACGGCACGACGCCCGTGAAGGTCGATCCTCCGGCACCGCCGCCGGGCGAAGTGTCGGTCCTGCAGGCGCGGAAGATCATCCGCAACGGCGAGATGGAGTTCGAGGTGGACTCGTTCGACACCGCCTTCGCGACCATCTCGCGCATCGTCGGCGAGGAGAAGGGCTACGTGTCGTCCACCAGTTCGGAGAAACTGCCCAACGGCAAGGTGCGCGGGTTGATCGTGGTGCGCGTGGTGCCGGATCGGCTGGATACGCTGGTGCTCAAACTGCGG
>JBIOJL010000596.1:0-2744 GCA_044450885.1 Tepidisphaerales bacterium
CGCCCGTCATCGTCGAGGAGGACGGTACCGGCATCAACGGAGTCAACTGGGAAAGCGGCCATTCGAACCGCGACCAGTTGGCTCATACGCACAACGGCGGCTCCTTCTACGCCTCCATCGACGGCAGCGCGCAATTCTTCCGCGAACCCAAGGTGGATTTCAACACGGTCCCGATCGCCACGTGGTGGACGACCATCGCCCCCAGCGGCGCCTGGATCACACTCGGTGGCGGCGGCAGCTACGCCGGCAATCCAAACTACCCCGCCAATGCCGGAGGGTTCGGCTGGTTCAACGATCAGTAACCCCCCTCACCCATGCACGGTCTTCCCGTCGTGCCGCCACCACGCCGGCACGTTGAGCATCGCCGGCGGAACCGAGACCCCCAGCCACGCCGCACACGTCACCGCCGCGTGCCGCGCCTGCTCCGGCGTGTCGAACACCTGCTCGATCGACCTCTGGCTGTCCGGGTTGCGCCATGCACTCAAGAAGTTCCCAACCGTGTATAAACGCAGAACATGTTGCAGTGACATGGCGATCTCCGGCCGCATCACCTCGTGCAACGGCATTTCCAGAATCATCGTTCGAGACATAGAACCACTCCTGGCAGCATTCCACCATCCATGCGGTACAACCACCGGATCCGTTCCGGTCCATGCAGGCCAGCCAATTACAGGTCTCTCTTTGCCCGCAGAGGATTGACTGTACCCGTCAACTGTACACCACTTATCCGCCGCGTCAAATCCGAGTTGGTTATTGCACACGATATCGCCATGAATCTCTTTACCCGTTGCTCCAGCCGCACTTGCATCCGGCCCAGGCCCCTGGCGATACCTTGACAGCCCCCCATAACGCTCCTACTCTCCATGCCCGGTTTCTCCTTGGTTCTCTATCTTGACTTGAGGTGCGCACCCGTGAAACAGTTCCTCGAAGGAAACGCCTGTGTTCTCGGCCTCCAGTGGGGCGATGAAGGCAAAGGCAAAATCGTCGACTTCCTTGGCGAAAACGCCCAGGTCGTCGTCCGCTACTGCGGCGGCGCCAACGCCGGCCACTCCGTCAGCATCGGCGGCCGCAAACTCTCCACCCACCTGCTCCCCGTCGGCGTCTTCCGCCCGGGCATCCTCAACATCATCGGCAACGGCGTCGTTCTCGACCCCGAAGTCCTCTTCCGCGAAATCGACACCCTCGCCACCCACGGCATCTCCGTCACCCCCGACAACCTCAAGATCAGCTACAAAACCCATGTGGTCATGCCCTGGCACAAGCAGGAAGACGCCGCCCGCGAAGGCGCCGCCGGCGCCGCCGGCATCGGCACCACCAAACGCGGGATCGGCCCCTGCTACGCCGACAAAATGCACCGGACCACCGCCATCCGCGTCGCCGACCTCGTCCATGAAGACAAGCTCCACGAGCGCATCGACCGCATCGCCGCCGAACGCAACAAGCTCTTCACCGCCGTCTACGACGCCCCGCCCCTCGACCCCCGGCCCATCTTCGAGCAATACCGCGATTTCGGCCGGCGCATCGCCCCGTTCATCGCCGACACCTCGGCCATCCTGCTCGCCGCCATCAAGGCCGGCAAACGCATCCTCTACGAAGGCGCCCACGCCGTTCTGCTGGATGTCGACCACGGCACTTACCCCTACGTCACCAGTTCCAACTGCTCGGCCCTGGGCCTCTTCACCGGCGCCGGCGTGCCCCCTCGCTCCGTGCAGCAGTTCATCGGCATCATGAAGGCATATTCCACCCGCGTCGGCGGCGGACCGTTCCCATCGGAACAGAACAACGACACCGGCAACTACATCCGCGAACGCGGCCACGAATACGGCACCACCACCGGCCGCCCGCGCCGCTGCGGCTGGCTCGACACCGTCGCCGTGAAATACTCCGTCGACATCTGCGGCGTCACCGCCGTCACCATGACGCTCCTCGACGTCCTCACCGGCCTGGACCATCTCCGCATCTGCACCGGCTACAAGCAGAACGGCCAGTTCCTCGACGGCTTCCGCGCCGACATGGACGTCCTGGCCGAGGTCGAGCCCGTCTACGAAACCCTCCCCGGCTGGAAGGCCGACATCTCCGCCTGCCGCCGCTTCGAGGAACTTCCGCCGCAAGCTCAGACCTACGTCAAGCGAGTCGAGCAGCTCATCGGCTGCCCCATCCGCATCGTCAGCGTCGGCCCCGACCGCGCGGCGACGCTGATGCGTATCTAAATACAGAGCCACGGTCACTCAACCCCAGGGAGGCTCAATGAACCGCTTCGCTTTCCTCTCGGCCGTTGTCCTACTCCTCACCGCCGCCCAGGCCCAGGACGCTCTTCGCAAACCCGTCCCACCCAAACAACCTCTCGGCCCGCAACTGGTCGTCAATGACGCCCAGAAGGAACAACCCCTGGCCATCGCCTCGGCCGACATCCGCGTCGCCATCGTCGGCGACCTGGCCGAAACCACCATGATCCTTACCTTCTCCAACCCCAACGACCGGGTTCTCGAAGGCGAACTCCGCTTGCCGCTCCCCGAGGGGGCCACCGTCTCCGGCTATGGCCTGGACGTCAACGGCGAGATGGTCGATGGCGTGCCGGTCGAAAAGAACGAAGCCAGAGTCATCTTCGAAACCGAAGTCCGCAAGGGCGTCGATCCCGGCCTGATGGAACATGTGGCCGGCAACAACTACCGCACCCGCATCTACCCCATCCCCGCCCGCGGCCAGCGCACCGTCAAAGTCCAGTACGTCTCCGACCTCATCCC
>JBIOJL010000597.1:0-2720 GCA_044450885.1 Tepidisphaerales bacterium
CGCCGGGGATTCCGGCGGCGCTGCTGAAGTGATGCGCCCGCAAACGTTGACCATTCGCGACCTCGGCACCGGCCTCTGGTCTCCGACCTTGCCGACCCTACGTCGCTTTCGCAGGCGGTGTGCCCGGCTCCGATGGTTTTCCCGCTGGCTGGGGCCGTTTCCGCTCGTTGGACTTGGCCAGCAGCGATTGGATAGTGCTGGACACCTCCGACGACGCCAGTTGTCGCCGGAGCAGTACCTCGAACTCGATCTGCGACGAGGCCTTGCCTTCGCCGTGTACGCTGACGGGGTAGGCGCCATCCTCAGCGTGCGACACGGTAGCCAAGGTGCGCCGGAGGTTGCCCACCGCCGGCGCGATCACATCGAGTCTGTGCGTCTCGAATTCCGGATCGTCTCCCTCCGTCTCACTGACCACCTCGGCACGAAGAACGCCCTGCGTGAGACGCTCCAATTCCGTTGCCTGCGCGCGGAGGATGACCAGCGGGGACAGAACATCGACCGCGATCTCGTCCATAGGCCACAGGTTGGGAATTTGAGTCGGCATATCGTTCTCCGCTAGACATCCAGCCGGAACAGCAAGGGCAAGTGGTCGGAACCGCCGGCTTGCGAGGGGAGGCCGTTGCCGTCCACCAGAGGGTCGGTCCCGTCGGAATCCAGCACCTCTACTGTTGTTAGTCTATCCGCCAGTTGCGGTCGGAGCAAAACCTGGTCGTAGATATTCCACACGGTGCTGTCGGGCGGCGGCGAACGGTGGAGGAATGTCCCCGCCGGGCCCGGGGTTCGATCTCCGAAAAGTCCCCACATGGGATTGTAGAACATGGAGTACTCACGTCCTTGAACTGTCCGGGAGCCGCGCCGCAGTTGGTGGCGGGTCATCACTGCATGCAGCGCCTGCATTCCGACGACGCCCGGCTCGAACGGGTTCATGTTGAAGTCACCCACCAATAGCGTACGCGTGTGGCCGACGTCCCCTTCAACACGCCGAATGTCGCCGGCCAGTTCCACGCTGTGCATGGCCTGCGCGGTGATGCTCCAATTGACCTTGCTCACCATATGAAGGATGGCCACGAGAATGCCCGGGGCGGCGGGCAAGTCGAGCCGCCGAACCGTGAGCGCACCCGTCGGGTCGACGTACTGCTCCACCACGCGACCCGTGGCAGAGCCACTGTAGACCTGGAGTTTTCTACGGTCGCTCGGTTGAAACGTGTAGGGCGTGCCGACAGACGCCGCAAGCTGCGCCACCAGCGATGGTGGGTCCAACTCGCTCTCGGCGAGCATCAAGAAATCGACCCTGTGCTTGGCGACGAGGCGCGTAATTGCCTGTTCCAGTGGCTTCTTGGCGATGTTCCAGAAGAGAAACGTGAGCATTCGCACCGACAAGGATAACGTATGGGACAGGGGCTTGTCGACTTCGACCAAGAAAAGTCATAACACGAAAAGCCGTGTCGGGGTCGGATATCTACATAATACGACATAGCCGTGTAAAGGGGACTGGATCTACCGACTTGCTCTCGCACGAAGCCACGCCGCGTATTGTGCCTCGGAGATCGTCTTATCGGCCAACCCGGCCGTCATGACCGTTGCCTGGGCCGGATCGGCGGGGGGTTCCACGCCGTTGTCCACAAGAAACGTGAACGCTGCAATAAAGGCGGCTCGTTTGTTGCCGTCAACGAAGGGGTGGTTGTTGGCAATGGCGAACGCATAGGCGGCCGCCAGGTCGTACAGGTCGGGCGACTCGTAGTGCCAGAGTTGCCGAGGGCGATGCACCGCTGATTCCAGAAGATCCGCCGCGCGGACGCCCTCGCTCCCGCCCGCCTGGGCCAAGCCAAGGCCGTGGAAACCGATGGCGTCACGAACCGTCAACCACTTGGGCTCGCGCTTCTTCACTTGGCCAGTTCCACTATTGTGTCCCGGTACTTGCGGCAGAGTTTCTCCGCAATTGCCATCTTCCGCGCAAAATCGGGGTCGTGGGGCGTCAGATGCATGCCCTCGGAAGAGTCCGTGAGCAGCAACTCGTCCCCCTCCCTGACCCGCAACCGCGTCAGCGCTTCCTGCGGCAGCACCAAGCCCAGAGAATTGCCGACCTTGCGCACCTTGAGTTTAACCATGCGGTTCCTTGTGTAATACAATAATTATAACACACCTTCGGCTGGGGTCAAGCCGTTCGAGAGTTCAAGGTTTTTTCGAAGCAGATACTTCGCGGGCTGTCGGCGAAAACGCCGTAGTTGGGGATGCGGTGGTAGCCGGAGCGCTCGTAGAGGGCGACGGCGTCGGGCTGGCGGTCGGCGGTCTCCAGACGCACGGCCTGATATCCGCTCTGGCGCGCGAGGTCTTCCAAGGCCGTCAGGACGGCGCGGGCGTAACCGCGGCGGCGATAGGGCGGGAGCACGAACATCCGCTTGATCTCGGCGATGCGGGGTTCCGAGGGGCGGAAGGCGCCACAGGCAACGGCAAGTTCGCCAAGCCAGCCGATCACGAAACCGCTGCCGGGGACCAGGGCGTCCTCGGGCTTGAAGTTGGCCGAGCCATCGTCGTCGAAGTCGTAGCGGGCGGCGAGTTCGGCGGAGAGGGAGGCGATCAAGGCGGCGGCCTGGACCGATCGTGGATCGGCGGGGAGGACTTGGAATGGGGTGTCGGGCATGGGCGTCTCCCTGGCTACGTCGCTCACGTTTATACACGTCTGGGAAGACCGCGGCAAAGACGGTTCTGCAAGTGGGGCC
>JBIOJL010000598.1:0-2706 GCA_044450885.1 Tepidisphaerales bacterium
GACCTGGGTCGCGGCGTCGAGGATGCGCGCCTCGGTGCGGCGGCGCTGCTCGGCGCGCGAACCGGGCCGGGGAGTGGTCATAGTTTCATTCTACGGGTGTTGACAGGAGGCTCACTCAATTCTACGATTGTTCAATGAACGCGTGTTGAACGAACTGGGAGATTGAAGGGAAACGCCGCATGCCATCCGCTACACCAGCCGACGTCCTGACCCGGCGCCGCCACCTGATGCTGAACGGCGATGCCGACGGCCTCGCTGACCTGTTCGCGCCCGGCGCGGTGATCGAGTTCTCCTTCCATGGGCCGCCGGGCACGCCCGTGCGCCTGGAGGGCCAGGAGGCGATCCGCGAGTACTCGCGCCAGGTCATGGCGTCGCCGCTGCGACTGGAGGACTACGAGGTGACAGAGCTTTACCAGACCCAGGACCCGGAGGTGGTGATCGCGGAGATGTGGGCGAAGGCGACCGTGACCACGACGGGCCGGTCGATCACGGCAACGTCCATCCAGATCCTCCGGATCCGGGAAGGTCATATTGTGCTCTTCCGCGACTTCGCCGACCCCCGGGTCCTGGAAGAGGTGATCGGGGAACCCCGTCCGGGAAGCTGACGTGGATCCCGGACGCAGGGTCGTGCGGCGGGTGGAGGCTCGCCTCTTTCGCGAGGATCGCGAAGATCGCTTTCCCGCCGTCTTTCGGGTGCCAGCCCCAGTGAGCAGACAGCGCCTCTACGATCCGGAGCCCCCGGCCCTGGTCACTGTCAGTCGGCGCCTCGCGCATAGCCGGGCCTTCTGGCGAGGAGTCCGATACGACCACGGTCACGGCTTCCGGTTCCAGGTGCGTGCGAGGGTCACCCCGACCGTTTCTGTGCCGTCGCGGCAGACGTGCTGTATCACATTGGTGACCAGTTCGGACGTGATGATCTCGGCGTCGTTGGCGTACTGGTCCAGTCCGTGGAAGCCGAGCGTGGCCCGGACGTGGAAACGTGCCATCCGAACCGCTTCCTGGGTGCCCGGCAACACGAACGCGATCAGCCGTGGATCGATTTCTGCCGCTGTACTAGCCATGGCTTCCTTCCCTTCCGCGCTTGCCTGGGGGCAGCCTGCACCGGTCAGCCGGGCGGTCGGTAGGCAACAGGAGTCACATGGCAAGCAGCGTGCACATTCGCGAGACTCATGCCGAGGAAATCACGCTCCAGGTTCCGGCCGGTTCTTGCGTCCAACTGACATTGCACTGGAAGCAGATCGTGCAACATGGATTCGTTCGCATTCAGGAAAAATCCCGTGACGTAATCGAAATTCCTTTCAAGGTTGGCATCACTGTCACATTTGATCAAGTTCAACAGCAGCTACTTTAATTTCAGTGGCACGTCCTGACTCTTATCACCGGAACGAGTTCCGCCCGAACGTAGCCCCATGAATTGCTGCTTTGTGGGCTGTGAGCGGCAGATTTGCCCACACCCCTAACCGCCGAAGACTCGCTGCCGCATGACCTGCGTGACGCCCTCCGCCACTCGGACCAAGGGGACGGACTTCGGGCTCTGTTGTGTCCGACTCCGGCTGATGGTTGACAAATTGGCTTCATCTGATGCTTGACACCGCCGCCTGAGCATGCCCGTCGTGATGTTGTTCGCGGCGGAGGGTGGCCGGGCCATGCTCGTGGAGTTGAGCCACGAGCACCGGGCCAGCTAAAGCTCGGGAATGGGAATCGCCGGGCCCACCGTAGTGGCGCCGTAGCTCGCCATGATTGCGGCAAGGGCTTGCGCGTCCGGGGTTCCCTCGGCGGACTGACGGTATGCCTGCATCTCGGCGAAGACGCCTTCGGCACCGCCGGGAATCCACATGATCACGAAGCGGGCTGGCTCTTGGCTGCGGTTCGCGAAGGCGTGCGGCGTTCCCCGTGCACCCCACACGAGCCCGCCTGCAGCGATGTCGTGCAGCTCCTCACCGATCTGCACGGTCAGCACGCCATCCTGAACGAAGAACATCTCATCTTCCCCGGAGTGGACATGCAGGTGCGGGCCAGGCGTGCGGGGTGGCAGCGTGACCTCCCCGAGCGCCATCAGCCCGTCGGTGTGGCGGCTGGCGATGCGGATGAAAGGACTGCGCGGTCCCTGCGGTGGCGCATCCGGATGCTGCTCCCCGGGTGCCAGGATGAACGGCGAACTCAACGGTCCCTCCCGACGTTTGCTGACCCAGGTCCGGGATCTGGGTCAGCGCCAGCCCGTTCTGGACGGATTGCATTATGCCACGCATGGATCATGGATCGCGGGTGCGGCGCTCCCATATCACTCGACTTTCGTAGTTTTGCCGTGTGCCGTGTCTTCCGGGTGTCGCGATGAGCGCGGTCAGTTCCCGGTCCTGGGGCCGGCGTAGAGGATGAAGGTGTCGTCTATCCCTTGTTCGGGCGTGCCTGTTGCCGGCCCGAACGAGCCGGGCAGTTCGGATTCGGTGTACTGGCCGGTGCTGGCCTTGTAGATCCCGATGGCCCAGCGGTCGGCGGAGCCCTGGTAGCGCAGGCGCAGGATCGGGGTGGGCTCGCGGTGGCCGGGCAGGCGGGCGGCGACGTAGCAGTACTGGCCGCGGTGGCGGACGAGGGGCTCGCCGAGGCGGGGCCAGCCGGCCGTGACGTGGGCGGTGATCCGCGTGGTGACGGCGTTGCGGGTCTGCTGGTCAGGCGTTTGCGGCACGCTGTCCATGATGGCCGGCTGGC
>JBIOJL010000599.1:0-2701 GCA_044450885.1 Tepidisphaerales bacterium
CGATCGCCGGCATGCTGGCCGTCACGAACCTGCTCGATGCGGCATGCTTCGCGGTATTGCTCCCGGTTTGGGCGCGCGATAACGGCGACGGTCCCGCTGCCATCGGGCTGCTCGCCGCCGCCATGGGCGCGTGTGCCGCCTTGTCCAGCCTGCTGTCGGCCGCAACCGCCCACCGCCTTCCAAGGCGGCCGGTGTATTTGTTCGGTTTCCTGATCGCCGGCGCCCCGCGGTTCGTCGTGCTGGCGCTGGCCGTGCCGCTGTGGCAGGCGGTGGCCGTTTACGCGGTGAGCGGTTTGGGCGCCGGCTTCCTCAACCCGATTCTGGGCGCCGTGATGTTCGAGCGCGCGCCGCCGGCGATGTTCGGCCGGGTCAGGACGCTATTCAGCGCCATCGCTTCATCGGGACTCCCGTTCGGGGGACTGCTCGGGGGAGGACTGGTCGCGGTCGCGGGCCTTACGCCTTCGCTCCTTGCATGTGGAGCGCTCTACTTCGCAGCGACGACCCTTCCCGGCCTACAGAAAGAGTGGCGCGAAATGGACCGCAGCCGCGCAGCCACACCAACTGCATGATGTGAATACTGGAAGTCCAGGGGGGCAATCACTCACCGAATGTGGGTGCGCTTGCTTCGGTTAAGTCAAGAGTGTCCTGACACGCCTTTACCACTATATTCCTATAATTGTGAATAATTCGAGCTTCTGTCTACGAGTTTCGGTGCTGTGGAATTCTTGAATTATGTACCAACCACCGTTCGGTTCCCGAGCGGCACTCACCGTTCCTTCACGGGATAAGTCGCTTTCTCAAGAAATACTGCTTTTGGCCAGCAGGATAATTGTCCAGCATGCCGAACAGCTCGTATCCCACTGCTTCATAGAAACCACGCGCCTGAAAGGTAGTTAACCACGCTGAGTGGCAACCCCTCGCGATGGCGTGGTTTTCGGCACGCATCATCAACTCGGTCCCAATACCTCGATGTCGCAAACCCTCATCAATCCAAAGGCCATCGACACGGAGCCAATCACAATAGATCATTCCGGAGACTCCGCCCTTGAGACAAACGGCGTCGTCCTGCAATAACAGGGCGAACCGTTCGAATTTGGACGGGAATGTGCGGTGATGAAAGGCATCAATCTTCTGGATGAGGTTGTTGCGAGTCTCGTCAGATGGGCTGTCGTCCCAAATGACATGAAGACCCGGTTCGATATCGGCCAACTGCATAGCTGCGGTCTCCTAGTTGGGTCATCTATGATGGGAGCCGGCTTTATCCATCGGGCACGCGGTTCGCCAGGGCCATCCGCGGCTGCAATCGCATCAAGGGATACAACACCAGCCTGGCACACTCGCCTGAGCCGAGAGCCACGCGATACCACCGGGACCCAACGGAAACGACTTGGCGGCGGCATTGCCGGAGGCCGGACATGGTTGGGCGAGCGTCGGCGCGCACCGGACTTGGCGTGCTCATTCTCGGCGCGATGATCGGCATGGCCGGCCGGTCCGCCAGCGCGACCGAGGTCGTGGCCGACACGTTCACCGGCAATTCGCTGCCAACCGCGCTCGGCCCCGTTGGGGCTACGGCGACCACCTCGCTCTATGCCTACAGCATACAAACCGGCACGGTCGCGCCCGCCGGGCCGAACGCGCTGGTGTTTGGCGCCAATAGACATTCCGGGCCCGGACCCGTCACGATCGTGCCCATCGTGATGGAGGGTGTAGCTGGAGGCGTCACGCCGAAGATCCGCGTCCCCCATCCCCCTTCGGGCGTGCCGATCTCCTCCGGTCCACCGTTGGCGGTGCAACGGAACATCCCGAAGTCGAACCTCGCAAGTGCGGGCGATATGGACTCGCTGACCTCGGCCAGCGGCGACTACTCGGGCACCGCGACACAGTTCGAGCGTGTCGTTGGCTTTCCCATCGCCACTGGTACGGTCAAGGAGATCCAGGCCAAGGTGGAGACGTCGCCGACGCGTTCGACCCGCATTCGCCAAGCGCTGCCCGGCAACGCGGCGGCAATGGCGGAGGACCCGTTCACCGTCGCCGGCGGCAGTTCCTACGCCTATCTCATCGGCGCCGACGTCTCGATCAACATCGACGAAGCGCCGGACAGGGCGGGCGCGCTGGTTTTCGCCACCGACAGCAATCTGTTCACCACCGACAGTCTCGACAACTTCGTCGAAGATGGCGAGCCGCTGAACGACGCACTGTGGACGCTGGAAGTTTCCGGCGATGGTCTGATCGACAGCACCGCCGAACTGGGTATCGACTTCGAACTCAACCCGCTGGCGCCAAAAGAGATCAACTTCCCGACAGCGTATCTGACATCCCTGCCTGGCTACTCCGCCGCATTGACGCCGGATGAACTGGCGCCGTTGATCGACGAGGAATTCGATGGCCGCGTCAGGGATGCGATGTTGTTCTCGTCAGGGTCCGCCTCCTTGACGGGCTTCTCGGTGTTCCCAGACGGCACGACCTACACGCCGTTGAACGGGATCGACGACACCTATCTCGACGGTGTCGCCGCCGCGGTCGAAGCCCCCGAGCCGTCCGGGCTGGCCGTGGCCGGCATCGCGCTGCCCGCGTTCGCGTGGTTCCGCCGCCGTGGCCGCGGCCACGGGCGAGCACTTCAGCCGGCCGGTGCAGTTTCAGGCGGCATTGCTGGTACCGCTGGCATCCCCCCTGCCCCCTCCCTCAAGGGGAGGGGGAGAAG
>JBIOJL010000600.1:0-2682 GCA_044450885.1 Tepidisphaerales bacterium
CGCCGTCGCCGTTGAAGTCGCCCTGGTACCAGTACATGCCGGTCTTGCCGTAGAACGTGCTGACGATGGTCACGTCGGCATTGGTTACGTATCCATCCAGTGACGCATCGCCGATGCGGGTGTACTTCACGAACACCGTCTTATCGCCCAGCGGCACGCCGTTGATGTTGTTGAACGTCAGGCCGATGTTCTGCAGCATGTCCTGCGTGTCGCCGACGCCCAGGGCCATGATCTCGGTGTTGAGGTTGGTGACGAACGAGGCGGCGGCCGCACTGCTCATGATGCCCGTGGCGCCATCCCAGACATGCGGAGGAGTCGCGCCCAGACCGGCCGCATTCCGGCCGAGTTTGAGGGCCGCGGCGACCTGGGCGATCGGGTCGACGGTGCTGTAGTTGATCATCAGGAACGAGTCCTTGACGTCGATCACGCCGGCCGGGCCCAGGGTCAGCGAGCCGGGGTTGGCCGGGTCGGTGGTCAACTGCGTCGCCGGCGGCGGGGCCAGCGGCGTGGGGTTGGTGATCAGGCCGCCGAGGACGATGCCCAGGCCGTTGCTGGCGACGTTTTCCATCGACAGCGAGCCGTTCACGGTGAGGCTGGAGAGCCTCAGAGACCGCGATGTCAGAGTCGCCCCGGCGCCGATCGTCGCGGAGGCAGCGCTGACGGGAAGGTCGAGCGTGTGGCTGCCGGCGAGTACGGAGATGGCACCGGTGATGCTGAGCGAATTGCCTGTGGTCGAGCCGATCGTGTAGCTGCTGGTCGGATTATTGAAAGTGAGCGAGGCGGCCGTCTGGTTGGCGGCCAGGTTCACCACCGCAGTCGGAGCCGACAGCATGGAAAGGAAATTGGCGGGCAAAGCCGAGGTGCCGGGCACGGGGCCGATCCAGTTGGTCGCGGTGCCCCAGTCGCCGCCGCCGTTGACGCCCCATTGGGCCGTGCCGATGAAGTTGACGGGCGTGCCGGGGGCAGTGGTTGAGTTGTAGGGTACGTTCTTGCTGGTGTAGGCGCCGTCGATGTTGGGCTCGTCCTGGAAGTAGACACCCACCTGGCTGCCCGCACCCGAGCCGGTCGGGAAATTCGCCAGGACCGGCAGGTACTGGGTCACGCCGGTGGAATCGGCGGAGACGGCGCCGGCCGGAACAGTGACGGTGATGGTCGCCAGTTTCCACTCCCAGGTATTGGCATTCACGGCATCCGACTGGCCGGCAACCGTGGTGCCGCCCTTGATGCGGGGCAGGCCCACGGAATTGACGAACGCGGGATTGCTGCGGTCGACGAACCAGGTGATCAGTTCAGCCGGGCGGGTATTCTCGGGGTATCCCCACCACTGGACCGTGGAGCCCCAGTCCTGAAGCTTGTCGGCGGTGAAAACATTTTGGGCGCCGATGTGCGAGAGGGTGGCGTCGGCGAAGTTGGGCGTCAGGGCAACACCGGTGCCGGACTGGATGCCGGCGACGTAGGAATTGCTGCCGATGATGGCGCCGTTGCGAATCTGCGAATTCTCAACGGAGACATTGCCGAAGGCCAGGCCATCCTTCGTCGGATCGCCGTTGACATCGGTGACGCGGCCCCACAGTTCGAGCGTGAAGCTCGTGGCTCCGGCCGCTGCCGCGAGCGACAGGTTCTTGGGATCCAGGTAGCCCGGGTCGGTACTGGCGAAGCGCAGATCGTAGCTGAAATCAGCCATGGCGCGATGGGCCGCGACCGATCCCAGAGCCAGTGCGGCAGCGCACGCCACGAGCCGACGCCGCGAGACAACACTTGTGATTCTTGTGCAACACATGCCCTCGTCCCTTCTTCAAAAAACCGCAGCCCCCGGTACCGCGACGCTGCTCATTATAGGCTCACCCTTGATCCACGTTCAAGCCGAGGATTCAACCACATTAATATAACCCATGCGGCAGAGTGAATCCAGAACAAAACGGAGCAAAAAAGAGCGTGACCACAAATTCGGGAGGGCCGTGCTCCCGCACGGCCGGGATGGTCGCGCCGCGGAACGGCCGCAGAGGACTGCGGCCCTCCCAAAGGACTGGGGCTGCTGGCGAACCAGCAGCCCCAGGGAAAAGACAATTACATCCGGTTTTGCTCAGGCCGTTCGGCGACGGCGGCGAATCGTCAGGCCGAGGGCCGACAGGCCCAGTAGGCCGATGGTCGCGGGTTCGGGCACCACGGCGACAAAGCTGTTGTGGTCGAGCACTTCCCAGACCACATGCTGGTCAATGTTGACTCCATAGGTGCCGACAGCAAAGCTGGAGAAGTCGGTCGGGATCGGATCATGAATGCCACCGACCATATGGGCGTTCGGCTCAGCGGGAACCCAGTGCCCGGTGTTGTCAAAGTAGGCGAGTTCAATCTCACCCGCGGCAGCCGCCACCGCCTCGTTCGGCGGAGGGGCATAAGTCATCGACATGGCATAGGTTCCGGTGACGCCATTGATGTCCATCACATCGCTCAGGATCGTGGGAGCCGACGCATGGAACCCTACGCCGAAGATCGCGTTGCCAGGAGTCGTCTCGGCCGTCGTGGCGTTGCGCCAAGCCTCGGTCACCGGAGCAGTGCCGTTGCCGGACAGCAGCTTGGCCGTGGTGCCCTTGGCGCCGCCCGACTTGGATGACAAACCGGCATAACCAGCAGGCGGAACATCCGACCCAGCCTTGGGACCGAAACCGTTAGCATCCACAGGAG
>JBIOJL010000601.1:0-2622 GCA_044450885.1 Tepidisphaerales bacterium
ACGCTGCCGTCAAGGACCTGCTCACGGCTCTCGAGCCGGTCATGATCGTTTTTCTCGGTGTCGTAGTCGGCGGCATCGTGATTTCCATGTACCTCCCGCTCTTCTCTTTGATCGGTCAACTGGCGGGCGGCCACCACTAAGTCTCGGGGAATGCCGCCGGGCGGGCTAAGCCTCGCCGGATGGCACGGCCGGACCGGGTGAACGGACGGGATTTTCGGCGCCAGCGGTTGGGAGGTCCTTGCGGCGCCGCGTTGGCTCGCTCCGTCTTTGGCGGATGGGGAATGGAAATCACGCAAAATCTGGGCGAATGGGTTCCCTGGTTCGGCCGGGTTCGCTTCCTGGTCATCACCTTCTTGCTGGGGATTGTCCTGGCCGTGCGCGAGCTCACGCCCCTGCCCCCTCCCAGCCGTTATTTTGTCCCCCTGATTGTTCTCTGGTACACCCTCGCGATCGTTTACGTGATCCTCCTCCGCTGGATTCCCCGCGCCAAATGGCACGCCCCGGTCGAGATGGTTTGCGACCTGCTCGTGATCACCGCCCTCGTGTATTCCACTGGCGCGCACGAGAGTTACTTCACCTCGCTCTTCCTGCTGGCCATCCTGATGGCCAGCGTGCTCTTCTCGCGCCGGGGTGTCTACCTGGTAGCCACCAGCAGCTTCCTCCTGCTGGGTGCCGTGGTCGTGCTCGTCTATTATGGCAAGGTCCCCCGGACCGCCAGTTCCACCCCGAGCGAGCACGCCCTGCAGTTCTGGATGGCCATCAATCTCTTTGCCTTCCTGGCGGTGGCCTATCTCGGCAGCCTGCTCTCCCAGATGCTCCGCCGCAAGGGCGTCGAGCTCGATGAGAAGCGCGAGGAGCTGAAAGATCTGCAGGCCTTCAACGACGACATCATCCATTCCATGCGCGGCGGCCTGCTCACCACCGACCTCGACGGCCGCGTCCTGCTGATGAACCGCGCCGGCGTCGAAATCACCGGTTGTGCCATCGAGCGGATGCGCGGGCTCCCGCTGACCGAGATCTTCCCCAGCTTCTGGCCGGCCGACGGCGACGGGCACGGCGACCCGATTGCCTCGCGCAAAGAGGTGGAATTCCGCACCCCCTCAGGCGCCCTTCGTTATCTGGGTCTTTCCGTTTCCCATCTTCGCTCGGGACAGAACCAGATTAGCGGCTTCGTCTTCAATTTCCAGGATCTCACCGAGCTCAAGCACCTGGAAATGGAAGTGGCCACCAAGCAGCGCATGGCCGCTCTGGGCCGCCTTTCCGCCGCCATCGCCCATGAAATTCGCCAGCCCCTCACCGCCATGACCGGCGCCTTGAAGGAGTTGGCCCGTCTCGCCCCTCTCGAGGAGGACGACAAGCGCCTCGTCCAGATCGTCAGCCGCGAATCCGAGCGCCTCAACCAGATCATCACCGACTTCCTTGACTACGCTCGCGAGAAGACCTACGAGTTCTCTGAAACCGACGTCGCCGTCCTGATGGACGAAACACTGACCCTCATCGAGCGCCAGGTCACTCCCCGCGGAAAATATCGCGTCCTGCGCGATTTCGCCGCCCGCCATGCACCCGCCTGGGTGGATCGCGACCGCATTCGTCAGGTCTTCTGGAACCTCTGCAACAACGCCTTCCGCGCCATGCCGCAGGGCGGCACTCTGACCGTGCGTCTCGAAGCGGACCCCGATTGGGTGCGCGTGCACATTCGCGATACCGGTGTGGGTCTCGATCCCCGCCAGGCATCCAAGATTTTCGAACCCTTTCAGACCGCCTTTTCCGGCGGGACGGGCCTCGGTTTGGCCATCGTCTACCAGATTGTCCAGGTCCACAACGGCCGCATCCGCGTGGCTTCGGAAAAGGGCCGTGGTGCTGAGTTTACGGTCGAGCTGCCGCGCCATTCCTCCGCCGGACGCCGTGCCGGTGGCGATCGCCCCGCCCTGGTCGCGGTGGGAGCCCGGAATCTCGTGGGGCAGGGGTAGCGGTCATGGCTCACATCCTCGTCGTGGACGACGAAAAATCCATCTGCGAACTCCTCGAAATTACATTTCGCAAGGAAGGGCATCGGGTCGAAGTCGCCTGCAGCGGGGAGGCGGCCAAGCGCCGCCTGCAGTCGCAGATCTTCGATATCGTCATCTCCGATATCCGCATGCCCGACATGAGCGGCGTGGATCTCCTCCAGTTTTGCAAGGAAGTCTCGCCCACCTCCGTCTTCATCCTCATCACCGGCGTGCCCACCATTTCCACCGCCATTGACGCCGTCAATTTCGGTGCCGACCGCTACGTCATCAAGGGCGATAAACTGCTCGACGAGTTGCGCCCCGCCGTCCATCAGGTCGCCGAAAACCTGAAGCTGCGCAAGGAGGCCGGCCTGCTCCGCCGCGAGATTCGCCGGCTCACCGGCCTGGACCACATCATCGGTGCCAGCCCCAACATGCGCGCCATTTTCGAGCTTATCGAGACGATCGCACCCCAATCCAGCCGCATCCTCATCACCGGCGAAAGCGGCACCGGCAAGGAACTCGTGGCCCGCGCCATTCACGAGAACAGCACGCGCGTCAAGAATCCCTTCATTACCATCAACTGCGGCGCTTTCCCCGAGACCCTTCTCGAATCCGAGCTCTTCGGCTATAT
>JBIOJL010000602.1:0-2604 GCA_044450885.1 Tepidisphaerales bacterium
GCCTTCCTCAGTTGTTCGCGGGCAGCCGACGAGGGCGTCGGCCCCACTTGCCCCGGTCCGGATCGGCAGCGGGCGATGAACCAGGCGGTGAGGATCGTCAGCGTGAAGTACGAAGCCATCGGCCAGCTTGCCGAAGGATGCTGGCGCAGACTGGTCAGGTTGACGCCAAGGAAGATGGGCAGTCCGAAACAGAGCAGATGCAGGATGGCCAGCCGCTCGCGCGGTGCGAGGGGAGCACAGGAAGAAGCCGAGTTGGGGCTCGGCGTTCCCAGGATGGTCACGCCGAGGCAGCGGAGGGCATAACCGGTGGCGATGAGCATCAGGATGAAGAGCCCCGGCCCGACGACGCCAAGCTGGCCGACCCAGAGGTCCCACAGATTGCCGACTGAGAATCCGCCGGCCATGACGCCGACATCCTCGCCGACGTGGCGAAGCGTCACCCAGTCGTGGCGGATGTTCCAGAGGATGGCCGGAATGGTGAAGGGCGCAAAGCCCGCGACGGCCAGGAGCAATTTGGGCAACGCCCGGGGAATTCTGCCCAGCCAGAGAAACGTGGCCAGCCCGATCAACCAGACGGGCATGGAGAACTTGGCCAGAAACCCAACACCGACGATCGCCCCGACGATGATCCACATGCCGCGCGAGACGGGCAGGAGCCGCTCGGTGGTAGGGACCGCTCGCCGAGCGGTCCTTGTCCATCCCACGTGGCGGCTTCGGCGAAGCCGCCCTACCAGAGACGGCGGTTTCGGCGAAACCGCCCTACCCAGCGCATCGTCGTCGATGGCTTTCGCCGCAACGCAGCAGGCCAAAGCCCACAAAAACAGAAACGGCGGGTCGGTGGTCATGACCAGCCCGGCCGGCAGGAAGATGGGGACGGCGTAGCCGAGAAGCCCCGCGCCCAGGGCCAGCCGGCGGGATTGGAAGAGCCGAAGGGTCAGCGACCAGGCGCAGACGGCCACGCCGGCCCGGAGGAGAATCGCCGGCAGCCGCACGGCCGGCATGGTTTCGCCGAAGATGGCGCAACTGAGGCGTATGAGCCCCGCCGCCAGCGGTCCCTTGCTGTAGTAGCCGAAGTCCAGATGCCGCGACCAGTCCCAGTAGTAGGCCTCATCCTCCGCAAGGTCAACCGGGCAGTCGACGGACAGGTAGATGATGTGGCCGGAGGCGATCAGCGTGACGATCAGCAACAACGCCAGCCGACAGCGACCGGCGGTGAGCCAAACAGCAGCCGCCGCGCGAGTTGCGCGAGCCGTGGCGTGGATGCCAAGAGCCGCCTGGGACATGAAACGGGCATTCTACGCGGCGCAGCGAGGATAACCAGAGTGCGGCCAGTGGAGTTATACAAGCTGTGGATTTCGGATTTTTTTCTGGATTTTCCCTGGCGGGTGGCGGTAGGCTGGTTTCACCATTTCGGGACAGGCGACTATGTTTCAGTTCAGAGTACGCATCGACGTTGAGAATCTGCGCGATCGCCTCTCTCGGGCCGCCGACCGACCGCTGGACCACTCCGACGTGGTCGCCTGGCTGAACGAACACGGTTTCCAGACCTCGATGCCGGAAGTGCCGGACGACTGGTCCGTGGATTTCGTCGCCGACGACGCCGCCCTGGATCTCCTGCAACCCTGGGAGATCCTCGAGCGCCTGCCCGTATCCCTGATCAGCGCCGCACTCCCCGCGGCCATCCATGCCTGAGCGAGATCGACTGCCTGGATTTATCATGCTGTTGCGCACCGTGGCGAGAATGCGGTGGGATTTCTGGGTTGGGCCGATCAGCATCTTTGCCGCCAGCAAAGAATTCTTCACCACGAAGTCACGAAGCAGTATCGGGTGCTGGGAGAAGCTTGGTTCCAAACATCACCGCTCTGATCAAAAGAAACAAGCGGCATGGACAACCGATGCGGCAAGGCCAATCACCTTCGCGCACCCATTCTATCGCAGAATTCTCACATCAAATTGTCACGCCCGGCCGTTTCCCGTCTAATACTGGGTGTATGGCCAACCAATCGACACTTTCGGAAGCCACCCGCGCATCCCTGCTCATCCGGCTGAGTGACACCGGGCCCGCGCGGGAGGTCGCCTGGGCCGAGTTCCACGACCTCTATGCCCCGATCATCTCCGGCTTCGCCCGCCGCATGGGAACCCGGCCGCAGGAGGTTGAAGACCTCGTCCAGGAGGTGCTCAAGGCATTCTTCTGCGTCAGCCCGGAGTTCAATTACCAGCCTGGGGTCGGACGATTTCGGGGTTATCTGAAGACCTGCGTCTGGCACAAGCTGAACCAGCTTCGCCGTAGGCGCGAGCCGCAAGCTTCCGGCCTCGAACGATTCGACCCGGACGACCTCGCTGTTGAGACCGTCTGGAACGATGTCTGGGAGACCGAGAAGCTCGGCCGCGCCCTGGCCATTGTCCGGCAGCGCTATTCGATCAACACCGAGCGACAGCAGACCTTCCGGGCGTTTGAGATGTGTACCCTGCTCGACCGCCCCACCGAGCAGGTCGCCGCAGAGCTCGGCCTCAGCCTCGAAAGCGTGCGCGCCGCCAAATCGCGCGTCAGCAAGGCGCTTCGCGAAACGTTCGACAACCTCGATGAACTTACCGGCTGATTGA
>JBIOJL010000603.1:0-2589 GCA_044450885.1 Tepidisphaerales bacterium
CCCCTTTTGCTTCCTTCTCGCCCTCCGCCTCAACCGCCACACGCCAGCCGACCAGTAGATTTCTCATCCGGCCGGGTCAAGGCCGACGCTACAATGCTGGCATCATGTTCCTTTTCGGCTGGGGCAACTTGGGCAGGTCCAACACGCTGGGCGAGGGTCCGGGGCTTCCGGGCGACGATACCGCCAGAGACTCGGCGACGAAGACTGTGGCCCTGGGGCTCATCGTGCCCGCGGCCATCGTGGCGATTGCCGTGTTCAATGTCGTCGTGGGCCGCGCCTACTGGCCCACTGAGCACGGTGGATCGTTCATCCACGTCTATGCGAGGTTCTGGGCGGTGGCCGGGACGATCGGCTTCAAGCTGGGGGTCGCGATGATCCTTCACGCCTGGTTCGGGCTGGCCAACTGGCGGCGGACGGAACACCTGTGCCACCCACTGGCGGCCTGTGGGATTGGCGTCGGGCTGATCGGGCTCATCACATTCGTGATCGGTGCGCTGTGACCCGGATCCCGGTCAGCCGATCAATTCCAACCGCAAGGCTCGATGCTCATTACCGTAAGCGATTACGGAGATAATTACAGCTTGCTAATACTATCTGCGGCGGGCGATGCACCTTTCACCGGAGGCCGGAGTGCCTGGGCCGATGCGACGTTTCGGCCCGAGCTTCTGTTCGCCGCAATCCTCTACCGCCTGCCTTTGAGAAAGGCCCGCCGGATCGCTTCGCAGGCGCTGGCCACGTAGCGGACGTTCCGTCGTAGATAAAAACTGGTCACCCCGGGCAACCGGTGCCCGGCCAGCGCCTTGGCCTGGTCCAGCGAGACCGACTGGCAGGCAATCGTGAAGCTGGCGTCGCGGATGCCGCTGAATGTGACTTGGTCCCCGACTTTGGCCGCTTCGCGGTAGGCCCGGAACTTCGCCAGCACGCTGAACGTGGTATAGCTCCGTCGTGACGTGTAGAAGACGCTGTCGCCCAGGCGCGGCAGGTCTTTGAGCGCCTGGACGGTCTCGGGCCACAGTTGCTGCACTGCTCCGGGAAGGCCAGGGGGGATCTGCGGCGTGATTTGTCCCCGCGCGACTTCACGCTGGTGGTGGACTGGTCCAAGGACAAAGGGGTCAAAGAGGAATCCGTGCCTGTGGCGGTGGACGGGTTGGGTTTGCCCGCGGCGATTCCCGGGGATGCCATTCACGCGGATGGATGGAATCGGTTGGAGGTCAGCGTCACGGGGGGACGGGTTGCGGTGACGGTGAATGGAAAGACGGCGGTTGTAGAACAGGCACTGCCTCCGCAGAAGGAAAGCGTTGTACCGGTGCTTCGGTTGCTCGATCCGGGGCATCCGGTGCGGTTCTGCAATGTGATGCGGATTGATCCCGGGGCGAAGCGGCCGTGAAGTTCGATCGCGGCTGGCGTGGTCTGTTATACGCGCCGGCTTCGGCAGCCTGATCTGGGCAGGCGGGCCGTTGCACCGTTAGCCTCAGGCCACCGGCAGGTGCCTGCTTACCCTCGCATCCCTGAACCCTGAATCCCGCGGAACTTCCGCCTCTCCCGCACGTCGAACTATCGAGAACTCCTGTTCACCATCACGGAGGCTGTATGCGCACGCTCGTCTTCCTCTCGGCCATTACCCTCCTGCTCACCCTCGCCGACGCCCAGGTCAATGGCCGTAAACCCGTAGCCCCACCGGTCGGCCCCCAGCTCATCGCCCAGAAGTAAAAGACCGAGACGCCGCTCTCCAACACAAAAGCGGACCTGCGTGTGGTCATCGAGGGTTATCTGGCCGAGACGACGACGACGCTCACGTTCTCCAACCCCAACGACCGGGTTCTGGAAGGCGAACTGCGCTTCCCGCTGCCGGAAGGGGCCACGGTGTCCGGGTTTGGGCTGGACGTGGGTGGCCAACTCGTCGATGGCGTGCCGGTGGAGAAACACCAGGCCCGCATCACCTACGAGAAGGAACTCCGCAAGGGCGTCGACCCCGGGCTGATGGAGCATGTGGCCGGGAACAACTACCGCATGCGCATCTACCCGATCCCCGCGCGGGGCACACGAACGGTGCGCGTGCAGTACGTCTCCGAACTGTTCGCCACGCCCGATGGGCTGAACTATCTCCTTCCTCTGCAATGGGGCCAGAGCGTCGGCGAGATGAACCTCAAGGTCGAAGTGCTCGGTACGCCCGGCGAACCGAAGGTCAGCGGCGTGGCCGACATGCAGGCGACGAAGGCGGATGGGCGGACGATCTACCAGCGGGCCTACCGGGATATCCAGTTCAAAGATGACCTCCGCGTCGCCATCCCGGGGTTGCCGCGGCAGCAGGTGTCGGTGGAGAAGCGCATCGCCGAAGCCGGCGTTCAGCACTATTTCCTGGTCAGTGACCTGCCGGCTCCCGATGCCGTGGACATCGACCGGGCCAGCCCCCGCTCCATCGCCATCTTCTGGGATGCCAGCCTCAGCCGGGCGGCCGCCGACAAGGACCGCGAACTCAAACTCCTGGCCACGTTCTTCAAGCAGTGCAACGGCACGCAGGTCGAGGTGATCCGCTTCAGCAACTCGGCCGAGCCGCCGCGCGGTTTCAAGATCAAGGGAGACGATGAC
>JBIOJL010000604.1:0-2582 GCA_044450885.1 Tepidisphaerales bacterium
GAGGAGTGCCCGTCCGGCCAGCAGATCAGGACCGGTGCGGTTGAGCTTGCGGGCACTGGAACCGGTCTGGATGAACTGCTACGGGCGCTTGCGGTTGAGTTCAATGTGGCGGTGCGTTTCTTCGCGTAGCGCCGGGACTTTTTGAACTTCGTCGATGATGACGGTGCGGGTGTGAGGCTGGCCGCCGACAACATCGCCCAGTCGTTCCGGTCGGGCGAGATATGCGCGCAAGGCTTCCTGGTCCAGCAAATCGACGTAGATCGCCTCGGGAAAAGTCTCTCGCAACCATGTCGACTTGCCGGTTCCCCTGGGCCCGAAGAGAAAGAAACTTTCCCTGGGAACATGGAAGATTCGCCCGATTATCTCCATAAACGACGCCTTTTTGGAGTTTGCGATGCCATTATTCCATCTTGATGCCTGCCGGTCAAGAAACCGCCAGGTGCCGTGCAGGGCCGTCTTGTCCGAGTGCAACTCTTGGTACACTAATCGGTTATGAATGCGATGGGATGTTCTCCGGAGGATTGAACTTGAACGTATGCCTGGATCGTTGGAACATGCAGACCAGGTTCGGCGCGACGAGAGAGCCTGAATGAACGAACGTTTCATGAGCCTGGTGCGTCCGCAGTTGGCCGCGGTGTTGCGGACGGCGCGGTTTCTGGTGCGGAATGCGCATGAGGCGGACGACCTGGCACAGGAGACGTTGCTGCGGGCGCTGCGTGCCTTCGATCAGTATCGCGAAGGCACGAACATAAAATCCTGGCTGATGGCGATCCTGCGAAACCTGCGGATCGACCGGTTGCGAGCGGCCGGCGTACGGGCCGGGCCGGTCAGTCTGGACGACCTCGAGCAAGATCCTGCGGCGCCGGTTGCCGTGGCGGAACTGGGCCAGTTGGCCAGGGAAGAGCCGGAGTCGGTGATGGCCGGGTTCTCGGACCAGCAGGTGATCGCGGCGCTGAAGGAACTGCCCGAGGAAATCCGCTGGACGCTGCTGCTGGTGGATGTCGAGCAGTTGGATTTGAAAGAGGCGGCCGAGGTGCTTGAAGTGCCCGTGGGCACGGTGAAATCCCGTTCGCACCGCGGCCGGGCCATGTTGCGGGACAAACTGCTGCCGCTGGCCCGCGAGCTGGGATTCGTGAAACGGGCGTGACTGCACGACCGGGGCCGCGATCGGCGATCGCGGCTACAGACGCCCGAAGAAATGGGCAGGCGTGACCGGAGATTCTCATGAGCGATCCCAACAACGACAATTCCTCCGATCGCTGGGATGCGGCCGTGTCCAGGCGACTGGGACAACTCGGCGGCATGCCGGTCGACACCAGTGGCATGGAGTCGCTGCTGCGCTCGCGGACCGGTGGCGAGCAGCCGCGGCTTCGGGTCTGGCTCCGCCCGATGCGCATCGCGGCCAGCCTGCTGC
Organism: Tepidisphaerales bacterium; assembly: GCA_044450885.1. Lineage (GTDB taxonomy): Bacteria > Planctomycetota > Phycisphaerae > Tepidisphaerales > Tepidisphaeraceae > JANYKD01. The sequence continues at coordinate 1,415 of JBIOJL010000604.1, forward strand.
TGGCGATCGGGGCGCTGGCGGCCGTGGTGGTTTGGGTCGATCGGGGCGCGCATGCATCGGCGAGTGAAATGGCCCAACTGCACTACGATCTGGTGGCCACCATGACGCCCGTCGATTCAATCGATGCCGCCAACGATCTTCTTTCGGCCACGGCGTCCGGTGGTCCAGGCTTCGCAGCCGTGCCGGCCGAACATCGGCACGCCTGTTGCGTGAAGAACATCAAAGATGCCAGGGTGGCCTGTGTCCTGATGAAATCGGACAATGCCTATATCACCATGGCCGTGGCGAATGCCGATGCGGTGAAAATGCCTCACGGCCAGGTCGTCGTGAAAGACGGCCTGACGTTCCACGTGCAGACGATCGGCAAGGTACACATGGTCACGCTCCAGCGCGCCGGCCGGCATGTCTGTCTGATGAGCGAACTGCCCGCGGAGAGGCTGATCGAACTGGGGACGAAGCTGAGGTTCTGACCAGTTTGGAGTACCGCCTTCAGGCAGTCGCACAAGACCGGCTAAAGCAGTGTAGGGTCCGCTTCAGCGGACGCGGTTCGGCGTGCCCATGTGCGTCCGCGTCCGCAGAAGCGGACCCAACGCTCACATAAGCGACCGGCCGCCGTCCACGCGGATGATCTGGCCGGTGATGTAGGCGCCGTCCGTCACCAGGAAGTGTACCAGATTTGCCACATCCCGCGCATCGCCCGCGCGCCCGAGAGGCACGCGGGCGAGGTATGCCCGGCGCTCGTCCTCGGCAAAGCCCTCCGGCCACTGCACCACGCCGGGGGCAATCCCGTTGACGGTCACTTCCGGTGCCAGTTCGCGAGCCAGGCTCAGGGTGAGATTGAGCATCGCGGCCTTGCTGGCGCAATACGCCGAGTATTTCGGCCACGGACGCTCGGCCAGGATGTCCAGCATGTTGATGACGTGGCCGCGGGTCTGGCGCAGCCGCGGCGCCAGCGCCCGGCAGAGCAGCAGGGGGGTTTCAACGTGAATCGCCATCATCCGCCGCAACCAATCGACTGGGCCGATTCGATCTTCGGTGGCACGGGCTTCCAGCCCGTGTGCCGCCGCAATCTGCGGCAATGGCGACCGTTCGCCGTCATAACGGGCTGGAAGCCCGTGCCACCACAACTCTCCTGGGTCCGGTTAGTAGATTCATGCGTTGTGTTCCA
>JBIOJL010000605.1:0-2556 GCA_044450885.1 Tepidisphaerales bacterium
CCGCGCCGCAGGAAGTCGTCGTGCTGGTGAAGAAGCCCTGGAACAACGCGCCGCGGCGACCGGTGACCCTGAAGACCGACGCGCCCTACGACGGCAACGGCACGCTGACCATCACCGGCACGAGCGTCAAGTTCTTCGACGCCCCCACCGCCGGCAATGAGATCACCAGCGCCGCCAACAACGTGTTCCCCGGCGACAAGCTCAAGGACGGCGTGCAAATCCATGCCGAAGGTGTTAGTGCCAGCGCCAGTATGAAAGATGTGGGACTGACCCTGGCCCTTTCCGGCGGCACGTTGAAGGTAAAGCCCCCTGCCGACGCCAAGTTGACGGCCATCGAAGCGGTCCTGGACATCTGCGGCGAACGTACCGTGGCCGGCACCGACCCGGTTGCCTTGGCGCAGCCGCCGGCGACCGCGCCCGCCGCGGGAACGACCAGCAACGACAAACTCTACGGCGGGCGGTTCATCCAGTTGCAGGATGCGGGCAACAACTGCGGGCGGGCGCTGCTGATCGTGCGCAAGGTCAAAACCACCGGATTCAAGGGAACGCTGATCCTCCGCTCGCTCGATCCGTCGGGAAGCCCGGCCAAAGTGCAGGTCTTTGCCGCGGAGGATCCCGCCGGCGGCGGAGCGGCCACCGCGCTGCCCCACGAGATGCCCGAGGCCGATTTTGCGGCCGGCGACGTCAAGTTCTGGGCCCAGGGATCGGGAACCAGCGCGGCCCTGCGCGACACCGGTTTCGTGCTGGACGTGAAGGATGTGGGCACGGACGCCGACAAGGTCACCGTTACCGTGGTCGAGTTCACGAAGATAAAGGCGACGATCAAGTCCACGCCCGCGCTGACGCCTCGCCCGGGCATCGCCGCGCCCGCCGATCATACGTTTGAGACCACCAAGCTGGTCGAGGATTTCGACGATGCCAAGAACAAGCCGCTGGTTCTGATGCGCAACGCCATGCCCGACATCGCGCTGGAAGTGACCGTCAATCCGGCCGCCCCGGTCGATCTGCCGATCGTATGGAAAGCCATCCGCAATCCACTGGACCACGTGACGCTCGGGGGCACAGGAGATCTCCCGACATTGACGCCCGATGCCGGCGACAAGCGAAAGTGCGTGCTCGCGGCCGACAACAAGGGTTCATTCCGCATCCGCCCGTTCATCGACACCAACGCCAGCGGCAAGTACGACCCCAAGGAGCCGTCGATGCCGCTGAACCTGGTGCTGGCGGATGCGACGCTGGTGGCGGACAACAGCGCGGGTCTGGCGGGCAATCTCACTTCAGCCCTCGCAGCGTCGTCCTTCGGCGTGCGCAATGGGACCTGGCCCAGGAACTGGCCCGCCAACACTTGGGCGAATGCGACGGGCGCAGGCGGCGCGGGCATGACTATGGAACTGGTCGCCGACGTCACCGGCGGCGGCGCCGACGGGCAACTCGGCCTCGACAAAGTCTTCGGCGGCCTGACCAACATGCTCACCGGAAATGAAATCACCCTGACCTATACTACGCAGACGGCACCGGTCACTTCCTTTACCGTCCGCAACCGCTACGTCCTGAACCTTGGCGCCGCGACCGGCTTTTATAGCAACAGCGCAACTGCCGTCCCGCCCGATCCCCCGGATCTTTTCCAGCCCGGCGGCACTGCTCCCACCCTGCTGGTCTTCCCGGTGCTGGACACCGGCCGCAGCCCCGGCGGCGTTGGGGGCGAGACGGCCTGCATGGGCACGAGCGGCACCTGGGATCCCGTCCCGGCCGCGCGGCCCGTCGGCAAACGTTATACCCTCCGCTGCATCGACTCTCCCGGCCGCGGCTTCCTTCTGCAACATCCCGATCATGCCACGGCGCGGCTGGTCACCATCCACTACGTCCAGCGCTTCCGGGCCAATTTCTGCTTCTGGACCAACTGCACCGCCAGCCGGGCACAGACCGGCGACCCGACCGATCGCACCTATTGCGTCATCCGGCACATGGAGTGGGCCGCCCTGGGCGACTGGACCATCGCCTGGACGGCCGCCGGCGCCACCTTCACTCCCGCGCTGACGAACACCAATCCCCACACCATCCAGGTGACCAATCCGACCACCGTCAACCCCATCGATCGAGCCAAGGAACAAGGCGTCGAGGTCCGCCCGCCGTCGGGCATCACCAGCGCCATTGCATGGGAGACAACTTGATATGCGATGGCCACTCATTGTTGCATGCGTTTGTGCCCCCTGTGGATTCATCCTACTGTCGTGCGGAGCCGTTATGAGCGAAAACACCCAGCCAGCCAGTGCAAAGCAGGACGCCGCCCCGGCACCGTTGCCGCACGAGCCCGAATCCTCCTCGGAACTCCTGGCCGCAACCCATCTTTTCACCGTCGAAATCCTCCAACAGTCGGCCACGCCCTGGGCTGGCGCCGCCGACAACCTGCAACACCGGACCCTCTCGCTCAAGCTGCGCCTGCTCGAGTTGTTCAAGGGAAACGTGCAACTCAAGCCCGGAGACGCGTTTGACCTGAACGTCGCCCAGCGCCGCGAAGATGCGCTCACCGTCAGCGACTACCATGGATTCTGGTCG
>JBIOJL010000606.1:0-2551 GCA_044450885.1 Tepidisphaerales bacterium
CCGTGCGGCCGCGGTCGTGCAGAAGCACGACCCTCCCGAATCCGGCTGCACTGCGATGCGGAAAGGAAATGGACATGCGTCTTGAGACCGCTGGTAAGCCGGCCGTTGCCCAGGGAGCCGTCTTTGCCGTCTTCGTGCTGACGATGATGAACCTGTTGAACTACCTCGATCGGTATGTTCCCAGCGTGGTGAAGGATCTGTTCAAGGACGAACTGAAGCTCAGCGATTTTCAAACGAGCGTGCCGGTTACCGGGTTCGTCATTGTCTACATGCTGACCAGTCCGATCTTCGGGTCGCTGGCGGATCACTGGCCGAGGAAATGGCTGATCGCCGCGGGCGTGGCCCTGTGGTCGCTGGCGACGGGGGCGGCCGCCCTGGCGACGGGTTTCTGGACGTTCATGCTGGCCCGCGCGCTGGTGGGCGTGGGCGAAGCGGCATATGCCACGCTCAGCCCGGCATTGCTGAGCGATTTCTATCCATCCGAGCGGCGGAACCGGATTCTCACGCTGTTCTATGTGGCCGTGCCGCTCGGCTCGGCGCTGGGCTTTGCCCTGGGCGGGTTCTTCGGGCAGAAATTCGGCTGGCGCTACGCGTTCCTGATCTGCGGCCTGCCCGGCATCGCGGTGGCGGCGCTGGCTCTGTGGATTCGCGATCCCGGGCGCGGCCGATTTGACACCGATGCCGCCGAGACGCCGCCCCGCTGGCCCGCGGCCGTGGCGAGTTTGCTCGAGAACCGCGAGTACATGCTGGCCGTCGCGGGCTACGCGGCCGTCACCTTTGCGGCGGGGGCGCTGGCCGACTGGTTCCCGACATTCCTGCAGCGCCACCGCGGGATGTCGCCGCAGACCTCCGGGCTGTACGTGGGGCTGTCGGCCGTGATCGGGGGGCTCGGCGGCACGGTTGTCGGCGGCCTGCTCGGCGACGCACTGAAGCGCTGGACGCGTCAGTCGTACATGGCGCTGTCGGGCTGGTCGATGGTGCTGGCGACGGTCTTTGCCTTCCTGGCGTTGCATCTGACGGATCCGACGCTGGTGATCGTCATGCTCTTCCTGGCCCAGTTCTTCCTCTGGTGCTACAACGGTCCGATCAACGCGATTCTGGCCAACTCCGTGCCCAGCGCGCTGCGGGCCAGGGCGTTTGCGTTTTCGATCCTCATCATCCACCTCCTGGGCGATGCGATCAGTCCGAGCGTGGTCGGCAAAGCCTCGGGTTGGGTGGGCTTGCCGCGTGCGATCGAACTGGTGCCGCTGGCGATGGGACTCGGGGCCGTGATCTGGCTGTACACCTGGCGGGCGTTGCCGGAGACAGCGGGCTGAGCAGTCAGCGGTTCACGAACTGCATCATGTTGGCCGGGTAACGGTTGCCGGCGGCGGCGCCTTTGGGAGCGGCCGCGTCGATGCGGCGCAGGTCGTCGGGCGTCAGTTTCACGTCGGCGGCTTTGACATTCTCTTCGAGGTATTTGCGGCGCTTGGTGCCGGGGATGGGGACGATGTCGTTGCCCTGGGCGAGGACCCAGGCGATGGCGAGCTGCGACGACGTGCAGCGTTTGCCGGCCGCGATCTGCTCGATGCGGCCGACGAGGTCAAGATTCTTCTGGAAGTTCTCGCCCTGGAAGCGCGGCGAAACGCGGCGATAGTCATCGGCGGCCAGGTCCTCGAAGCGTTTGAACTGTCCGGTGAGAAAGCCCCGGCCGAGCGGGCTGTAGGCGACGAAGCCCACGCCCAGCCGGCGGCAGGCAGGCAGGAGTTCGTCTTCCGGGTCGCGGCTCCAGAGGGAGTATTCCGTCTGGAGTGTCGCGATCGGATGGACGGCACACGCCCGGGCAATCGTGGCAGCCGAGGCTTCGGAGAGGCCGAGGAAGCGGACCTTGCCTTGCTTGACGAGGGCGGCCATGGCGCCGACGGTTTCTTCGATGGGCGTGGTAGGGTCGACGCGGTGCTGGTAGTAGAGGTCGATGTGATCGGTGCCGAGGCGCTTGAGGCTGGCATCGCAGGCGGAGCGGACGTAGTCGGGCTTGCCGCTGATGCCGCGGGCGTGGGGGTCGGTGGCCGAGCGGACGATGCCGAACTTGGTGGCCAGGACCACCTTGTCACGCCGGCCGCGAATGGCCTGGCCGACCAGTTCTTCGTTCGTGAACGGGCCATACATGTCGGCCGTGTCGAGGAAGTTGCCGCCGAGGTCGAGGTACCGGTGAATGGTGGCGGTGGATTCCGCGTCATCGCGGCCGGAGTAGAAATCGGACATGCCCATGCAGCCGAGGCCGGGGGCGGTGACGGAGAGGGCGGATTTGCCGAGGGTGCGGTGTTGCATAGATCGCTCCTGACTACGTGCTTGGGAATGGTACGCTGGAGTGCCGGAAGATTAAACACGAAGACACGAAGGCACGAATCGGGGCATGGTATTCAGAACCGAACCGCAAGAATCGTCGCTTCTTTGTTTCATTCCTGTGGGCGCGATCGAGGGCGGTGGCCGGCGGAACAAAGAAATCATTTTCCCCGGCGTGGACGAAGGACGTCAGGCATAAGTAGTGTTTCCCATTGTGGTTGCGTTA
>JBIOJL010000607.1:0-2535 GCA_044450885.1 Tepidisphaerales bacterium
CCCCGGGCGGGCGGTGATTCTGCACGCCCTGGAACGCGACCGCCGATAAATGGGCTTTGGGGTGGGGGCGCTGGTTTCCCCCCCGCGGCTGGCTGGAAGCCTCCACCACAACTTCCGCAGCGATGGACTACCTTCTTCCTTCGCCCTTGCCCGCGTGACGCTGCTGCCGGGCGGCGATGGCAGAGCGACGGCGGGCGGGCGGGGGCGAGACGGCGCCTCTGAGAAACTCCGGCACCTCGCGCCGGCCAGTGCGGGTGTAGTCGGAGGCCAGGGCAGCGAAGACTTCATCGCGCGGGATCGTCAGTTCGGTCGCAAGGTATTCGGCAAGCAACCCGGCCAGTGTGTTCAGCGCAAACCCGTGCGTCCGCTTGCCGGCGCGGGTGTAGAGCCAGTCGGAAAAGCGCATGAAGCCGTCAAAAGGGGACGTAGATGTCCAGACCAGCGGCAGCGCCGCCAGGAAATTGCCGCTGTTGGCGACCAGGTCCCAGTAGCGGGCGAAACGCCGCAGGCGCTGCACGGTGTCGAAGTCGATCAGCTTGTTGCGGAGGATCTCATACGGCGGGTGCGGAGAATAGACCATCTCCCACTCGGCGTCGTGGCGGACGATGGGCGTGCCGCGAAGACGTTTGAGGATGCCGAGTTGGATCTCCTGCGGGCCGAGCGCCACCAGCCGGTCGAAGCCCGCGGCGAAGCTGGCCAGGTCTTCGCCGGGCAGGCCGGCGATGAGGTCGGCGTGGATGTGGACGCCGGTCCGTTGTCGCAGGAAGCGGAAGTTCTCTTCGACCTTCGCGTTGTCCTGGCGGCGGCTGATGCGCTGGGCCGCATCCTCGTTGAAGGTCTGCACGCCGACCTCGAACTGCAGCGAGCCGGCCGGAAACCGGGCGATGAGCGTGCGGAGCGATTCGGGCAGGCGGTCGGGGATCATCTCGAAATGCAGGAACAGCCCATCCACGTATCGGGCGAGAAAGAATTCGAGGATGGCTGAGGAGAAGGCGAGGTTAAGGTTGAAGGTGCGGTCGACGAATTTGAAATGGCGGACGCCGCGGTCGAGCAGGCGCTGCATGGCCGGGAGAAAGCGGTCGAGCGGGACGTTGCGGACGGGAACATCGAGCGAGGAGAGGCAGAACTCGCAGCGGAACGGGCAGCCGCGCGATGCCTCGACGTAGATGACGCGGTGGCGGATGTCATCCTCGGTGTATTCGTCGTAAGGGAGTTGGAGTTGGGCGAATTCGGGCAGGGTGGCGGGGATGATCTTGTTCGGCGGGCGCTCGATGACGGCCCTCGTGCTTTGATTGGGTGGCATGGGCAAGTACGCTTGCCCGTGCGACACGGGCAAGCGTACTTGCCCTTGCCACCCCAGAATTTTCTCCGTCTGGTTTTCCGCAGTCGCTCCGTCCCCGTTCCCGAGCGGGCGCGTCTCGTCAAGCAGCTTGCGGCACAGCTCGGCGAACGCCAGGTCTCCCTCGCCGGTGATGACGTAGTCGGCCCGCCGCACGATCTCCTGCTGGTCGGTCTCATGGCTTACTTCCGGCCCGCCGAGAACGACGACCAGATCCGGCCGGATGCGCTTCAGCAGCGCCACCAGTTCGTTGCACTGGGCGGCGTTCCAGATGTACACGCCGATCCCGACGATCCGCGGATTGCCGCGGAGGATCTCCTCGGCGATGTCCATGATCCGCTGGTTGATGTCGAACTCCATGATCCGCGTCCGCCCGCGCAGGTCGCCCATGTTGGCCAGCAGATAGCGCAGCCCAAAGGATGCATGGGCGTAGCGGGCGTTGAGGGTGGCCAGGAGGATGGACATGCGGCTTTGTGTTCAACCAGTTGGGCCAGCATCGGCCAGCGTCGCACACGGGACGCGGGCGATGCTGACGTCGATGATCTTCCTTCGTGCCGGGATTCTACCGCACCGGGGCCGGAATCGGCGACGGCCACGCAGATTCGGGTGGGACAGGGGAGTGCCCACGGAAAGGGTGCATGACATTGTGGGCGGCGGTTCTGCGGCCTGAAGGGCCGGAGGAATTTAGCCCAGGGTTGAGCGAAGCTCTACCCTGGGTAGGCTTGCGAAGATACCTCGTTCCGCCCTGAAAAGGGCGGAGGAAATCCCGGGCGTGTTGATCCTTGGCGATTCCTCCGCCCTTTCAATCGGGGTCTTACGGGTCGTCGAGCACCCAGGGTATGCGAGTACGCAAACCCTGGGCTGGACTATCCGGCCCCTTTGGGGCCGAATCCGCGCCCGCCGAAAGTGTCATGGCCCCCCACGGAAACGGTCCGCAGTGCGGACCCTACACAGCCGCACCGATTTGGCGTAGATTCCCCGCTATGTCTTCTCTGAGCTACGAGAGTTCGGGCGTGAATTACGACGTGCTGGATGCCTTCAAGCGCGTCTGCCAGAAGGCCGCCGGCACCACCACCGGCGCACTGGCGTCGCACGGCCTGTCCGAGCCGGCCGGGATTCGCGGCGATTCGGCTTATCTGCTGGAGGCGCCCACCGAATACCTCGCCCATGTCGAGGAAGGTCTTGGAACGAAGAAC
>JBIOJL010000608.1:0-2535 GCA_044450885.1 Tepidisphaerales bacterium
ACCACCGCCAGCAGATCCAGCGGCAGCGGGGCCATCGCCATGCCGACCAGGCAATCATGCCCCCGCTTTCCATCCACCACCCCCAAACCACCCAGCCACCCGGCCGCGGCATCCGGATCATCCACGTACGGATACAGCTCGATCGTCACCCAGCCAGCATACCCGATCTGGCGGATCGCCCGGAAGGTCGCCGCGAAGTCGATCGCCCCCTCACCGGGGACCAGGTGATGATGTGCCCGCGTCGCGGCAATGTCTTCGAGGTGGAAATGGCGGATGTACCGGGCCAGGCGCGGGATCGTGTCGGCCGGGTCGTCGCCGACGCAATACGCATGGCCGATGTCGAAATTGAGCCCGACGGCCGGCGAGTCGATGTGTTGCATCAGCTCTAGGAACTGGTCGGCCGTCTCGATGAGCAACCCTGGCTCCGGCTCGATGAGCAGGAGGACGCCCTCCTTCTCCGCATGCTCGATCACCGGCTTGAGCATCTCGACGAAGAGGGCCAGGCCGGCCGACCACGACTGTCCCGGCGCCAGCGGCCCGCCCGGCTCGGTGGTGATGCACTTCGCCCCCAGCTCGCGGGCCAGGGTCAGGCTGCGGAGGGTGTGGTCGATGCGGATCGCGCGGTAATTGGGGTCCGGCTCGATCCACGACGGGTGCCAGTAGCGCTGCCGGCGGTCGTTGACCGCGTGCATCATGAACGAGTTGATGTTCGAGATGGCGAGGCGGTTTTTCGCCAGGGCGTCGCGCAGGGCTTGCTTCTGCTCGTCGAGCAGGAAGGCCGGCCAGGCGTGCGGCACATCGGCCATGATCTCGACGCCGGCGTAGCCGATGGCCGCCAGACGACGCACGGCCTCGCCGAAGGAGAATTTCAGATAGGCGTTGGTGGAGAACGCAAGTTGCATCAAGTCACCTCATTCGCGGCGAGACGGACGGTGAACCCTTCCAGGTCGATGTCTTCGCCTTTCTCCGGCTCGCCCGGCGTGCCGCGTTCGAGACTGAGGCGGATCAGGAGCCAGATGCTGGCGGGATCGCCGGTTTGCTCGTAGCCGTGGGCGTCGGTGTCCCCCTCGACGAGCCAGCGCCAGTTGCGGCGTTCGCTGCCGGGGTCGGCCTCTTCCTGCCAGCCCTTGAGCACGCGGGCCACCGCCTGCACCGCCGCGCGCCAGCTCTTCGGATCGGCCACGATCAGCCGCCATTCGTCCGGGCCCTGCTCGAATTCGACACGCGGCAGGCCCTTGATGACCTCGAAGAGGCGATGCTCCAGGGCCGAGGTGCGCCAGGGGGACCAGAGGTGAACCGTGACCCGCGGAGTCTCGAAGGCCAGGCCGTAGAGGTCGACGCGCATCGGCACTTCTCCCGGGCGCGGGCAATCGGTGTATCCTACTGACTCGGCAGGCCTCGCCAAAGCGGGAAATCTTCTCCGGGCGCGGTTGCAGGCCAGGCGTGCTGTGCCTAAATTCTTTCTACACGCCGCTTTAGTCCGTCGCACCCCGGAGGCCGGATGAACGCCACCCGCGTCAAGCTCTGCGTGATGATGTTCCTAGAGTTCTTCATCTGGGGGGCGTGGCTGCCGCAGATTTTCGGCTACTTGCCCAGCCTGGGCTTCGGCGATTGGGAAATCTGGTTCATCCTGGGCGCGTTCAATTTCGCTGCTCTGCTCGCGATGTTCTACAGCACTCAGTTTGCGGACCGCACCTTCGCTGCCGAGAAATTCCTGGCCTTTAGCCAGTTCATCGGGGGCCTGGCTATCCTGGGTCTCTTCTGGGTCAAGGCAGGCTGGACGGCGAACGTCTCCCTACCCGGGGGTTTCACATTTGAGATTCACCTGACCTTCTGGGCCTTCTTTCTTTTGATGCTGGTCCATACCTTGCTGTACGTCCCGACCATTTCCATCACGAACTCCATCGCGTTCGCCAACCTCAAGGACCCGCAGAAGGAATTCGGACCGGTCCGCCTGTGGGGCACGATCGGGTGGATTGCGGCAGCCACCCCGTTCATCTTCATCCTAGTGGACTGGGACAAGGTCGCGACGGAGGGTGCCGGGAAGACGTGGTTCGAGTGGCTTGGTGTCGTTCTCGGCACGGCCAAGACGGGGCAGGACTTCCGGACGGCGACAAGCTACATCTTCGTTGTGGCGGGTGTCGCGTCGCTCATCCTGGCAGCGTTCAGCCTGGTCCTGCCACACACGCCGCCGAAGCCGGCCGGGAAGACCGCCGAAAAGCTCGCCTGGCTCGAAGCGATGAAGCTGCTCGCCATTCCGTTCGTGCTGGTGCTGTTTTTCGTGACATTCCTCGACGCCATGGTGCATCAGGTCTACTTTTTCTGGACACTGCGCTACCTCGTGGATGGTGTGGGCATCCCAGGGAACTGGGCACCGCAGGTGATGAGCATCGGACAGGTCGCCGAGATCGCGACCATGGCGTTTCTCGGCTACGTCCTGAAGTCCCTGGGCTGGCGCTACACGATGGTCATCGGCATCCTTGGACACGCGGTGCGCTTCACCGACTTTGCCTTGGTCCCGAGCGCGCTGCCCCC
>JBIOJL010000609.1:0-2511 GCA_044450885.1 Tepidisphaerales bacterium
AGTCAGCGACGTGCTCCTTGGTGATCACGCCGGCAACGTCGCTCCCACGTGGGATCCCGTGCCCGCGCACGACCACCGCCATGATGGCGTTCCTGCGCCACATGCGGCGGATCACGTCGAAGGCAGTCTCGTCCTCGCCCACCACGGTAAAGTTACGGCTGGCGACGTCGCCCAGGGTCAGTCCGGTGTGGGCGCCCTCCAGCCCTCGACGAAGGCCTGTGTTGACGCGGATCACCCCGATGATGTGGCCTTTTTCAGTCACGACGACGTGGCGCAGGCGTCCGGCATGCTCGGGTTGGCGCACATAGTCATCAAAGCTGTCTTCCGCCGGCAAAACCTGGATGTCCGCGTCCATCACTTCGCGTGCGGAGCGGACGAGGAACATGTTGGCGTGGCGGGCCTTTGGAATGGCCCGTCCGCGGCGCACCAGTTTCATGGTGTAGATGGTCTCGCGAGAGAGCACCCGGCGTGCGCCAATGCTCATCGCGACCGCCACGATCATCGGCATCACGATGCTGTAGTCGAGAGTCATCTCGAAGATCATCGTGACAGCGGTCATCACCGCGCCGGTCCCGCCACCCACCATCGCGCCCATACCGACCATGGCGAAGGCGGGGACGCTGAGCTGAATCGGCAGGCCCGCAGCATTCAGCAGCGCCGCGAAGCCGCCGCCAAGGGTGGCGCCCATGAACAACGACGGCGAAAAGATGCCGCCGGAGGAGCCCGACCCCAGACTGATCGAGGTCGCCAACGCTTTGCAGACAGCGAGCAGCCCCAGCAGCCAGAACGTCGAGATCTGTCCCGCCAACACCGCCTGAACGGTGGCGTAGCCGACGCCATCGACGTAGTACTGACCGAGGGTGCGGAAGAGCAGGTACATGAGCACACCAAGAATCAGCATGCCTAGCATGTGCCGAAGATAGCGGAACCTGATCCGATCGAAGATATCTTCGGCCAGATGCAGTCCTCGGATGAAACCTGCCGCCGCAACGCCAGTGAGGGCGCCCAGCACCGCGAACAGCACAAGCACGAGCAGTGCGCTCGGATCCACGGCCATGGCTTGAAGCGGCGGCACGTGGAAGGCGGGCGCATCGCCGAAGAACCAGCGGCCCACGAACGTCGCCGTCCCCGTCGCGATCGCGACGGGAAGGAACGTCTCCACGCTCACCTCGGGCATCATGAGCTCGATCGCGAACATCACCCCGCCGATGGGCGTATTGAAGGTGGCCGCGATGCCCGCGCCTGCACCGGCAGCGACGAGAGCGATTCGCTGACCCGCCGGCATGCGGACAATCTGTCCCAGCGTGGAGCCGAGCGCCGAGCCGATCTGAATGATCGGCCCTTCCCGCCCGACCGATGCACCACTGCCGATCGCGATGGCCGAGGCCAGGGATTTGACCAACGCCACAACGGGCCGGATCACCCCGCCCTTGTAGTAAATCGCATCCATGACCTCCGGAACGCCGTGGCCCTTGGCCTCAGGCGCAAAATTAGTTACCAGGAAAGTCACGCCGACGGCGCCTAGCACGGGAACCAGGATCACCAGCGGGCCCCACGGCGCAGGCGCGGTGAAAATGTTGGCGTCGTAATGGACGAGCGCGTGACCAGCAAACGCCAGGTTGTGAATCAGACCGATCAGATCTCGAAACAGGACGGCGCCGAGGCCAGTAATGACACCCAGGCCAAGCGCCAGCAGGGAGATCTGCGTTAGCGGCAACTGGCGGCTCTCCTCGCCCTCCATTACGCTTGCCAGCGCACGGTGCGGGTGCAACAGGGTGTTGTCATGCTGTCGAGTAAGTCTGTCCGTTTCGCCAAATCATGGCATTTCGCCGCTGTTGCGTCCCGCCGCTGGAGCGTGACCGTCAAAGGCATCGACTCGTGCGGATGCTGCGATTTGGCACTGACGAGTCGCGCCGGCCTTGGCCGCAGCGATCGAATGACGGGGACATCGGCCGCCGTCAACGCGAAGGCGGCGGGTCGGGCTGAACTGTTGCGTCGCTAGCCGCTGCCTCCGGCGGGCTGGGCGCCGGCAGCGACTGCTGTGGTTGCTGCGGCTGCACCGCATCGCCCTGCTCCGGCAGCGTCTGCGGTGCGGGCGAGTTCAGGGATGGGCTGGCCGACAGTGATGGAGTGCCGTCAGAACTCCCGGCCGGCTGATCGGCCAGGGTTGCAGCGGCAAGCCTGGCGGCTGCGCGGGCGGCCTCCTCCGGCGACGGCGGCAGCTGCACCACTGTCATCGCGACCGGGTTGACCGCCGAGGGGTCATCTCGCAGCTTCACGTACAGCTGGCCGTCGGTGGGTTGCGGTACCGGCAGCGCATTCCCCGGGAAGCCGTCCGGAACCTGTACCGGATGTTTGAACTGCGGATCGCTGGACACGGATTCGACCAGAAACAAGTTAAACCCGGTGAGTTTACAGGCCAGCTGAGGCGTCGAGGGACAGGTGAGGTCTTTCAACACCGGGAGACGCACGAGGGTGGCCAACGGCTGCCAGTCACCGGTGGTGCCGTTA
>JBIOJL010000610.1:0-2508 GCA_044450885.1 Tepidisphaerales bacterium
CACGAAAAGATCGGGAGTCGTCTCGACCTCCAGCTCGGTCGCCACCTGGACTGGGGAGTCTCCGGGCTGGTCATCCGAGTGTTCCTGACGGGGGCGCTGGAAGCGATGGTGCTTCTGGGTGCGATGCTTTCCGGCGGCTGCCGTTTCTTCGCCATCGCTCTTGGTGTTGCCTATCGACTCTGCGTCTTCATGGGGCGTGCGTCGCCTGGAACTCTTGGCCATTGGTATGGGCCTCCGAAAGGGTGTAAGGAGATTCAACTGAATTGATAGCCCGGGGAAACCGTCCTGGGCGGATTCTAGCGGGAAAACTTCCTCTAAGGAGTCGGAATCGTTACCGGTTATGCCTTCGGGCGTTCCCTGCCGTGTACTTCAGCGACAATTCGGGAGAGCACGAGGCGGACTTGACTGCGGACCTCGTCCGGGCCGGCGGTGTTGCGGAGTATATATTTAGCTATTTTCCGCTTGTTGTCCAGTGGCATTTGATTATTTTCCCGCCGTTGCCATTCCTGCATGGTCCACCCCCGGCTTTCCATTACCCGCCGGGCCCGCATGTCGGCAGGCACATCCACGAACACAACCGCGTCGCACTGGCCTGCCAGACCGGCCTCGATGAGCAGCGGGGCATCCCACACAAACGCGACTGTTGCCGGATCGGCCCCCGCCATCTGTTCGTCGCGCATCTGCAACGCCAGGGGGTGCAACAACCCCTCCAGGCGCCGCAGTTCGTCCTGGCTAACAAAAACCTTCTCCGCGATTGCCTTCCGGTTGATCTGATTGGCCGAATCAACGATTCCTGGTCCCCACCATCCGACGAGTGTCCGGCGGACGTCTTCCCGCTCGTATGCCTGGGCGATCAGCCGGTCGGAATCGACGACCATACAGCCGAGCTCGCCGAACAACGCGGCGACGAGGCTCTTGCCGCTGCCGATGCCGCCGACGATGCCGATGATGGGTTTGCCGCGAAACATGTGGGGACATCATATCGTCGAGAGGGTTCATGGGTTCAAGAGTTCATCGGTTCAAGCGGCGGGTCTTGAGTCGGGGCGGGGTTCGCTGACCTCCAACCAGTTGCCGGAGGGGTCCTGCACGAAGATGCTCTCGATGCCGGGAGTGATCCCACGCAGTCGCTGGTACGCAATCTCGCGCTCGACGAGGCCGGCCTCGACTTGGGCGAGCGAGTCGATCTCCACCCCCAGCACACGGCAGGCATCGCGCGGAATCAGCCCTTCGCAGAGGTGGAACACGACGCGGTGGTTGTCCGCCCGGTAGATGCGATGATCGCGCGGTTCGTCGCGCACCATCTTGAGCAGGCCGCAGTAGAAGTCGTCGTGCTGCTTCTCCAACTCTGCCTGCGCCGGCAGGTACACATCTGCCACGGCCACCAGCCGAACGGGCAACGGCTCGGGCATCTTGGGCCGCTCGTCTTCCGGGAGGCCGAAGCCGGTGGCTTCGGCGAGTTCGATGGGCGGCGGCTGGGGTTGGGGTTCTGCGTCGGACATGGCTGCACCGGGCTACTCGAAGCTGAGCCCGGCCTTGGTCCCTGTCTCGACGATGTACTTCGCCCCGGCGGCGTATTCCTCGGCATTGGGCAGGTGCTCGAGCATCAGCGGCGGATTGTGCGGCAGCGCGGCCAGGCGGCGAAGATACGTCGTGTAGTCGAGCGAGCCCTTGCCCGGGCGGACCTCGCGGAAATGGACGTTCATCTCGACGTCCCAGGTGAGATCCTTGGCGTGACAGCTTGCGATCCACGGGCCGAGTTTGTCGAAGCACTCGTTAAGCAGGTCCGTGTTGCGGTAGAATTTCTCGGGCGAGTTGACGGCGTTGCAGGGGTCCAGGTGTACGCCAAAGCCAGGGCGGTCGATGGCCTTGATGAGCTTGGCATAGTTGTCGGGCGTGTCCGGGAACGCCCAGCCCATCACTTCGTAGCAGAACTTGGCGCGCTTCGGCTTCACGGCGTCGATGATCTTGCGGGCATTCTCGACGGCGGCATCGAAGAACTTGGGCGTGAGATTGTCCGGATGCGGGCCAAACCAGGAGGTGGGATTGAACGACCCGGCGATGTCCACGCAACAGAGCGCGCCCAGCGCCTCGGCCAGCGCCAGCCCGTCGGTGACGGTCTGCAGATTCTGCTGCCGCTTGGCCGGGTCGGCGTCCATGAGGTTGACCCACCGGCCGACTTCGGCGAGCACGACATCGTGTTTCGCGAAGGCATCGGTGAAGGCACGGATGCGGGCGGCATCGTTGAGCGCAATGCCGGGGGCATACGCGGCACGGTAACCCAGCTTGCGATGGGCCAGGGCGTAGGCTTCGGGATCGTCCGCCTTGGCGAACGCCGGGCCGCCGAGACGGATGGCCTTGGGCCGGGCTTCGGCCTGGGCGAGCGCTGTGGCGGCACGGCCCGCGATGGCGGCGGCCGCGGCAGCGCCGAGAGAAGTGTGGACGACACGGCGACGGGAAATGGACGTTTGATTCATGTTGGGTCTCGCTGTAAAGCTCGTGGTATCATAC
>JBIOJL010000611.1:0-2494 GCA_044450885.1 Tepidisphaerales bacterium
CTCACTGGGCTCGGCCGCTCCATGATCTACCAGATGCAGGCGGAAGGACGGTTCCCGCAGCGCATCAAGCTGGGCCAGCGGGCTGTGGGGTGGCTGGAGAGCGAAGTGCGAGCCTGGTTGGCGACTCGAATTGAAACCAGCCGTGGTAACCAGCGTGGCGCAAATTGAAGTTGTTGGCACCGCGCTGCTGGTGACCCTCCAATCCCGCGGAAAGCATTGTTCGCCAAGTATATCGTCAGAGGATATATTTATGCATGCTCGCAGGGCCTAAAAGATCGAGTTGGAGGCTGAGGAGGACGATGATGCGCAAGTCCATGACTGAGTTGCAAGAGGAAATGCGCGCCGTGGCGCGAGGCGAACGGCGGGCCTCCCGGCTCCCGGCAGCACCCCTGCTCGCCGCCTTATCGCGCGAAGCGCTAGAGCTCCTGGGCGTATTGCTGCGCGAACACCCTGCGAACGTGACTGAATTGGTGACCCTTACCGGCCGGGCGCAGTCGAACATTTCGCGCTCGCTGCAGTTGCTCGCAAAACATCGGTTGATTAGGCTGGTGCGCAAGGGGCGCGAAATCCGCCCGGAGGCCATTGCCAAGGCTGTGAGCGTAGATCTCGTATCGGGCACTTATGATACGACTCCCTTCTCAAAAATGGCGACGGGCTGAGGGGTCGGGGCGTGGCTGGCACTGAACCCCAAGGCTTAACACGATTCGGGAGACGATCAATGGCTAAGTTGAGTGAAAAGGCGTTGCGCAAACGCGATGCAGCCCGCGACATCGGTGCGGAACTTCTGGCGTCGGTGCGAGAATTGAAGGCAGGTCGGGCGGGGCACGTGCACCGCGTTCCAGTCTCCGCGATAGCCGAAGCGGGCACACGGCCCGGAGAGCGAAGTGCGGACTGGTTGGCGACTCGCATTGAACCCAGCCGTTGCAATCGGCGTCGCGCAAAGTGAAACCAGGTTCGCCTACAGCCGGCTCTTCCACCGGCGCGGATGGCGGCTGCCATGAAGGACGCCGACCACAACCGCTCCGTCGCTATCAACGAAGTAAAAGACACCAAAGGGAAATCGATGCAAAAGGGCGCGTCGTAAAAAGCCGTTCATGGGAATGTATGGGCAGTTTATTCGAACAAGTCCGCGTGCGTGCCCGTGCGCACAAAAGCGATGACTTCGTTTGGCGCCTTGCCATCAAGGCGATAGATTAGGAGGAAATCGCCCCCAATGTGGCATTCGCGGTGAGCTGCCCACTCGCCGGCCAGGGCGTGATCCAGCCACTCCGGTCCCAGCGGGCCGTCATTGGCGATGAGCAATATCATCAATTCCTTGAGGCGCTTCAAGTCGAAGCGTCCGGAGTGCGCAAGTCGCTCCCAATCCTTGCGGAAACTCTTCGAGTAGTCTGACGTTCGAGGTAGGTTTGTCCGCTTGCTACTTGCGCTTTTTGGCAAGGTCATCCAGGAGCTCCTCGGCGGTGGCGAAGCGCGCACGGCGGGAACTGAGCATCTCGTCCACCTCGGCCATCGCTGCGCGAGTTTCAGCGTTTGGAACCTTGAGATCGAACGGCAGCTGCTTGTCAGCTGCCACGCGTGTTAGAAAGACGCGCACCGCGTCGGAGACCGACAGGCCCATGGCGGTGAGCGCCTTGGTGGCTTGTATCTTGATTTTTTCATTCACCCGAACGTGAACCATTGTGGTGGTGGCCATGGTGCTCTCTCCCTCTCTCAGTGTGAGATACATTGTATCTCACACGACAGTTGAAGGCAAGATTGTATCGATGCTAACGACGTGGTGATGAACCTTCCCATAAAGACCGTAAACGGTAGAGCTGGCGAGCGGTCTTTCGGCGATTGCCACAAATGTCGCCAAAGTCTCATCGAGGAATTCTTGCCCTAAACCGGGCCGCTGCTCCTCATACCACCGGGCCGACTCAGCCAGGTCCTGCTCGGCTTCTGGACGGAGCCGGACATCGACGGTCATAACCGGCGGCGAATGTCGCGTACGGCGTCCGCCGCCGGTCGTCCACGATTCTTGTCAACCTCGTATGCGTTGAGACGGTGTTCGAGCTCCGATCTTTGATCGGCGGTAATCGGAAGTGCGCCCTGGTCAGCCGCTATGCTGTCCCACAGATCCTCGACAAGCCTGATGCGCTCGTCCACTGTCAATTGCGGCAACTTCGTTACCATGGTCAAAACCTCGTTTTTCAGCCTGCCTTGAGAATCGGAATCACGTCGGCGCCTACTTTAAGCTTGTCCAGGTAATCCGCCCAGGCCTGCATCATTCTCCGGCGCTCCGCCAGATGCGCCGTGCGGTTGTAGGCGCGTCCGTTCGGATCGCGCACCGCGTGCGCGAGCTGGTGCTCGATGAAATCCGGCCTGAAGCTTAAGACCTCGTCCAGGATCGTTCGCGCCATGGCGCGAAATCCGTGGCCGCTCATTTCTTCCTTGGCGATGCCCATGCGACGCATGGCAGCGAGGATGGCGTTGTCGCTCATCGGCCGCTGGCTGC
>JBIOJL010000612.1:0-2492 GCA_044450885.1 Tepidisphaerales bacterium
GCGCGGTGCCCCCCCGGCAGCCCTGCAGATCGGACAAATCCTCGCCAGCGTGTCATCCTGAGCGCAGCGAAGGATCTGGATTGGAGCATTTTCCTATCGTCATGGATTCTTCGCTTCGCTCAGAATGCCATGCTATTCTTTCGTGTCTTTTCCTGATTTTCATGGTTAATCCTCTTTAACTCTATGCCCACCAAAGTCCTCATTCTCGGTGCCAACGGTTTCATCGGCAACTCGCTGACCCACGCCATTCTCAAGAAGACCGACTGGGAAGTCTACGGCATGGACATCGGCGACAACAAGCTGGGCGACTCACTCGGCAACCGCCGCTTCAAGTTCGTCGAAGGCGACGTGATGATTTCCAAGGAGTGGATCGAATACCACGTCAAGAAGTGCGATGCCGTCCTCCCCCTCGTCGCCATCGCCAACCCCTCCCAGTACGTCAAGGATCCGCTGCGCGTCTTCGAACTCGATTTCGAGTCCAACCTCGCCGTCGTCCGCCAGTGTGTGAAGTACAAGAAGCGGATCATCTTCCCCTCCACCTCCGAGGTCTACGGCATGTCGCCCGATCGCGAGCTCTACGAACAGTCCAGCAACATGGTCTACGGCCCCATCGAGAAGCAGCGCTGGATCTATGCCTGCTCCAAGCAGCTCCTCGACCGCGTCATCTATGCCTACGGGGTGCGCGACGGCGTCGACTACACCCTCTTCCGCCCCTTCAACTGGATCGGGCCCAAACTCGACAACGTCTTCGAGGCCAAGGAGGGCAGCTCGCGCCTCTTCACCCAGTTCATTTCCAACGTCATCTTCGAAAAGCCCATCCAGCTCGTCGACGGCGGCAAGCAGACCCGCTCCTTCACGTTCATCGACGACGGCGTGGATGCGCTCATCCGCATCATCGCCAACAAGGACGGCCGGGCTTCGCGCCAGATCTTCAACCTCGGCAACCCGAAGAACGAGGTCAGCGTCGCCCGGTTGGCCCAGCTCATCGTCGCCGCTTTCCGGGATTATCCGGAATACCGCGAGCAGGCGGCCCGCGCCAAGATCGTGGCCGTGCCCTCCGGGAAGTACTTCGGCAAGTATTATCAGGACATCCAGAAACGCGTGCCCTCCATCGCCAACGTACGGAAGCAGCTCGGCTGGAACCCGAAGGTCGACCTCAAGACCGCCATCAAGCTCACGCTGGACTACCACCTCGCGAACAAGGACTACTCGCTGACGTAAGCAGGAGGTAGGGCGCGACCGCTGGGCGCGCCGCGAACAACATCGCACCGGCGGGCCCAGCGGTCCCGCCCTATCTGTTGTCCCATCCCCATGCCGATCCGCCTCGCCCTCAAAGTCGACATCGACACCGACCGCGGCACGCGCGAGGGCGTGCCGAATCTCGTCGCCGACTGCCAGGAGGTCGGCGCGCCGGCCTGCTTCCTTTTCTCGCTGGGGCCCGACCAGACCGGGCGCGCCATCACGCGGGTCTTTCGTCCGGGGTTTTTCCAGAAAGTCAGCCGCACCAGCGTCGTCCAGCTCTATGGCATCCGGACCCTGCTCAACGGCACGCTCCTGCCCGCCCCGCACATCGGCCGGCGCAACGAGGGCGTGATGCGGGCCGTGCGCGACGCCGGCTTCGAAGTCGGCATCCACTCCTACAACCATTACCGCTGGCAGGACTACGTGCAGCGCATGGACCTGCCCGCCGTCCGCGCCGAGTTCACCGCCGCGCGCCACGAGTTCCGGCGCATCTTCGGCACCGAGGCGCACACCGCCGGGGCCGCCGGCTGGCAAAGCAATGACCGCAGCCGCACCGTCTACGACGAGGCCGGCCTGCTCTACGCCAGCGACACCCGTGGCGCTTACCCGCACTTCCCGCGCGTGAACGGACGGGTTTTCCAAACCCTCGAGATTCCGAGCACGCTGCCGACCTTCGACGAACTCCTCGGCCGTCCGGAATATCCGGACAGCCAGATCGTCGACTACTACCTTTCGCTGTTGCGCGAGGACCGGCCTAACGTCTTCACCCTGCACGCCGAGATCGAGGGCATGGGCCGGCGCGACCTCTTCCGCGCCCTGCTCCGCGCCTGCGTCCTGCACAACGTCCAGTTCATCCGGGTGGACGACCTCGCCCGCGAGCTGCTGGCCGACCGCGGCCACATTCCGATTTGCGACCAGCAGCAGGCCGAGATCGACGGCCGGTCCGGCCTGGTGGCGGTGCAGGGGTGATATAACGGCGGTCATGAACCGCCGTTATATTACTGCCGGTCCACGCGGCGGATCATCCACGCTCCCAGCGACTGGAAGGCAATGTTCGGGAGCCACATCAGCAGATCGGGCCGCAGGTCGGGCTTGTTCTCGAACCAGCCGACCATCACCGTGATGAAATAGTAGCCGAGGGCCAGGGCCACGGCGATTCCAAGATTGGCCGAGGTTTCCTTGCGCGAGACCTTGATGCCGAGCGGAATCGCGATCCCGGCGAAGGCCAGCACGGAAAAGGCGATGGCGAA
>JBIOJL010000613.1:0-2466 GCA_044450885.1 Tepidisphaerales bacterium
GACCGGCGCTGGGGCGCCTCTTCACTTCGGCCGACGAGGAAGGCCACGCACCGGTAGCCGTCCTGAGTTACGGCTTCTGGAAGCGCGCATTCGCCGGCCGCGAAGATGTCATTGGGACCAACATCAATCTGCGCGGTGCTTCATTCACCGTGGTTGGGGTGCTGCAGCCGGGGTTCGTGGACCTCGACCTGGAGAACCGGCCTGACGTGTGGGTTCCGATATCGGCGTGGACCCTGTTGACCGGTGAGGCGGACATTCGGCATGCTTCCGCGCAGTTGTTCATGCGCTTGCGCGGCGGCGCGGCCCAAGGAGTAACCCAGGCCCAGGGCGAAGCGGAGGTGCGCTCGCTGTACCCGGAGATGATCGCGGCGGACCTTGCGGGAAGCCCCGAGGAGACCGCCGACAGCATGAGCCGCGAGAAGGCGATGCAGCCCGTTCTGACCAGCGCCGAACGCGGTGTGTCGACGCTGCGCAAGCAATTCTCCGGTGCCGTGACCGCGGTCATGGGCGGAGTCGCCGCGCTGTTGTTGCTGGTGTGTGGAAACCTGGGCGGCCTGATGCTGGCACGGGCCGAGTCGCACACCAGGGAGGTAGCCATCCGTCTGAGCCTGGGCGCTTCACGTTGGAGCATTCTGCGCCGAACGCTGACGGAGGCCGTGCTGCTATCGTGCGCCGGAGCCACGGCGGGTCTGTGGATAGCGCGTTCCTGCGGGCCCTGGCTGCTCGGGTTCCTGCCGGCGCGGCGGCCGCTCGGCATCGACCTGGTGCCCGACTCACGGGTGGTGGCGCTTGCGGCCGCGATCTGTGTTCTCTCGGCGGCCTTGATGAGCGTTCTTCCTGCCGTCCACGTATTCCGGGCGGACCTGGGCGGCGTCATGGGACGGCAGAGCGGCCGGGCGTCGCATCCGGGCGTGAGCCGCGGCCTGGCCGCCTTCCAGGTGGGCCTGGCGACGCTGCTGATGACCGGCGGTTTCGCCCTGGTGCGAACCCTGCATGCGATCCGGGCGCAGGACCCTGGTTTTCGCCGTGAGAACCTCGTCATCATGACCCTGAACCCTCGCATGGCGGGCGTGAAGCCGGCTTCGATCCCGGCTGTTTTCGACGAGGTAGTGCGGCGGGCACGATCGCTTCCTGGGGTCGAGGCAGTCAGCCTGGCGCAACGGGCGCTGATGCGCGGCGTCGGCTTCAAGGGATCCGCGGGACGCGCCGGCAGCCGCATTGCCTTCGCCGATTTGCTGAACGTCAGCTTGAACGGCGTCAGTCTCGACCACTTCGCGAATCTGGGCATGCGGATCACCAGGGGTCGCGCTTTCGAGGCGGCCGATAACCGGGGCAAGCCGCGTCCGGCGATCGTGAGCGAAAGCTTTGCGCGCCAGTTCTTCCCCGGCATGGAGCCGATCGGACAGACCTTTGGGATGGGCGGTCTCGGCGCCGTGATCCTGCCGGAGAGGCGGATCGTCGGCGTGGTGAACGACACGAAGTATCGCAGCATGCGCGAGATCCCGCCGCCCACGGTATACGGACTCCTCAACGACGACGCATTCCGTTTCGACGGGATGGTGCTGCACGTCAGTGTGCGCGGCAATCCGGCATCCACCATCGCGGCCCTGACAGGAATGCTGCGGGGTGTCGGGCCGGGACTGGCTCCCACCGACGTTGCGACCATGGAGCAGGAGATTGACACGTCGTTGTGGCAGGAGCGGCTGCTGGCCGCGCTGTCCTCCATCCTCGCCGTGGTTTCCACGGTCCTTGCCGGGCTGGGACTATTTGGGATGCTGGCCTATTCGGTATCGCGGAGGACCCGCGAGATCGGCATCCGCGTCGCCGTAGGCGCTTCCGCCGGACGAATCGCCAGGATGATAGGGCGGGATGCTGCCTCAGCCGTGGTGCCCGGCCTCGTGCTCGGTCTGGCTGCTTACGCTGCGTGCTCGCGCGCGGTGGCGGCGTTGCTCTACGGCGTCACGCCATGGGACGCCATGTCGGTCTCTGGCGCCGCGGCGTGCCTGATCGCCGTTGCCGTCTGCGCGACGTTGTCCCCGGCCGTCCGCGCCGCGGTGATCCAGCCGTCGCGGGCGTTGCGGGACGAGTGACCGTCACAGGGGCCCGGAGACAGAAACCCGGAGAAACCCGGGGACGAGAAACCCGGGACGAGAAACCCGGGGAGAAACCCGGGGACAGACGGAACGTTTTCCAGTTTTGGGAGAAACCCGGGGACAGACGGAACGTTTTCCAGTTTTGCCGAACTTGCTGACCCGAGCGCCGTCAGAGGCCCGGCGGGCGCTTTGTCAAAAACGTCGTTGCGACGCGGTAAACTGGTAAACGTTCCGTCTGTCCCCGGGTTTCCCTGCTAGGATGGGCAGGTAAGTGAGCCATACGATGTCTGACAAAGTAGCGGTATTCGACACCACATTGAGAGACGGCGAACAGGCTGCTGGAACGCGTCTGGGAAGCCGTGAGAAACTGATC
>JBIOJL010000614.1:0-2464 GCA_044450885.1 Tepidisphaerales bacterium
ACGACGACTGGCGGAAAGAGACGGTGGAACAGACGGGCCTGCAGGCCACCCTGCGTCCGCGCGGCAGACCCGCAAACACCGCGCGGCAGGAGGCAAATTGATCCCTGACCCCTTTGAATTGGCCGCGCGCAAATGTTTATAAATGTAGTATTGGCGCTGACTTATAGGCACCCGCTTAAGTTTATGCCATTAGTGTCGGGGTCAGTTGTCTACACAATGACATGCGACCATCATCCAGCCCAATGGAGCGACCTGTCGGCATCTTGGCTGCCCTGGCTCACGTTGCGGCCAATGTCTGCCGCCACTACGTGGCTTGGGGGAGGAACACCTGCTGCTTTAGACCCACGGCTTGCGCCGTGGGCTAACATGTATCGCCACTACGTGGCTGCGGAAGACGGCCAAACTGCAGACCCTCTCCCGGAAGGAGAGGGAGAGTTGATGCCGCGGAGTACCGCGGCACACGGGCTGGAAGCCCGTGCCACATAAGAGGGGCGCACACCCGGATGTCTGGTGCCGTGTTGGCTTAGGCTGATAATACGGGGCTATTTGCCGGCCGCGGTGCGGGGGCGTTTTTTGGCGACCTTGGGGACGAGGGCACGCTGGAGGTTGCTCATGGCCTGCTTGAGGCGCTGTTCGTTCTCGACGACGGCGATGCGGACCCAGGACTCGCCGGCTTCGCCGAAGGCCAGGCCGGGGGCGAGGGCCACCTCGGCGTCGTCCATCATGCGGAGGCAGAAGTCGATGGTGTTCTCGCCCTTGAGGTGCTCCGGGCTGATCTTCGCCCAGACGAACATCGACGCGCGGGGCTTATCGTAAGTCCAGCCAAGCTTGTCCAAACCACGGCAGACCACGTCGCGGCGCTTCTGGTAGATCTTCGACTGCTCGAGGGGCGTCTCCAGGTGCTCGCGCATGGCGATGATGCTGGCGATCTGGATGGGGGCGAAGATGCCGTAGTCGTAGTAGCCCTTGATGGTCGCCAGCGACTTGACCATCTCGGCGTTGCCGGCGCAGAAGCCGCAGCGCCAGCCGGCCATGTTGTAGCTCTTGGACATGGTGGTGAATTCGACGCCGAGGTCCTTGGCGCCGGGAGCGGCCAGCAGGCTGGGGGCCTTGTAGCCGTCGAAGCAGATCTCGCCGTAGGCGAAGTCGGAGATGAGCATGACGTTGTGCCGGCGGCAGAGGGCGATGGCGTGTTCCCAGAAGCCGGGGTCGATGGTGACGGCCGTGGGATTGTGCGGAAAGTTGAGAATCAGCAGTTTGGGCTTGGGATAGAGATTCCCGATCAGGCCCTCGATCTTGTCGAGGAACGCCTTGTCGTTGCCCAGGGGAACGCGGATGGCGTTGGCGCCGGCCATGGCGACGGCGTAGAGGTGGATGGGGAAGGCCGGGTCGGGGACGACGGCGGTGTCGCCCGGGCCGAGCAGCGCCAGGCAGAGGTGGCTGAAGCCTTCCTTGGAGCCGATGGTGGCGACGACCTCGGTTTCGGGGTCGAGTTCGACGCCGTAGAGGTTCTTGTATTTCTTGGCCACTTCGCGGCGCAGGGCGGCGATGCCGTTGGAAACGGAGTAGCGGTGGTTGCGCGGGTCCCTGGCGGCCTCGGCGAGTTTCGCCACCACCGAGTCGGGCGTGGGGTCCGTGGGGTTGCCCATGCCGAGGTCGATAATATCGACGCCGGCCACGCGCTTTTCGTACTTCATCTTGTTGATCCGCCCGAACAGATAGGGCGGAAGGCGCTGGATGCGGGCGGAGGTTTCGATTTTGAACTTGTCGTTGCTCATAGTGTCACTGCCTGTATAGATCGGCCGGATCGGACGATTGTATTCGCCCGGATCGGCCGTTTGGGACTGATAAATGTGGAAAATGGACGTCGGCGCAGAAAGGAGCCCGGTCAGTTGCCGGGCCTGGTAGCCGGCGGCCGGGCCACCTCGGGCCCTGGAGCAACGGTGATGCCGGTGGACGGCTGGTTGTCATGCTCGATCTTCTGGCGGACGGCGTTCGGGTCCTGTCCGGATCCGGACGGGCTGACCTTCTCCTGATAGCGGCGGCGCAGGATGGGATCTTCGATGCGCAGAGTCGCGCGGACCTCAGTGTCGTACGACTGGCGAAGTTGCTGGACGCGGAGGTTGGTCATGATGCCGACGAGTTCCTCGCGGATGGAGTCCTTGTGGTCCTCGTACTTGACGACCTGCGGCGGAATCCGCTGTTCGAGCTTGATCACATGGTAGGCATCGCCGGTACTGACGGGACCGGAAACCTCGCCTTCCTTGAGGGCAAAGGCGGCCTCCTTGAAGGCCGGGGACAGGGTGGGCTCGGCGCGAGTGAAGGCGCGGAGTTCGCCGCCGCTCTCGCGGCTGGCCTTGTCCTGGCTCAGGGCGGCGGCGACCTGCTCGAACGCCTCACCCGCAGCCAGCCGGCGCTGGACCTCGTTGGCCTCGCGGAGATTGGCCACCTGAATGTGCCGCAC
>JBIOJL010000615.1:0-2460 GCA_044450885.1 Tepidisphaerales bacterium
AAGTGGGGCCAGCGTCCCCGCTGGCCTTCCCGAATCGCGAACCGTCCGCCACCCCCGCCCAGCGCGACACCGGCCCCCATCGAATTCGACGGGTTCCGAAACTCGATCGATGAAGGCCTTGTATTATCCGTGTCCATCGAGGCGGTATTCCGCCGGGCGTTATCAAGGCGTACTCGCGGGGCGGTCAATAGTTCCAATTTCGTTGCGGCTATGCCACGCTGGGATATTCGCGGTCATGGATTCTTCGATTCGTGGGATGTCATCCGGTGTGGCATCGACGTAGATGGGTGGGTAGTCTTGTTTCATGGTTTTGCCTCGGTCGCCTGCTGCTCCGCCATCTGCGCCTTGAACTCCACCAGCCTCATGCGCCGAACCTCCCCGTCCCTCCACACCGCGAGGATCTGGCCATCACGCGCAAACTCAGCCTTCTCGTGCAGCAGGATGTACCGCGACGGCAGTCGCGACAGCAGATACGCCTCCCCCGTCGCGGGGTCCGTCTTCCTGGCATACACATACACATAGTCGCTCTCGGCATCCAGGTTCTTCGGATTCGGCATCGGTCGCTGGTTTGCCGGGTGATGATAGACTTTGGGTGCCTTCACATACATGTACGTCGACTGCAAGTCCGGCGGCAGATGCCCCTTGTTTTCGGCGTCGTATATCCTCACGGCTGCTGATATCTGGCGCAGATTCGACATGCTTTGCTCGAGCGATGCCCGTTCCTGCGCCTTCACCAGCACTGGATACACGAAGACCACGAACTGGATCGCTGGAACCACCACCGCCAGCACGGTCCCCGCGATGGCCATCCCCTTGCCCCGCCCCACGCGCGGATTGCCTGCCTTGATGATCCCCATGATCCCGCAAATGATGGCCGGCACACTCGCCAGGACTGACAACAACAGCGTCGACAAGCCGAAAACCAGCGCCAACTGCGCCGGCGTATTCGACTCGGTTCGGTCAGGAACCGGCCAATACTGCGGCGGCATTCCGGGGACCGGCGGCGGCATTATCTGCGACATACATCTCCTCCCGTTGAACCTATACGATGACGCTGAGAAGCGTACAGCCCGATGCGAAGGTTTTGGCGCAGGTCATTGCCGGATTCTAACCTCTGCGCCGATTTTTGGGGGGGGAGTGTCACTGTCGCTCTCCAGCCCAAAGGGGGGGGAAAGAATCGTTCTTTCGCCTCTCCGGGGCTGGTTGTTCCTATTGCCTTCTTCACCCACGACTGACATCGTGGGCTAACATCTTCCGCCCTTGATACGGCGCTGATCGCGTCGGCACCGCTTCCCGATGTGGTCACATCGCCACCGTCACCGTCTTGACCTCCGTATAGTTCCGCAGCGCATACTCGCCCAGCTCGCGGCCGATGCCGGACATCTTGAAACCGCCGAACGGAGCGGCGGCGTCGAACACGTCGTAGCAGTTGATCCAGACCGTGCCGGCCCGCAGTTCGGCGGCCAGCCGATGGGCCTTGCCGATGTCGCGGGTCCAGACGGCGGCGGCCAGCCCGTACATGGTGCGGTTGCCGCGCTCGATGACCTCGTCGATGTCCTTGAAGGAAATCACGCTCATCACCGGGCCGAAGATTTCCTCCTGGGCGATCTTCATGTTGTCCTTGACGTCGGTGAAAAGGGTGGGCTCGATGAAGTAGCCGAGCCGGCCGACCCGCCCGCCGCCGGTGAGGCACTTGGCGCCCTGCTGGCGGCCGGATTCGATGTAAGACATCACCTTGTCGAACTGTTCCTGGCTGACCTGCGGGCCCTGGGTGGTCTTGGCGTCGAACGGATCGCCGACTTTGGTCTTCTTCACTTTCTTGAGCATGCGCGCAACGAACTCATCGTGTACCTTCTGTTCCACGAACAGCCGGCTGCCGGCGCAGCAGCACTGGCCCTGATTGAAGAAGAGTCCGAAGTGCGAGCCCTCGACGGCCGCGTCGAGGTCGGCGTCGGCGAAGACGATGTTGGGCGACTTGCCGCCGAGTTCGAGCGTCACGCGCTTGAGATTGCTGCGGGCGGCGGCCTGCATCACCAGCTTGCCCACCTCGGTCGAGCCGGTGAAGGCGACTTTGTCGATGTCCATGTGCGCGGCCACGGCCGCGCCGGCCGTCTCGCCGAAGCCGGGTACGATGTTGACGACGCCCTCGGGGAAGCCGGCCTCCATCGCCAGCTCGCCCACGCGCAAGGCCGACAGCGGGGTCTGCTCGGCCGGCTTGAGCACGACCGTGCAGCCCGCGGCCAGTGCCGGACCCCATTTCCACGCCTGCATCAGCAGCGGGAAATTCCAGGGGATGATCTGCCCGACCACGCCCACCGGTTCGTGGCGCGTGTAGCAGAAATACGGCCCGTTGATGGGGATGGTCTTGCCCTCGATCTTGTCGGCCCAGCCCGCGTAGTAGCGCAAGGTGTTGACGACGCCCTCGGGGAAGCCGGCCTCCATCGCCAGCTCGCCCACGCG
>JBIOJL010000616.1:0-2442 GCA_044450885.1 Tepidisphaerales bacterium
CATAACTCCTCTTTCTCGGTCGAGGCGCTAGGGGCCAGGCGCAGAGGCACCTTGAGGCGCTGGCGGGTCTTCGCCTCTTTCCAGCTGACCGCGGCGGCCGGCAACGTGAAGTCGAGGATTTCGTAAATGTCCTGGAAGGGGGCCTCGTCGAAAAAGGTCCAGGAGCGCGGCGGCCGCATCAGCAGCAGATGACCGGCCCCCTGCTTGAAATGCTCGACCAGCGGATGAGTGTAGCCCAGCTCGACCCAAACCCGCGGGACGCGTTCGAGGTAGGCGACCGGCGTCGCGCCGGCGCCTTCGCGTTCCAGGGCCCGGAGCAGCGAAAAATAAGGCGGTCCCACCACGCGCAGCAGCACTCGGCCGCCGGCCTCGTCTTTGAGGAAGCGGAAGCTCTGACGGTCGTTGCCGAGGCGCAGCATCTCGGCGACCAGGTCGGGCAACAGATCGGCATCGGGCAACTCGAAGAGGACCGGCGTTGTGGCCGACGGCACCGGCGGCGTGGCCTCCCGGAGCAGGGGAAGCATCTGCGGCCAGCAGTAGACCTTTTCCGCCTGAAGGTCGCCGTTCTCCTTGACGAAGCCGACACCGAGTTTGCGCAGGCCGTTCTGGGCCTTGCGCGGCAAGGCGACGGAAGGCTGCAACCAGATGTGGCCCTCATCGAACTCGCAGGCGATGGCGGGGGCGAGGCTGATTTCGGGCGGTACGACGCCGCTGGTGATGGCCAGGCGAAGCGTGTCCAGATCGGGGAATTCGTAGATCATCGGTGTCAATGAATCTCCGCTTGCGGCTTAGCGTGAAGAAACGCTAAGCCGCAAGCGGCAGAAAAGTTCCTCAATGCCCCTCCGCCGCCGCTCGACGTTCCGGCTGCGCGGGATTGCTGACCGGAGCGGCCGGCTCGCCTTCTTTGTTCTCGCGTTCGACGACGACCTTGCCCACCTCCTCGGCCTTGACGACGCCACCCTCCAGCAGCTTGTTGACCAGCTGCTGGTGCATCTGCTCGTGCTCGTGTGGCAGGGCGTCCTCGTCGGAACGCAGGCTGATGATGATGTCCTGCTTTCCGGTCTGCGGGTCGCGGCGCAGGCGGATGGTCATTTCGGCCATGAGTTATCCTTTCGCCGTCACGCGGTGCGGGGCCTCGACGACTTGCTTCCCCTCTTCCGCCAGGAGAAACCGTTCGGTCGCGTCGGGATGGCGGGCCTGGAAGTCCTTGATGATGGCCTCAACGCGGTCGCCCTCGATGATCTTCTTCTCCATCAGTTCGTCGCGGATTTGCGTGAGATCGTCCTGGTACGCCTCCAGGATGGCCGCGGCCCGCGTCTGGGCTCGGGCGATCAGCTTGTTGATCTCGCGGTCGATCTTCTCGGCCTGGAAGCCCGACATGACTTCGCGATCGCCGTTGCGGTCGCGCCAGACGCGCAGGCCCTCTTCGCTCATGCCGCAGACTTCGACCATGAGCTTGGCAATCTCGGTGGCCCGGCTGAGGTCGCTGTGCGGATGGCCGTAGCCGCTGGCCCCGGTCGTCACGTCCTGGAACAGCCGGCGCTCAGCTTCGATGCCGCCGTACAGCACGCAGAGACGATCGCGCAGTTCGCTGCGGGACTCGCCGATGCGCCGCTTGTCTTCTTTGAAGCCAGTATAGAAGGGCACCCACGGCATCTCGCTCTGAATGGTCACGCGCTCCGGCGGCGGATGGTGCGGGCAGCACAGCGAGCAGACGAAGTGGCCGGCCTCGTGCGTCGCCACCAGCTTCACGTCCTTGTCTTGCAGTTCCATGCGTTCCTCGAACTCGGTCAGACCGCGTTCGATGTCCCGTGGTGAACTGGCATCGGTGCGTCGTTCGCGGATGCGCAGGCGCGCCACGGCGCGGCACAGGGCGTTGATATGGTCGCCGCTGAAGCGCGTGCCGGTCGGCGTCATGAAGTGGTCGCCGGTGCGGCGCACAGCGTACTCCAGCGCCTCGTCGGTGAATTGCAGGCGCATCTTCTTGTCGTAGATCTTCAGGATTTCGCGGCGGTCGTCGTCGTCGGGATTGGGGATGTGCAGGTGGAACTCGAAGCGGCCGGGACGCATAAGGGCTGCGTCGAGGCTCTCAACATAGTTGGTCGTGCCGACGACGAAGACGAGTTCCTCCTTGTGGAAGCCGTCCATCTCGGTCAGTAGCTGGTTGACCATCGAATGTTCGACGCCGCTGCCGGTGTAGGTGCCGCGCGCCGTGGCGAAGGAGTCGAGTTCGTCGAAGACGATGATCGACGGGGCGGCCTGGCGGGCCTGGTAGAAGATCCTGCGAAGATTCTCTTCCGATTCGCCAACCCACTTGCTCTTCAATTCCGGCCCCGAGACAACGGTGATGGCTGCCCCGATGGCCGACGCCATCGCCTTGGCGAACATCGTCTTGCCGGTCCCGGGCGGCCCCCAGAAGATCATGCCGCGCGGGATCAACTC
>JBIOJL010000617.1:0-2415 GCA_044450885.1 Tepidisphaerales bacterium
ACGAGGCCAAGGACATCGATGCCGTCGTCGTCAGCACCACCGAACACACCCATGCCTTTGCCACGCTGGCGGCTCTCCAACTCGGCAAGCACGTCTACTGCGAGAAGCCGCTGTGCCATTCGATCTGGGAAACGCGCGTCATCACCGAGGCGGCGGCCAAGACCAAGGTCGCCACGCAGATGGGCACGCAAATCCACGCCGGCGCGAACTATCGCCGCGTCGTGGAATTGGTCCAGGCCAACGCCGTCGGGCCGATCCGCGAATGTCACGTTTGGGTGTCGCGCGACTGGGGCGGCGGCGATCGGCCCAAGGAAACGCCGCCAGTGCCGAAGACGCTCGACTGGGACCTGTGGCTCGGCCCCGCCCCGGAGCGGCCGTACAAC
The DNA here is from genome assembly GCA_044450885.1 of Tepidisphaerales bacterium. Lineage (GTDB taxonomy): Bacteria > Planctomycetota > Phycisphaerae > Tepidisphaerales > Tepidisphaeraceae > JANYKD01. The sequence goes on from JBIOJL010000617.1 coordinate 384, forward strand.
CCCGTCTACGTTCCGGGACCGGCCTGGTACAAGTGGTGGGACTTCGGCAACGGCACCATGTCCGACCTGGGCGCCCACTGGATCGACCTGCCGTTCTGGGCGCTGAAGCTGCATCATCCGCTGACCGCCGAGGCCGAGGGGCCGACCGTCAACCGCGAGACGGCTCCGGTGTGGCTCATCTGCCGCTGGGAGTTTGCCGCGCGCGGCGACCTGCCGCCGGTGAAGCTGGCCTGGTATCACGGCGGCAAGAGACCGGCCGTCATCGCGGAGAAGAAGCTGCCCGACTGGAAGAACGGCTGTCTCTTCGTCGGCGACAAGGGAATGATCCTCGCCGATTACGACAAGCATGTTCTGCTCCCCGAAAAGGAGTTTGCCGACTTCCAGCGGCCTCAGCCGAGCATCCCGAAATCGCTGGGCCATCACGCCGAGTGGATCGACGCCTGCAAGACCGGCAAGCGGACGACGTGCCACTTCGGCTACGCCGGGCCGCTGGTCGAGTCGAACCTGGTCGGCATCCTGGCCTATCGCCTGGGCAAGAAGGTGGAATGGGACTCGGTCCATCTGAAGGCGAAGAATTGCCCCGAGGCGGATCGCATCATCCGGCGCGATTACCGCAAGGGGTGGTCCCTGGTCTAACGGCCACGTTGTCATCGACGGCCCCGCCTCTACCCTATCCGGAGTCGCTCGTTCTCCCGTCCGAGGACTCCGGTCATGGGACAGCCGCATGCGCCCGACGAGCTTCGCAAGATCGACGCCTACTGGCGGGCCGCCAACTACCTCTCCGTCGGCCAAATCTATCTCTACGACAATCCCCTGCTCAAACAGCCGCTCACCGCGGCGCACATCAAGCCGCGCCTGTTGGGTCACTGGGGCACCACGCCCGGCCTGAATTTCATCTACGTTCACCTCAACCGCGTCATCAAGAAATACGATCTGAACGCGATCTACATCACCGGCCCCGGACACGGCGGGCCGGGCATCGTCGCCAATACCTACCTCGAAGGGACTTATAGCGAGTTCTATCCGAATGTGCCGCAGGACGAGGCGGGGATGAAGCGGCTGTTCAAGCAGTTCTCCTTCCCCGGCGGCATCCCCAGCCACGCCGCTCCCGAGACGCCCGGCTCGATCCACGAGGGCGGCGAACTGGGCTACTCCCTCAGCCACGCCTTCGGCGCCGTCTTCGACAATCCCGACCTGATCGCCGCCTGCGTCATCGGCGATGGCGAGGCCGAAACCGGCCCTCTCGCCACCGGCTGGCACGGCAACAAGTTCCTCAATCCGGTGCGCGATGGGACGGTGCTGCCGATTTTGCATCTTAACGGCTACAAAATCGCCAATCCGACCGTCCTCGCTCGCATCCCTCACGAGGAGTTGGACCACTTGCTGCGCGGCTACGGCTACGCCCCGCACTATGTCGAGGGGCACGACCCCGAGCCGATGCACCAGCTCATGGCCGCCACCCTGGACGACGTCATGACCGAGATCGAGCGCATCCAGGACGACGCCCGCAAGAGCGGCTTCAAGAAGCGGCCAACCTGGCCGATGATCGTGTTGCGCTCACCGAAAGGGTGGACGGGGCCGAAGGAGGTGGACGGTAAGAAGACGGAGGACTATTGGCGCTCGCACCAGGTGCCGATGGGCGAGATGCACAGCAACCCGGCGCACGTCAAGCTCCTCGAACAGTGGATGAAAAGCTACCGGCCGGAGGAACTGTTCGACAAGTCGGGCCGACTGGTGCCGGAGTTGGCCGAGTTGGCGCCGAAGGGCGAGCGGCGCATGGGGGCCAACCCGCACGCTAACGGCGGCCTGTTGCTGCGCGATCTGTGCCTGCCCGACTTCCGCGACTATGCGGTCGAGGTCAAGCACCCCGGCGCCGCCACCGCCGAGGCGACGCGCGTGCAGGGCCAATTCATCCGCGACGCGATGAAGATGAACCTGGCATCGAAGAATTTCCGACTTTTCAGCCCCGATGAGTTCAACTCCAACCGCTGGCAGGACGTGCTGGAAGTGACCAACCGCGCCTGGGTCGCCG
>JBIOJL010000618.1:0-2413 GCA_044450885.1 Tepidisphaerales bacterium
ACTATCAGGCGGCCACCCTCGGCACGAAGGTCTGTGGTGTCGAACTCGGCCCGTTCGAGGGTCACGACCTCGCCCTTCACCGCGGAGAGGAACCCGTCCAGGGTGTCGAGGAAGTTGATGGCCGGCGTTCGGTAGTGCATCGGAACGACCCACGAAGGATGCAGCAGCTCGACCACATCGGCGGCTCCCGCGCCGTCGAGCGTAGCCGTCCCGCCGACCGGGACGAAAAGCACGTCCACGTTGCCGATGGCATCGATCTGCTCGGGTCGCAACCCAGCCTGTCCGAAATCGCCCATATGGCAGATCCTAGTTCCAGCCATCTCGAAGACGTAAATCACGTTGGCCCCGCGTTGTGTACCCGCAACCTGATCGTGCTCCGATGCGACGCCGACGACCTTGCCGGTGGGCGTGTCAAAGGTTCCAGCCCTGGAGCGAACGGTCTGCTTCACCCCGGCAATGGCTTCTACCGCGTTGTGGTCACTGTGCTCGTGGGTGACCAGCAGCAGGTCGGCGGCGGCATCAATGATCGGCGGGTACCCCCAATCGAAGCCGCGTGAGCGGGCGGCTTCCATGTTGCCAAACGGGTCGATGAACAACCGAATGTCGCCGGTCAGCGCGAATGCCGACTGTCCGTACCACCTTACCTTCATCGCGATTGCACCCCAGCCGCCCTGACAGCCGACTCACCCGCCACGGCCATGTCACCTGGGACAAGTGGCGCCGGCGCTCGCCTCCGGCGATCCGCTCCCCGCAGCGCCGAGGCCACGCCCGCGAGCAAGCACATCGCCACGCACGCCAGGAGCGCCACTCGGATTCCGTCTACGAAAGGCTGGGCTAAGAGGTTGGCGAAGAAGTGGGGATCGGTGATCCTTGACACGACCCCGGAGGGCAACGCGCCGAGGACCTGTGCGGGGATGAGGTGCGAGATCGGATCGTAGCCGAGCATGGCGGCAAAGATGGCCGCGCCCGGCGGCAGGGAGGCCACGCCCTGCGCCGCCGCCGCGGGTAGACCGGCCTGGACCGCGCCGGCCTGAAGGTTTGGTCCCAGGTTTTGAGACAGCCTGGAGATGACGATCGTGAAGAAGATCGCCTGGCTTGCGGTCATCCCCGCATTGAGCACCATCGCCCGCATTCCGGCCGCTGCGCCGCGCTGTTCAGCCGGCACCGAGCCCATGATCTGCGACGTGTTGGGGGCGCTGAAGAACCCCATCCCGGCACCCATGAGGGCGAGATAGGCAGCGAAAAGGCCCAGATTGAAGTTGGCAGGCAGGGTCATCAAGAGCGCGGCGGCGATGCCGGCGACGAGGATGCCCCCGGTCGCGAGGACGCGCGAGCCGTAGCGGTCGCTGAGCCAGCCGCCCAGCGGACCGCAGACGACGAACCCGATCATCAGCGGCATGGTGTCGATGCCGGCCTGCAGCGGCGTGTTGGCGTAAGCGACGCCGTGCAGCGGAAGCCAGATTCCCTGGAGCCAGATGATGAACATGAACTGCAGTCCGCCACGGGCCAGTGAGAATAGGAACGCCGCGATATTTCCGAACAAGAAGTCCCTGATCTTGAACAGCGTCAGATCGAAGAGCGGATAGCTGACACGAGTCTCGATCACCACGAATGCAGCGAGCAGCAGCACGCCGCCGCCGAGCATCAGCACGACCAGTGGATTAGACCAACCCATCGCATCGTGCCCGTATGGCGTGAGCGCTTCCGTGAGTCCGAACATCACGGCCAACAGGCCGCCGGCGAACGTGAGGTTGCCCATCCAGTCAATCGAGTGGGCTTGGCGCTTTCCGATCTCGTGGAGGGCGACGTAGGCCCAAACGGTGCCGATAACGCCGACCGGCACGCTGATCAGGAAATCCAGCCGCCAGTTGATCGCCGCAAGCAGGCCTCCAAGCACGACCCCCACCAGGTTGCCCGCGATGAACGCGATCTGATTGATGCCGAGGGAGAACCCACGCTGCGAGGACGGAAAGGCGTCGGTCAGCAGGGCGATGCTGTTCGCGAAGAGGCACGCTCCGCCCAGACCCTGCACCATGCGGAACGCGATCAGCTCGACCGCTCCGAGCGTGCCGGTGGACGGGGTCAAGGCGCACATGAGCGATCCCACGGTGAAGATGACGAAGCCGAGGTTGTAGACGCGCACGCGGCCGAACATGTCGGCGACGCGTCCGAACGTGACCAGGAGCACCGTGGTGACGGCCGAGTACCCCATCAGCATCCAGAGCAGGAGGTTGGACTGGCCGGGCGCAAGCGGGTCCACGTGCAGCCCGCTGAAGATGGCGGGCAGCGAGATCAGGACGATCGACTGGTTGATGGACGCCATGAGCATCCCGAGGGTCGTGTTGATCAGGACGATCCACTTGTACTTGAGCTTCACGGGGCGACCATCACCATCTCGTTCTCGGCCTGCCTG
>JBIOJL010000619.1:0-2398 GCA_044450885.1 Tepidisphaerales bacterium
CCGCCTGAAGGCGGTACTCCGAACAGGCACTCCAAACAGCCTGCGGCGGACTTGAAAGCTGCCGGGGATGGGCTTATATTAGCGCAACTCCGATGAGCCGGAATGCTGGCGGGCATTGCGGGCTATTCGTCGGGCGTGTAGCGAAGTGGCCAAACGCATCAGACTGTAAATCTGACGACTTATGTCTTCGTAGGTTCAAATCCTACCGCGCCCATTGAGGAAATCCCGCCCGACGGTGAGGTTTCCCGTCTCACAGCGTGTTCCAAGAAGCAGGCCATGCTGGGTGGTGCAGGCGCTGGTTTGCATTCCGCATGCCTCGATGCAGGCTGAAGCCTGCAAGGCGCAGAACGCCATCGGAAACACGCTCTGGAAGCGGCTGATTGCCGACAACTCAAATCCATCAGAAGACTGCCTATGAGCAAGCACCGCAGCAGGCAACGCGACGCGCGACCACACCGGAGAGACGATCACGGCGGGCACGGCCATTCCGGCCCCGGCGGAGGTTCCCGAGGACGGGAGCGGCGGCGGGGCGGCTTCGGGCGGGCGCAGGCCGGCCCCAAGACATGCCCGATGTGCGGCGCCGTGGTGCCGGATCTCGCCGGCCACATCCGCAGCAAACACGACGACGCCGAGTCGCATCCGCGGGACTGAGGGTCGCTTCTGCTGAAGAACGGATCTCTTGCCGGGTGCCACGGCTTGTCTACCGCAAGCCGTGTTGCCGGTCCGCAGACACGGCTTGCAGTAGTCAAGCCGTGGCACCCGATTTCGGGAAGTTGTTGTGATCCCGCTCCTAAGCGGCCTCGGGACGGCTGGTCTCGCACTGCCAGCAACTGCTGAACTGGCCTTCCATGACCTCGCCGCATTTGGGGCAGGTCCAGTTCTCTTGCGCCTGGGTCGCGGCCAGGCCTCCGCGCTTCATCTCGCTGATGATCCCCATGGCACGATCGACATCGCCTTCCTCCACCCAGACCGAGGGCAGGGACTCGGGTGCCGCGGGATCCTCCCCGAGCACCGCCTGAAGGGGCCCGCCCTGAACCGTGGCCGGGATCTCCTCCATGTCGAGAAGGCCCTTGATGAAGTGCGCCTCGGCGAGATCCCGCGAACTATAGACCTGTTGCATGGTGACCTCCACGAGCAGATTGTAGCACTGTGGCCGCGATGGATCATCGCGGCGCGGATCAGATGCCGCCGGGGCGCATCTGGGCTTCTTCCTGATCCAGCCGCCACAGCGGGCCGCCGGGGGGCAGGGCGTGCAGGCTGGCCCATTTGAACGAGGACACCGGCGCGGTTCCCTCGCCGCCAGGAATGCCGCTGGTTCGGTAGCTGTCGGCGTGGCCGTCGAAGAAGAGCAGGTTGGTGACGTGGCGGTTCTTGTGGCGGGCGTTGAGGCGGTTGGCGTTGTGGGTCAGGATGAACGCGACCCCGTCAAAGGCGATGACGAACCGGGAGCTTTCATGCACATCCGTCACTTTGGGCAGGGGATTGGGGTTGGACGGATAATAGTAGCGGCAGGGCAAGCCCTCGTCGCGGTCGGAAGTGCCGTTGATGGCATAGGAGGAATAGGTCACCAGGCCGGCCTTGAGCGGAGTCCAAGAACCGGTGCGAAAGTGCGACTGGCCGATGGCGTCGATGCGGCTGGCGGGCACACCGGCGACGGCGGCGCCGTTCACGCTGGTGCCGCTGATGAACTCCTTCAGCGACGACGGGCAACTGAGAACGTTGGGCACGCTGGGAACCGCGTTCATGCCGGCACTGGGATAGGTCAGATACTTGCCGGCCACGAGGATGGTCGTCCAGCTCTCCCGGTAGTTGTTGGTGTCGGGCATCAGGCTGCCGGCGTCATACGCCAGCGGCACAACGTAGCCCTTGTGGTCGGAGGCGTAGGCGGCAAAGGCCTGGCCGATCTGTCTCAGGTTCGAGAGACAGGCGGTGGTGCGGGCGGCCTCGTTGGCGGCGTTGAGGGCGGGGAGCAGGATACTGACCAGTAGCGCGATGATGCCGATCACCACGAGCAGTTCAACCAGAGTAAACGCCTTGAGGGACTTCATGGCCATATTCGCACCGGCAGCTTTCAACGCATGACGGACGTGTCGCGGTGATTGTAGCTGCTCGGGACAGCGCGAGCCATGAAAAACCGGATCGCGGCTGCAAGCGTCTATTGCGTCGGTTTGTCGGCTTTCGTAGTCAGCGTGGGCGCGGGCTGGTCGCCCGTGACCGGAACGGCAAACGGCGTGTCCTGTTCGGCCTCGTGGATGACCTCCCAGAGGGCCTCGAGCAACCGTTCCAAGCCCTGGTGGGTGGCGCCGGAGATGGCGTAGATTTCCTTGCCGTCGAGCTGGGCGCGCAGCTCGTGGATCGCCGAGAAATCCACGGCCAGATCGATCTTGCTGGCCGTGGA
>JBIOJL010000620.1:0-2396 GCA_044450885.1 Tepidisphaerales bacterium
CTGCGCTCCTTCGAAGATGCCCCGCGCCGGCTTGCGGCCGAAGGCGGATCCAGATGATCGGGGACGATGTCGTCATTGACGTTCGGCTGGGCGAGGCTTGGTATGACGCGAGCGGCGTCGCAGTCGGCCCGAATTGACGTGGGTACAAGGCAAGGCGGCACTCTTGGCGCGCGCGTGCATGCGTCGCGCGATGTGACCTGAACGACAAACTCGAACGCGCAATGTGGGGGGAACCATGACAAACAATACCGCAAACCGGGGCTCGACCGACTTCGTCGAGATGGAAGGCAAAGACTACGTCGCCATCACCGCGCTCAAGCCTGGTGCGGTCGGGCTTACCGGCGCGATCATGCAGAACGTCACGCATATCGCGCCCGCCATCGCCGCGTTCTTCTTCACCCAGACGCTGGTCGGCAGCGCGGGCGGACAGGCTCCGCTGGCCTATGTGATCGGCCTGCTGATCGTGATTCCGCTTGGCGTATGCTTGATGCAGCTCGCCAAGAAGTTTCCCTCGGCGGGCGGGTATTACACCTATGTGAGCCGCACGCTCGGGCCCGTCATGGGATTCCTGACCGGCTGGGTGTTCGTTCTCTACTCGCCGATCGTTGCCGGGCCGTCGCTCGCGGTTCTGGGTCAGATCCTCCAAGACGAACTATCGTCGAACTATGGCATCACCTGGTTCCACTGGTGGTACGCGGTGGTGGTCGGCATTCCCCTGGTGACATGGGCCGGCTATTCCGGCGTGTCCATCTCGATCAAATGGATCGTGATTGTCGGCGCGGCCGAGTTTCTGATCGTGCTAGCGTTGGGACTCTCGGGTCTGGCCAGTCCCGGGCCAGGCGGATTTTCGCTGGCGCCCTTCACCACCTCGTTCAATCCCGGCGGGATCGCGACCTTCTCCGGCGTCTTCATAGCGGTCGTCCTGACCGTGCAGGGGTTGACCGGGTGGGAGGCGGCGGTTCCACTTGCGGAGGAGACCGAAAACCCGCGCCGCAATGTGCCGCGCTCGATCATGGCCTCGATCCTGATCATCGGCATCATGCTGGTCATCGCCCAGTGGGGCCAGCTGATCGGCTGGGGAACCAATGACCTGGCCAAGCTCGTCTCCTCCTCGGAGGTGCCCGCCCTGGTGATTGCGCATCGGGTTTGGGGTGGCTTGTGGTGGCTCACGCTCTTCGCGATGATGACCTCGGTTCTTGGCGCGAGCCTGGCCTGCCAGAACGTCGCGACACGCATGTGGTACAGCATGGGCCGCAGCGGTGTCCTTCCGGCGGTCCTCGGGAAGGTGCACCCCACCCGCAAGACCCCGACGGCGGCGGTCACGGCGCAATTGATCCTGTCGATCGCCCTCGGCTTCGCTCTCCCGGCTTGGATGGGTACATGGCCCTGCTTCATATTCCTGCTCGGATATGTGCTCGTCCTGGGGGTGATCTTTGTTTACATCGCGGCGAATGTCGGCCTAACGGTCTATTTCTGGACGAAAGAGCGCAGCGAGTTCAACTGGATCCTGCATTTCCTCTTCCCCATAGGGACCAGCCTTGTTCTGATCTACTCCGTCTACGCCGCGTTCACGCCGTTTCCGGCCGCGCCGAACAACTGGACGCCCCTGGTCGCGGGAGTCTGGCTGGTTCTGGGTATTGCGATCGTTGTATGGAAAAAGATGATCGGCGACGAGGCCTGGCTGGGCAAGGTAGCCGAGGTCGTCAGCGAGCGCGAGGAGACGGCCACGGAAGAGGCGGCAGGAAGGCCGCTGTGAGCGTTCTGAGGGAGAGAGCGTGGAGGGTAGCAGCACGATGATGGAGTTACCGAAGAAGCCGCCGGTAAGATCCTACAAGACGGAGTTCAAGCGGGACGAAACGCCCCTATCGGAAGGCGGCTTGTGGCTGAACGGTCGCAAGGACGGCATCGATTGGGCGGACGTCCTGGTGAAGGACGGGCGGGCCTTCGGCGAAGTGACTCGCATGATGTCGGCCGAGCGCCGGGCCGAGCAGAGCGTGCTGGGTGCCGGCGCGGCCGCAGGCGCCCAGCAGGGCGATTACGACGATCCGACGGCGGTCCTTGCCGGAAAATGGGGCAGGGACCAATACGCCAAGGCCCGCGTGTTCAGCCGCAAGCAGACCGACAAGTATTTCCAGGAAGTGGAGATCCGTTTGCGCAGCAGCATGCTGCCCCACCATTGCGACGGCTACGAGGTTTTCTGGCGCTGTCTGAAAACGGACGCCGGCTATGCCGAGATCGTCCGGTGGAATGGCAAGATCGGCGATTTCACATCGCTGGCGAAACTGGTCGGGCGCCAGTACGGCGTCGAAGATGGCGATCTCATCGAGGCATCCATCGTCGGCAATGTCATTCGCGGCTATCTGAACGGCAAGGAGGTGATCTCCGCGACCGACGAC
>JBIOJL010000621.1:0-2388 GCA_044450885.1 Tepidisphaerales bacterium
CGATGCTGTTCTACGACCCCGCCCATCCGCCCGTGGCCGCAGACATCGCGGGCAGGATTCTCGTCTTCCAGACCGCCCCCTACCCCGGCCCGCCCTACTCCGATTCGTTCTTGGACAACTTCACGCCCACCGACTACGAATGGCGCTCGCCGGGCACATGGCCGCCGCTGTTCACGCCGCCGCCCGCGAGCGTCACCAGCTCCTATCATTCCCGCTGGGTCTGGAGCCAGCTCAACGGCTTTGCCGCGATCGGCATCAAAGGACACGCCGCCGGCATCGTCATCGTCTACGACCTGTCGCCGGGGGCCGCGTTCGGCCTGGCGCAGCGCAGCGTCTACACGCCGGACGGCAAGGCGGGATTGGGCGCGACGTATGTCAACTGTCCCACGCTCACGCTCGATCGGGTCAACGGGGCGAAGGTGCTGGCGGATGCCAAGGCCGCAAAGACGGCCACTTTGACTCTCACTGCCCGTTTCCAGCGCGACACCGGCAAGGCGATCATCGCCTTTTTGCCGGGCAGGAACTACGGCACCCCCGCGGACGAGCAGGTCCTGCTCGCCACCCACACCGACGCCATGTCCCTGATCGAAGAAAATGGCGGCCTCGGCATGCTCGGCATCATGTCCTATTTCAATCGCCTGCCGCAGTCGGCGCGGCCGCGCACTCTGGTGTTTTACTTCGACTGCCGGCATTTCATGCCGGGCGGCGAGCGCAGCTGGCCGCAATTCGACTATTACACCATGCATCCCGAGCGGCTGAAGCCGATCGTGGCGACGCTGGGCATGGAGCACATGGGCGGCCGGCAGACGATCGAAGTCGGGCCGGGCGGCAACCAGTACGCCTACTCCGGCGAGCTTGCGGAAAATGGCGGCGTCATCACCAGCCTGATGGACGTTTACAACAACAACATCTGGCTCGTCGAAGCGATCGCCAGGGCGGCGACGGACAATCACTGGCCCCGGGTCGACGTCAAGGCCGGCAATGTGGCACCCGGCGTCAATGGCGGGTTCCAGGGCCAGGTGAAGAGTCCGATGAACAAGGGCCGCGAATACAAGATCCCCGGCATCGGGCTGGCAGGAGACTGGCCCGGCGGCTGGACGCAGACCTACGCCCAGATCGACACCGAGGCCGGCGCCCACGGCTTCGACGAGCACCACTTCGTGCAGCAGGTGGCCGGCCTGTCGCAGATCGCGGCCGAATTCATGCGCGTCAAGCCGCTGGTCATCGATCTCGGATGGGGCACGCTGAGGTCGGCACTGGCGAACCTCCATGACGCCAGCTTCATCGCACCGCACGATGCCGCGACGCACCGGCAAGCGCTGGTGAACCAGTACGTCGCGACCTTCAGGCACGTCGAAGCAGGCGCCCTCGACAAGGCAAAGAGCACGTTCAAGGACCTCGCGGCCGATATCTCCACGACGGTCGTCCGTGACCAGCAAGGCGCCCTTGCCGCGCTGGTCGACGCCCAACTCCGCAAGCTGGCCTGAAATGACGACTTTATTCGAGGCATAATCCTGATCCGCAGGCATCCACCTTCATCAGCTTTGACAAGCGAACAGCTGGTGCTGCGTCGCCCGCGGCACCCTTGGTCATGATTGCGGACTTCACGTGGCCGACGATCTCATGGCCGGCGCGAACGGTCGTCAAATCCGCCCGGGAAATTTGCGCTGCAGCGCATCGACAAATTTTCCAGCGAGTTTTTGGAATCCCTGCGGGTATGGATGTAACTCGTTGGCCCAGTCGGCTGGATCAAGCACGCCCTGGGTATCGACGAGGGTGAAGTTGTTGCCCGGATCGCTTGCGAGTGCGGTCAGTCGCTTCTTGAATTCGGTCAGCGCCTGACGGACGATGGCGGCGCCTTGCGTCGGATCGTACCCACAAAAATCGAGCGAAGGTTTGAGCCATGGTCCCGCACAAACGGGATGTACCCCGTTCGGGATCGGAAAGTCATAGCTGTGAGCAAAAATGGGAACGCCGTGCGCGTATCGGTCGCGGAATGCAAACAGATCGAGATAAGATGCTTCGACCGTGCCGAGCGCGTCCTGGAACCGGGCGACGTCCAGCCCGGTTGCGCTGACAGCCGCGTAGTCCAGATAGATGCAGAATTGATCCCCGGCAATGTCGTTTCCACCGCCGGAAAACAGAATGGCGTCCGGCTTTGTGCTATTCAGCCAGTTGGATGGATCCTGCAGAGCGGAAATCATGAGTTGCTGCTTTGGCAATGACATTTCGGCCGTCGTGGCGTCTCCCCATTGAGACATATTGAGGATGAAGGGATTGACATTTCCCATCGACCCCAGTTGCACGATGATATCGGTGGAAGTCAGGCTTATGCTGTTGCCCGACAGAGGGTAATCAAACCAGGAATCGCCGTGCGCCAGCATGACC
>JBIOJL010000622.1:0-2383 GCA_044450885.1 Tepidisphaerales bacterium
GCTGAAACCAGCCTTGTCGCTTCAATTCCAACGACTGGAACCTCCGCCACTCGCGCCAGTCAACCGGCAAGACGTCAGGTGGTCGCATCCTGCCATCTTACCGAAAAAGTTTAACCTTCTTTGCGCGACGGTCAGTAATTCGCTGGAATTCACCCTTGGCGACACTCATAAGGGAACTTTGATTCACCTCTCCAAGAGCTCCAAGCTGCGGCACACGAGCCTCTATGATCACGCGGGCGTCGTCCAGAAACAGGACGCTGACGATTTACTGGAGGCGGCCCGGCAACTCCGCACGGACGTCCTAGAGTGGCTGCGTTCCCAGCACGCCAGCCTGCTTCCGAGTGGGTTATAAGGAAGACAACCGCACGGGCAGCCGTTGTCGCCCCCAGTCTCCGGGGTGGGGCTCGAAGACGCCGGAACAGACTGCGCCACAGTCAGGGCACCGATTGCCACGTTCCAGGTGCCAGCCGGTCATCTCGTACCAGTCCCGACCGATCAATAGCGTACCGCAAGCGTGGCAGAAGGCGCTGTCGGCCTCGGGATCATGAACGTTGCCCACGTAAGCGAAACGCACCCCATTCATGCAGGCGATCTGTCGTGCTCGCCGCAAAGATTCTGGCGGCGTCGGCGGGCGGTCGCGCAGGCGGAAGTCCGGGTGGAACGCCGAGAAATGTAACGGCACGTCCGGGCCGAGGTTATCCACCACCCATCGCGTCATGAGGTTGCAGCCGGCCGTCCCGAACGACAGCACCGGGGTCCCCGGCAGGAAGTGATAGAGCGGCTTCTTCTCGATGGGATCGACGCAGAAACCGCTAGACCGGCCATAAGTGGTCAGCACGATCTGCCCGCCCTGGCAAGCTCGCACGAAGCAGAAGCCGCGCTGTCCCTCGTGCAGCTTGCACAAGCGCGGGCACAGATCACACTGGATGCGCCCGTCATCCAGTCGGTGCCAGTAGCGGGTTGAAACGATCGAGGGGTCCTGGAGGGGATTCATCGGGAATTCTCCTGTTGTCCCTCAACTCAGCCCCGTGATCTTGCCTGCGGGATCAACGTCGATCCGCAGCGCGGCCGGCTCGGCCGGCAGGCCCGGCATCGTTTGGATTTCCCCGGCGAGGGCGTAGAGAAAACCGGCTCCGGCAGCCAGCCGCACGTCGCGGATGGGGAAGCGATAGCCGCGCGGCCGGCCAAGGAGGTGCGGGTCGTGCGATAGCGAGTACTGCGTTTTGGCGATGCAGACCGGCAAGCTGCCGAAGCCGAGATCGCGGTAAAGGGCCAGCCGGCGGCGAGCGAGCGGTTCGTATTCCACCCCTGCCGCGCCGTACAGCCGCGTCGCCAGCGTTTCGATCTTCTCCTCGGGAGAGGCTTCGAGCGGATACAGGAAACGAAACGGCCCTGGCCCCCGGCAGACGGTGACCACGGCCTGCGCGAGTTCCTCGGCACCTTCGCCGCCGCGAACGTACGCGTCCGTGACGGCCACGGCCGTCGCCCCGCTGTCACGGGCGATCTGGCAGACTTCGTCCAGTTCGGGCTCGGTGTCGGTGGGAAAGCGGTTGACGGCCACGACGACCGGCAGGCCAAACAGGCGGATGATGTCGAGGTGGGCCTGGAGGTTGACGGCCCCAGCACGCAAGGCGTCCAGGTCCTCGGCCAGCAGGCCGGCGGGAAGAGGCTTGCCGGGCTGGACCGAGAACCGGCCGCTCTGCAGCTTGAGCGCCCGCACGGTACAGACAAGCACCTCGGCATGCGGTTTCAGCCCACTGGTGCGGCACTTGATGTTGAAGAACTTCTCGGCGCCGCAGTCGGCCCCGAAGCCGCTCTCGGTGATCACATAGTCCGCCAGGCGGACGGCCGCGTAATCGGCCAGGATTGAGCAATTGCCGTGGGCGATGTTGCCGAACGGCCCCGCGTGGACCAGGGCCGGCGTGTGGTCGCTGGTCTGCACCAGGTTTGGCCGCACGGCGTCGCGGAGCAGTGCCGCCATCGCGCCGGCGCAGCCGATCTCCTCGGCGCAGACCGGCTCTCCCGCCGGGCTCAGCCCCACCAGGATTCGGCCCAGTCGCCGGCGCAGGTCCGCGAAGCTCGTGGCCAGCGCCAGGATCGCCATGACCTCCGAGGCGGCAGTCAGGTCGAAGCCGGTCTCCCGCAAGGGCGCCTGCGGCGGTGCCCCGAGGCCGGTCACGATGTGTGCCAGCCCCTTGTCGTTCATGTCGAGGACGCGCTGCCAGGTGACCGTCGCGGGGTCGACCAGCGGGCGCTTGCCGCGCTTGAGGTGGTTGTCGAGCAGTGCGGCCAGCAAGTTGTTGGCCGCGGTCACGGCGTGCAGGTCGCCTGTGAAGTGCAGGTTGATATCGTCGGCGGGCAGCAGCGCCGCCCGCCCGCCGCC
>JBIOJL010000623.1:0-2382 GCA_044450885.1 Tepidisphaerales bacterium
GCTCCCGCCCAACCCGTCGCACACCCACCCAAATTAAGAACCGAGTCCGTGGTGGTGCAGGAAATCCTCGACCAGCTTGCCAGCGCGGATCCGGCCCAGAAAAAGGCGGCCCTCGAAGCCATCCGCCAGCGCATGCAGACGCGAGGGATCGCCGAACTCCGCGGCGTGTTCCTCAAGGCGTTGCTCGCCAGCAAAATGTACAAAGAGACGGCCGAGCTGGCCGACGAGGCGATCCTCACATCGCCATCGGAAACTCGTTCGGTGGAACAAATCCTCCAGGCGCGGATCAAATCGCTGCTGGCGATGGGGCAGGCGGAAGTGGCCTTGTCCGAATCCAAGAGCCTCTTCAATGTCGCCAGCATGGCGAACACGTCGGAGGCAATACTCCTGGTTGCCGAGTGCATCAGCGCGGCCCGCCCCAAGGATGTGGACCTCTTCAACCGTTTCCGCGAGGAGCAGATCGCCGGGGCCGCGGCCGGTCCGGCCACCCAGCCCAGCACCCAGCCGGTGAAGGGACCGCGCAGTTCCGTGCTTGACAGCATCAAGATCGATCCCAAGCGCTACGACGAGGCCATCGCCAGGTTCGCCGGAGAGGACGGCCAGGCCCTGATGTCGCGGGGCAATCTCCTGCTCCTGGCCGACAAGCCGAAGGAAGCCAAGCCGATCTTCGACCGCATGTACTCGCTCTCGTCGGTGGAACTCGTTGAAGCGAGCGAAGCTCTCGCCCGCCAGATGAAAGCCGAAGACGGGACCATCGGCCGCGCCAACGGATGGGTGCTCTCCATCCGCCCGAAGGTCAAAGCGCCGTGATTCAGTCGGTCAAGAAGCGTGGAACCGAGACAAGAGGCGCTTGGCCCCCTCGCGAATGGACCACCACGTCGACACCACAAACGGGGAATCCGCCAGCGCGTCGGGCGACTGCGTTTCGTTCAGTTCCAGACCGTACATCGCACCGGACCGTGCCACGAGCGGGCACGGATACGGCAACCGGGCGATCGCCAGAGGCACGCGCCGCGGCTGCTTCGGCAGAGCTGGAAATGGTGTAACGGTCAGCATAGTCCACCTCACCTTTACAATACTCTGCGGCTCTTTGCTGAATCGCGTACGAATTTGCAGTTAGGATTGGGCTAAGGCCCGCCCGATAATGAAAAGCCGGTGACGAGTGGCAAAGGACAAGTGACAAGTGACAAGCCAATCCACTAACGACCCTCCCCTTTCGCCTGTCTATGCATCACCGGTATACTTGAGCGTGAAACATGAAGCGTTTGATCCTGATGACGGCAGTGATGAGTGTACTCTACGGTGCCAGTCCGGCCTGGGCGGCAGATTCGCCGGGCGCACCGGCCACGCAGCCGCAGGGGCAGTCCCTCAAGGCCACCATCACCGGCGTTGAAGGCATCGTGCAGGTACGCGATACCGAGGACGATCCCTGGAAATCCGCGAAGGTCGGCATGGTCATCGGCGAAGGCGCCGAGTTCCGCACGGGGCCCAAGTCCGCCGTGCGCTTCGAGATTCCTCCGGACCAGACCGTCACCCTCGACCGCCTGGGAACGGTCAAGCTCATCGAAGCCATCAAGAGCAGCGGCAAAGTCAAGACCGATCTGGGCATGCAATACGGCCGGGTGCGCTACGACATCGAAGCGGCCGGCCTGGGGCACGACTCGACCATCCATTCCCCCGGCGCGACGCTGGCCGTTCGCGGCACGAAGGTGAGCCTCTACGACCAGCCTCCGTTCAAGCCACAGGCGGTGAGCCTCACCGGCGTGGCCCGCTTCAAGAACGCCAAAAACCAGTCGGTGAAAGTCGGCGGGGACGGCAAGGCGACGGTCGACTCGGACCAGTCATCGGTCGCGCAGAACAACCTCGGCAGCACGGTGATGCATTCCGAGTCAATCCAGCAGGCCGATCAACAGGCGCGCGAACTCGCCTACCTCGCCTCGCACCAGGGCCGCACGCTCGGCAACGTGGCCGCCTCCAACGTGCCCGTCACCGATTCGCAGCTTCCCTCGCTCATCAGCGGCAACCTCGATTTCGTGCTGCGCTGGAGCGGGCCGCACGGCACCTACACCGACCTGAACATCGTCGTCCGCACCCCGCTGGGAGAAACCTTCGGCAACCCGCCGTTCCTGCTGTCGATCTTCCCGGACAACGCGAAATGGCAGGCATATCTCAAGGACAAACTCCCGCCGACCACGCCCAGCGGCGGCGCCGTCGGGCTCAACAGCATCGGGCCCGAGGGCATCGAGATCGCCAGTTTCGGCAAGACGTTCCCGGCCGGCATCTACGTTGTGTCCGCGTACAATTTCCTGCCGCCCGATGAGCAGCACACGCCCGGCACCGGCCCGAAGATCCCCTTCAAGATCGAGGTGTTCCTGCACGGCC
>JBIOJL010000624.1:0-2374 GCA_044450885.1 Tepidisphaerales bacterium
CCGCAAGGTTGCGCTTCCAGTCGACAGGCGCCCCCTTACCCTTGGAGACGGGATCTCGGTGATGGGGAGCGTCCCCAGGTTGCTGGCTCAGAGGTGGCCGCTCAGCAGCCGACCTGGCGCGCGCGCCGGCCGAAGTGCGAGGGCATCAAACTAGAATATCTGTCCACTCCACCACGGACTCAAGGTTGAGCCGAGAGTTCGCGGAGAACTCATAGGGGTGCTCGCCGCGGGCGGCTAGCTCAGTTGGGAGAGCGCCAGCTTGACATGCTGGAGGTCGGGGGTTCGAAACCCTCGCCGCCCACCAGCCTCCACGGGCCTTTTCGCCGATCGTGCAAAATCGATGACCTTGGCCCGTTCGTCTAGTGGACTAGGACGCCGGCCTTTCAAGCCGGAGATCACGGGTTCGAAGCCCGTACGGGCCACCAAGGAAAGCGCCGAGCGGGCGTAGCACAATGGTAGTGCGCCAGCCTTCCAAGCTGGTTACGTGGGTTCGATTCCCATCGCCCGCTCCACCGAACTTTGTTGGAGGCCAGGTCGAATGACGCAGGCTCTGCCGCGGCCGGTCGCGACGGTCATCGTGGCCGCCCTCCTTGCATCCGCCGCGGCCGGCTGGTACCTCACCTACCTGCAGTCCATGTCGATGGACACGGTGGGCGGGATGGCAATGCTCGGCGCGGGCCTGTTCATGGCGACGTGGGTGGTGATGATGGTCGCGATGATGTTTCCCTCGGTCGCGCCCATGGTGCTCGCCCACGCGTCTGCCGTCCGATCGCGCGGCGAGGGCGCGGTACCGACTGTGGCCTTCGTCGCGGGCTATCTCGCCGCCTGGACCGCGGCCGGTTTGGTCCCGCTGGCGATCATCCAGGTCCAGTCCGCAACGATGGTCATCCCGTCCGGATGGCTGCCCCGGCTAGGCGGTGCGCTGGTGCTGGCTACGGGCGTCTATCAGCTCTCTCCGTTGAAGGATGTCTGCCTGACCGCTTGCCGGTCGCCTTTGGGATTCATCTTGACCCACGACTTCGGAGGCGGATCGCCTGGCGCAGCTCGTGCTGGATTAGTCCACGGCCTGTACTGCCTCGGGTGCTGCTGGGCGCTCATGGCCGTGCTTGCGTTATTCGGACTGATGAACCTCGCACTCATGGCCGTGTTCGCCGTCATCTTCTTCGCGGAGAAGATATGGCGACACGGAGTCATGATCTCTCGCGTTGTAGGTGTGGCGTGCGTGATCGCCGGCGGAGCACTGCTGGCCTTTCCCGGTCTGACGCCATGAGCGTCGACTGGAAGGCCAGCGGCACCTACTTCGAATCGTGCAACTGCGATGCAATCTGTCCGTGCCGCCGCACCGGTGGGGCGGATGGCGGCGCCTCCACGCACGGCGTGTGCGACTTCGCGCTCTCGTGGTGGATCAAGCGAGGCAGCTACGGCGAGACGAAACTCGACGGCCTGGCGGCCGTGATGGTTGGTTCGTACATCGACAAACCGAAGTGGATGCCTTGGAGCGTGGCGCTCCTCGTCGACGAGCGGGCTTCGCCCGACGCACAAGCGGCACTCACCGCAATCTTTCTGGGCAAGGCGGGCGGCACTCCGATGGCCAACTTCACTCAGGCGATCGGCGCCGTCCGCGCTGTACATCCGGCCACGATCCGGCTGGACCACCGGCCCGGCCACGAACGCATCGACGTTGGACCCGCGGTCGAGGTCCAAGCCGGCGACCCGGCGTCGGAGGACGGGGGGGTCTCGTGCGGCATACCCGGCCACGACCGCCCGGGCACCGAGGTGCATGCGAACCTGCTCGCGGTCAAGGAGTCAGGCTTCGATTTCCGCTACTCGGGAGTGTGCGGATTCAGGACGGACTTCGACTACCACTCCTGAAGACGACTCGTGGGGCTCGTCTCATCCTCGAGGATGGTCGCCGGCCTCGCGAGCGTAATCGTCATCACGGACGGCGGCGAGGGCCGCGCGCCTGACGATGCCGGCGACTCGGCCGGCGTATGAAGAGGGTCGTCGACTCCACGCGCGAGCAACCGTAGGTTGCCTGGCAACGCCGCCATTTTGTCGGGACTTTGGGGTCGCTTGCCTGAAGTATCCTGTCACCCTAGTCAAGGCCTTGCGGGGCTTATTCTCAACGGGGGTTTTTGGTCATGGACACTCAGCAAGCGGTCGCTGAAACGGCTCCACACGAAGCATCAGACGACGGCGCCGAATCGCGACGCGACGGCCTCAACAAGTTCACGCTCGGCCCGGGCGACACCCTCGAGGGAAAGCTCACATACGCCGGTCACGTGAACCTGCAGGGTCGGGCGGAAGGTGAGCTGCGCATCTCGGGCAACATCGACGTCGCCTCCGGGGCGACGGTGAGGGCCCTGCTCGAAGG
>JBIOJL010000625.1:0-2369 GCA_044450885.1 Tepidisphaerales bacterium
CGCCATGCGCACGCGATCGCCGCGGTACATCCGGACGTTCGCGATGCGCCGCAACTGGTCGTCATTGTGGAATGCAGGGCCGCGGGCGATCATGTCGTCCCACCGCCGGATGGTCGCTTCCATGCACGCCCGATCGAGCCGCAGTCCGTAAAGATTTTTCCCGTCCATCAGATCCATCAGCTGTTCCAGCGTGGGTGCCACTACGATGTCGTCCGGGCAGTCGTGAATGAGCCGGTCCACGACTTCCGTGTTGCCCCACAGAACCGCCGCGGCGAGGCGGAGCTTTTTCTTGTAACGGAAGGCGGTCATGTAATCGCAGCCGGAAACGGCCAGCTCGCGGATGGCGATCTTCCAGTTCATTACCTGCCACGAATACTGGCCGGGCTGCTGGAGGACGCTGGCCACCAGATGGCGCGTGTCGCCGTAGGCCGGCATCGGGCCGGGGTTCATGATGCGCTCTCCCCGCGCGTTGAACCAGAGCGCCGAGCGCGGCGGGACGAGGCTGAGGCCGTCATCCGGGCGGCGCCTGGCGGGGTGGTGAACTCCGGCCGGATAATGCCACTGCAGATCGAGATGGGTGACGGCGGCGCCGATCTCCGCGGCCCTGTCGTGCAGCATGCCATCGCCATAGACGTGCGCACCGTTCAGGAGTTTCTCCGGTGGGGGCCCCCACGCCCGATACCAATGGGCGCGCACCTTGCTGAGGTCGCCGCCGCAGATGCCGCCGGAAGCGACGATGACACGCTCGGCATCCACGGCAATCTCACGGCCTGCCGTGCTACCGCGGATCCCGGTGGCGCGGCCGTTGGCGATTTCGATGGTGCGGACGTCCGTGTCGAACAGCATTTGCAGGTTCGCCCGGTGAGGATGCGCCTGGAGCGCGTTCAGCAGCCGGTGCACGATCTCATATCCAGTGCCCCAGGCGATGTGCCACCGTGGAACGCTGTTGCCCGGACCATAAATGCCACGTTCGGCCCAGTTGACCAGCGGCAGGAACGTAATCTTCTTGTGCCGCAGGAACTCAAAAATGTACTCGATGGAATTCTCGCAGTAGAACCTGGCCCATTCGCGCGGCCAGCGGTCGTTCGCATCGTAGTTGGCAACGCTCTGCCAGTCCTGCCAGGCCAACTCGGGCGAATCCTGGATCCGGAGCCGTCGTTGGTGAGGCGTGCCGATCATGTGCACGCCGCCGAAGGATTCTCTGGCGAGGCCGCCGACGTTGTCCCGCGTATCCTTGTCAATCAGTACGACGCGCCGGCCCTGGTCGAGCAGTTCGTAGGCCGTCACCAGACCCGCCAGCCCACCGCCGGCGATCACGACTTCCGTGTGGGATCTGTTCTCCCCACCCATGTGGTGTCCTCAGGCGACGGATCCCGATGGGGGCAAAAGCACCGCTGCTGTCCGGCCTCGTGGCGGCACCGCCACCAGGAAGTTTTCCGCCGCTCTGAGGATAACATTTTGAGGTGTTGTCGTCGCTCCGTGGTGTTGCTCAGAACCGTCGAGATCGCACCCGGTTCTGATACGGTTCACCACGTAACCTAAGATCTCATTGCCATTAGAGCGGCAGACCCCCGAAAGGGAGGCAGTCAGCCTGGATCTCAGTTTCCTAATTGGTTTGAATGGTGGGCGCGACAGGACTCGAACCTGTGACCTCCTGCGTGTGAAGCAGGCGCTCTAACCAACTGAGCTACGCGCCCCCTTAGGGGGCAGTCCGCCGCGGGATGGCGTGATGCACGCTTTCTTAGTCTAACTGAAATGAAAACTCGACGCTACTGCGAGTTCTGTCTCTGTGCGAGTTCTGTCTCTGCGAGTTCTGTCTCTGCGAGTTCTGTCTCAGTCAAGATGAGCCTGGAGGACCGATCCCGCAAGTTGGAGGTTGACCATTAACGCGGACGACGGCACCATGGTGTACTCGCGCGGTGACGAGGTGAAACCGCAAGCCTTCGGCGGCGGCGTTTCCCGAAGCTTTACACTCGGTAGGACATCACCTTGCTGGCAGGGATAGATGCAGCCCGCCAGACCCTGAGCGGGCCGGCAACGAAGGAGCTGCTCCAGCGGGCTTCCTACAACTTCCACGACAGGCGATACGAGAGTTTGGCGCAGATCTCGGTGGCGCACCTCTACCCAATCGATCTTTCCGCCGCTGTTGTGATGCTTGCGACATTCGTTCCCCGCCACCTTCGACGCCGCCGGAGCCTTGACGCCACTCTCGCTCACATCCACGTACTGGCCTTCGAACGGCGCGCGGATCGTGCCGCTCAGATGTAGTTCGATTCTCAGGCTCTTTCCTCGCCCCGCCTTCACGTGCTGGCGCACAATCTGGTAGCCTCGACCGGCAAACGAAAATGTGCAGTCGTTGCTCAGCATGC
>JBIOJL010000626.1:0-2354 GCA_044450885.1 Tepidisphaerales bacterium
GATCAGTTCCAGCACCATGATTACCAGCATGACGGCGAACGAGACGATCGGGTGCACCACGGTGGCCAGCAGCATGGCGAGACCGCTGTAGAGCGCGTAGCGCACCAGCGGATACACGATCAGCAGCCAGGGCGCGGGGTGAATGTGCCAGCCCCCTATGGCGGCCAGCAGATAGCTCAGGGCAAGCATCATCAACACATAGGCGGCCATCAAAAGCTGGACGCCCAGAAACTTGCCCAGCAGAAACTCCCAGCGGCGCACGGGCCTCGCCAGCACCGCCAGTATGGTCCCGCTCCCGATATCGCTCCGCACGGCATCGGCCGCGGCCCAGGCGGCCAATAAGCTGCCGAACCCGCTGAGCATCGACATGATGGCGCCGATCAGCCCCAGCGCCACGCTCTCGGTGTGCGGCATCCCCTGCACGGAGGACTGCGCCTTTATCGCCAGCAGCGGCGTCATCATGAGCAGCACGACGACAAAGAACAGGGCCAGGAAGAGAATCATCAGCTTGTTGCGCAAGAAGCCGGAAAATGTCAGGAACGCAATGGCGCGTATTCTCATCGAACCTTCTCCGTGTCGCTTACCAGGGTCAGAAACAGATCCTCCAGAGAACTCTTCACCGGGTACATGCTGACGACGTCGCATCCGGCAGCCCAGAGCCTCTCGACCGCTTCCCGTTTCAAGGCCGGATCGACCAGAACGCGCACGCCCTGTGCGCCACGCTCGACAGCCGCACCTCGCTCGGATAGAAATTGCTCCATCTCATCGGGCAGGCTGTCCACGAGGATGGCCACACGTCCGCCTCGGTCGAGCATTTCGGCCAGCGGCCCCTCCCGTATCAGCCGGCCGCGATCGATGATGATCACACGGTCGGCAAATTGTTCCAATTCCGCCAGGATGTGGGAACTGAGGAAAACGGTCTTGCCCATCGACTTGAGCGCGAGAAGGATCTCGCGGACGTCTTTGCGTCCCGCCGGATCGAGGCCGGAGGTAGGCTCATCGAGCACCAGCAATTGCGGGTCGCTCAGCAGGGCCTGCGCGATGCCGAGGCGTTGCACCATGCCCCGCGAATACTTGCCGATGCGCAGGTCTTCGTGACCGTAGAGTTGGGCTTTGGCGATCAACTCCGGGATGCGGGTGGCGGCGGCCGTCGCATCCAAACCCGCCAGGACGGCGTGGAACCGCAGCAGCTTGGGAGCGGTGAGAAAGGGATGAAAGGCGAAGTTCTCCGGCACGAAGCCGATTTGGCTTTTGGCGCGAACGTCGCCGGGCGGATAGCCGAGCACGCCGATCTCGCCGGAATCCGCGAAGAGGAATCCCATGAGGGTGTTGATACAGGTGGTCTTGCCCGCGCCGTTCGGTCCCAGGAATCCGCAGACCTCGCCGGCCGCCACTTCAAACGAAACATCCGCCAGCGCGGTGACGCCCTGGCCGGAAAACCGGCTCCGGAACGCCTTGGTCACGCGGCGGAATTCAATGGCCGGTGGCATGCGGCGCTCCTTGCATGGGGAATTGATTGGCAATGCCGAAGTGCGCGTTTAACTCCACCTCGAGAGTCGCATCGAAGCCCACTTTCCCGAATGTGACTTTGCCGTCCTTGTCGACAATCATCAGAGTGGGGATGGCTTGCACCTGGTAGGCGTCCGCGGCCGCGTGCGCGCTGTCCAGCAGGACGGGAAACGGCATTTTGAGTCTCGGTCGCCGCGATCTCGGCCGACTCGCGATCGTCGTCGAGGCTGATGGCGAGGATCTCAAAGTCGGTATTGGCCTGCGCCTTTTTCTTGTAGAAGTCGCGCAGGATGGGCATCTCCATCCGGCACGGTCCGCACCAGCTTGCCCAGAAGGTAACTACCACAGCCTTCTTATCGCGGAAGTCCGCGATGGATACCTTGCGGCCGTCGAGGGCCGCGAGCGTGACTTGCGGGGCCGGCTTGTTCAAGAGTTCCACTGTCTGGCTCGTGCGGGTGATGCTGGCTTCGAGCAGTTTGGCACGCCAGGTGATGAAGATAGTGAAGGCGGCCAGCGCGACTAATGCGGCAATCGCGCCGGCAGATGGTTTCGTGAATGGGGCGGTGGCCACCGAGGTTAGCCCGACAGTGGATTATACCAGCAAGGTTTGGCATGCAGCCTTGAGATGATGGGGTAGGAGGTTATCGCCTGTCCTCGATTGCTGCGCTGGGCGTTCGCCAGGTGCTCTATCTCGCGGCGCACGGTTTCGCGGATCCTACGCTGCCGCTGGGCGGCGGCGCG
Source organism: Tepidisphaerales bacterium (assembly GCA_044450885.1). Classification (GTDB taxonomy): domain Bacteria; phylum Planctomycetota; class Phycisphaerae; order Tepidisphaerales; family Tepidisphaeraceae; genus JANYKD01. The sequence goes on from JBIOJL010000626.1 coordinate 2,251, forward strand.
GCGGTCTGCTCCCAACTCCTGCGCGAGTGGGCGCGAATACAGCCGTTCACGGTGACGCTCATCAGTCCCGCGATTCTGGGTGCGGGTGCGCCGTCGGGCAGCGC
>JBIOJL010000627.1:0-2351 GCA_044450885.1 Tepidisphaerales bacterium
ACTACGGCCCCCCCGACCCCGAGCACGGGCAAGCGTACTTGCCCATGCCACCCCGTCACACCACATAACTTCGCATCCGCAGCGGCCGGCCGAGCAAGTGCTGGATGTGTTCCGCCAGCAGCCGGTTGATCGGGTTGGTCTGGTGCCGCGTGAGCACGGGCAACCGCGACAGGGGGGCGCTGGCGCCTTGCAGGTTGAGCACGAGCTGAACGATGCCGATCAGCCGGCCGTCGATGGCGGATCGCGTCGGGATGGCCGATTCACAATTGCGGCAGACCACGCCGCCGCCGTCGGCCGAGAAGGACATCGGTCCGGGCCTCGGTTGCACGGACACACCGCAGGATACACACCGCGAGAGTTCCGGCAGATAACCCGCTTCGCGCAGCACGTCCAACTCGAATGCCAGAAACGCCTGCTCGATTCGCGGCGTCGCCAGATCCGTGCCGAGTTGCTCCAAGCGGTCGAAAACGGGCGGGTGGGGGTCACGCTGCTCGAACAGGAGGCCGGCCAGTTCCGCCGCATAGAACCCGAGGTACAGCCCGCGCAGCGTGGAGCGGAGCGACCGGTGGCCATCCTGGAGTTTCCATTCGGTGAGCGTCGCCAGGTCCTTGTCGAGGCGGTCGGTGAAGGTGGCCTCGCCGATGTCCAGCAGGTCGATGCCGCCGCCGAATTTGCTCGATCCGTTCTTGTTGACGCGGTGCGCGCCCTTGGCGATGACGCGGACCAGTCCGTGCTGCCGCGCGAAGAGCGTGAGGATTTGCGACGTCTCGCTGTACTCCACCTTGCGCAGGCAGACGCAGCGGTCGTTCACCAGGCCCATGCCGCCGATTCTATCCGGCCGGAAAACAATGTCTTCTCCGTCCAATCTGGGCTACACCTTCCCCGGGCCGTCGTCCTTGGCGACCTGTTGCGTCGACGGCACGATCAGCACCTGGCCGGCGCGGGTTTCGTTCACCGTGACAACCTTGGCGATGTAGCGGCCTATGGGGACGGAGTCGCCGGGCTTGGGCCAGCGGCCGAGCTTCTGGGTGAGATAGCCGTTGAGCGTGTCGACGTTCTCGTCGTCGAGTTCGCCGGCCGCCAGATGCAGGCGGTCGCGGAGTTCGTGGATGGGGAACAGGCCGGAAACGCGGTAGTTTTCGCCTTCGGGGACGAAGGCGGTTTCGGCGCCGGTGTCGAACTCGTCCTCGATGTCGCCGACGATTTCCTCGATGACGTCCTCGAGCGTGACGATGCCGCGGGTGGTGCCGTATTCGTCGACGACGATCGCCATGTGGATGTGGCTGGTCTGGAACTGCCGGAGTAATTTGGGGACAGGCAGCAGTTCGGGGACGAAGAGGATGTCGCGGCGGATCTGCCGCAGGTCGATGTCGCCGGAGCCGATGACGTGGATGGCCGATCCGGGCAGGCCGTCGATGATGGCGACGGCTTCGCCCTCGGGCGTGCCGGCGTCGGCGAAACGCAGCCGGCCGGGGATGAGTTGCAGGTGGTTGAAGAGGTCCTTCATGTGGACCAGGCCGATGACGTGGTCGATGTCGCCGTCGGCGAGGGGCAGGCGGGTGAAGGCGGATTTCTGCACGGTGCGGAGCATCTCGCCGACCGGCTGGTTGAGGTGGAGGTAGTCGACCTGGGTGCGCGGGGTCATGATCTGGCGGACCTTGAGGTCGCCGAACTCGAAGGCGGAGGTGAGGATCTGCTGCTCGGAACTGGAGGCGATGGCGCCCTCCTCGACCGCGTGGCTCAGGAGCGTGCGGATTTCCTCGGCCGTGTGCGGCACGGCGTGGCCATGGCCGCCCACGTCCGTGCCGGTGGACCTGAGAACCCAGTTGGTGGCGCTGTTGAGCGCGGCGATGGCGGGATAGAAGACGTACGTGAAGCCGATCAGCGGGATGGAGAGCGGCCCGATGACGCGGTCGGCGGCAAGGATGGCCCAGTTCTTGGGGGCCTGTTCGCCGATGATGATGTGCAGCGAAGTCGACAGAGCGAAGGAGAGGGAAAACCCGATGGCGTGACGCCCCGCGGCCGGGAGATGGATCAGGCCCAGCAACGGGCCCAGGGCGGACGACACCAGCGGTTCGACCACCGCGCCCAGGGCCAGCGAGGCGATGGTGACTCCGAGCTGGCAGGAGGAGAGATACAGATCCAGCCGCCGCTTGACCTTGAGCCCCAGGCGGGCCATCAGTGATTTTTCGGCCAGGACCTCGAGCCGGGAAATCCGCGCGGAAACGGCCGCAAACTCGGCGGCGACGAAGTAGCCGTTGAGGGCCACCAGGGCGAGGGTGACGAGGATGTGCAGGGCGACGGCCATTGTTTGGAGTACCGCCTGTTTGTAGTACCGCCTTCAGGCGGTC
>JBIOJL010000628.1:0-2311 GCA_044450885.1 Tepidisphaerales bacterium
TCGCCGCCCGGTTCCGGCGCGCCCGGCGAATCGAAGCCATGAACCGCGGATTGGCGGTAGCCAGTTCGTCCGCCAGGTCTTCATCGGACACGGCGCGAATCACCAGTGCCGGACCTTTGCCCGAACGCACCACCAGGGGAGCGCGCTGGGCGTGATCGAGAAACTTCCTGGTCTCCATCGCCAATTGTTCGGCCGTGATCTGCTTAAGCTTCATAGCCCATCTCCTTCAAGTAGTCATCAACGTCCGATTTGGCCAATACTCGCAGCACGTAAACACCATCGCCCTCGACATCGTAGAAGACCCTGAATTCACCGACCCGCAAGCGATACTGCGGTCGGTCGAGACCCCGCAATCGCTTGATCCGGCTCCGGCCGGTTTGGGCTGGCGATACCGTCAACACCCGTTCAACCGTATCCAGAACGGCCGTCTTGGCAAACGTTCGAAGTCGTTTCATATCCGCTACGGCCTGCGGGTCAAAGTCAACTTCGTAGGGCACCAGTCACTCCGTTCACTGGATCATACCTGCCCTTAAGGCGGTTGGTCCAGCCTTGCGGAATCCCGTGCTCCTTCGCGGCTTCGCCGCGCGACACCCGACACACCGCCGTCGGGAAGGTGTCACGTTAGTTGAGCGAGTTCTCCTCCGCCTTCTGGGGTGGCGGCTTGCACTTGTCTGGGTGTTTTGGGGCGAGCGGGCCGGCGGCTGTGAGGAGGCAGATGAGCGAGGCCAACGTCACCAGCCAAAAGACGACTGCGGGCGTCTCGATGCCGCCCCGGCTTAATGGCCGGTGGGGAAACTGGAGGTAGATCGCGAAGGCCGTACATGGCAACCAGAGGAAGCCGGCGGCGAGACGGGTAATCCCACGGTGGACGATAGCTCGCCTGCGAACCGCGGCCGCGTCGACGGATGGAACGACTTGGCGCGCCTCCAGCGATGGGATCGGGATGCCGCACTCGGGACAGCGACTCTCGCTGGCGCGGAGGTCATAGCCGCAGGAGACGCACAAGCCGTTCGCCAGGCGACGGTTCGCGCGACGGAGACCCCACGTCGCCCAGCAGGCTCCGCAAATAAGCGCGACTACGAATACGGCGGCGAACAGGCCCATGACAGCGCCCGCGTGAGTATCCATCTCTTCCACCGCAGCCCCGCCGATGGGGATGATGAGGAATGCGAACGCGGCAAACCCCATGAAACCGAACAGAAACACAAGCCCCGGGGGCACAAGCTGGAGCGCGTTTGGACCGGCGGTTTCAGGAGTCAGGGACATGCTGGATGCCAGCCAGCGCACGGCCCATTTCCTCAGCAGCATGCGCCAGCACCAGTATGCAGGGAGCGATCCCAGAACCAAAGAGGCAACCCAGAAGGGTACGCTGAAAACGTCGTGTCTGGCACGGACGACCGATGCTTCGGGATCGGTGGGCGCAGGCCGTACGAGCTCGGCGGTCGAGAAAGTCAGTTTGCCATGCCACCGCAAGACCCGGAATTGTCGCTGGCCGAATGAAATAGAGTACACACGAAGCCGATTCTCATGCGCCAGCGTGATGACAACGAGGGCCAGGAGCAGGGAGACGATGCTCAAGAAGTGGAAGATCAGTCGCGTTGGCTTCGTGGCCACGACGGTATTGTACGATCGCCGACCAGCGTATGGAGGATTCGAGTCCCCGCCCGTACAATATAGACTTCTTGATTCCCCGCACCCTTGCCATCGGCGACATCCACGGCTGCCTCACGCAGTTCGACGCCTTGCTCGACGCCATCGCGCCCACCTCCGATGACCAGCTCATCCTTCTCGGCGACTGCGTCGACCGCGGCCCCGACTCGGCCGGTGTCATCAATCGTGTCCTGAAGCTGGCCCGAACGCATCGGCTCACCGTGCTCCTGGGCAACCACGAGCAGATGATGCTCGCCGCCCGCGACTCACGCGCCAAATTCTCCGACTGGATCCAGAACGGCGGCGACGCCACCCTGCGCTCCTATGCCGGCGTCCGCGCCGGCCTGCGCGATGTCCCGGCCGACCACTGGCAGTTTCTGGAAAACCAACTCGTCGATTACCTGGAGACCGACACCCACATCTTCGTGCATGCCAACGCCTACCCCGACATGCCCATGTCGGAACAGCCTGACTACATGCTCCGCTGGGAACGCTGCGACAACATCCTGGCGCACGAATCCGGAAAGATTCTCGTCTGCGGCCATACCCCGCAGAAATCCGGCCGGCCCCTCAACCGCGGCTATGCCGTCTGCCTCGACACCCACGCCTGCGGCGGCGGCCCCCTGACGTGCCTGGAAACCACCACCGGCCGCATCTGGCA
>JBIOJL010000629.1:0-2304 GCA_044450885.1 Tepidisphaerales bacterium
GAACATGGCGGACACAGCGGTGGTGACGGGAGCATCCAGCGGGGTGGGGCGGGCGGTGGCGGTGCGGCTGGCGAAGGCGGGGTGGAACGTGGCGGTGGTGTCACGGCGGGCGGAAGAGCTTGCGGAGACGATCCGGCTGGCCGGCAAGGCCGGGAAGACGATGGCGGCGTTTGTGTGCGACATCAGCCATGAGGGCGAGGTGGAGAAGATGGCCGCGGGGGTGCTGAAGCGGTTCGGGACGGTGCGGGCGCTGGTGAATTCGGCCGGGACCAACGCGCCCAGGCGAAGCTGGCGGGAGGTGAGCCTGGAGACCTACCGCGAACTGATGGAGACGAACCTGACGGGGGCGTACCTGTGTACGCGGGCGTTTCTGCCGGGGATGCGCGAGCGGAAGTGCGGGTCGGTGGTCAACATCGTGTCCGATGCCGGGCTGACGGCCAACGCCAAGGCCGGCGCGGCGTATGTCATGTCGAAGTTCGGCATGACGGGCATGACCCAGTCGCTGAACTGCGAGGAGCGGGAAAACGGCATCCGCGCCACCAGCATCTTCCCCGGCGACATCGACACGCCGCTGCTGGAAAAGCGGCCGGTGCAGCCGACGCCCGAGGCCAGGGCGCGAATGCTCCAGGCCGACGATGTGGCGGCGTGCGTGATGCTGGCGCTGGAACTGCCCGAGCGGGCGGTGGTTGAGGGCCTGGTGATCCGGCCGAGGTGAGGCGGTGATCAGTGATCGGTGATCGGTGATCGGATCGGTGAACGGTGATCGGTGAACGGTGATCGGTGATTTTAGTTGAGAAATGAGGGAGTCCGATGAACACTCTAAAAAGAACCCGCACGCTGGCCATCATCGCTGCGGCCGCGCTGCCGCTGTTCACGTCGCCGGCCTTCGCCGCCCAGCGGAGGCCCGCGGCCAAGCCGCCGACCCAGACCGATGCCAATCCGAGCACGCCCATCCCCGCGGCTGAACTGGACCAGGCGTTCGCCGATCTGCCCAAGTGCAAGTTCGGCGAGAGCCAGGCGCCGATGGACACCATCGACCAGGAAATCCGCGCCCGGCACAACAGCCCCGAGGCGACGGCCGCACTGGCCAAACGGCTGGCGGCCATTCTCGACGGCTCGCCTACGATCGAGGCCCGTCGGTATGCCTTGCGACGCCTGATCCGGATCGCCGACAACAACTGTATTCCCTCGGTCGGCAAGCAACTCCGCGATGCGGACACCGCCCAACTGGCCGCCGGCGTGTTGCAGGGATTGAACGATGAAGCCTCTCGCGCGGCTCTGCGTGCCGCGCTGGCCGACACCAGGGGCATGGTGCTGGTGCAGGTCGTGAACACCCTGGGCCTGATGGCCGACGCGCCGTCGACGGCAGCCATCGTCAAGTTGCTCGGCTCCGACGATGAACAAGTGAGGCTCGCCGCCGCGTCGGCTCTGGGGCACATTGGCACCAGGGAAGCTTTGGAAGCCATCCAAGCCGGTATCGCGATCGCCAAAGGTCCTATGCGCGCCGCCCTGATCGACGCCATGCTTGCATGCGCCGACAAACTTGCCGCATCGGACAACAGCAACGCCGTTGCCGTCGATGTGTTTTCTCGACTCTTCGAAAAACCGGACGAACCCGGCTTCATTCGCGTCGCTGCTTTGCGAGGGTTGGTGAAGGCAGTAGGTGGCCCGTCCGCTGAAACGGTTGCTGTGGCGATCCTGTCCGACGACATCGCGTTGGCAACGCCCGCCACCGGTTTCGTCAAGCTCATTCCCGCCGGGTGGGACCGCAGCAGGTTTGCTGGTCTGTTACAGGGACTTCGTCCATCGTTACAGGTGGGAGTGTTGGAAGGATTGTTCGAACGCGGCGACAAGGGCAACCTGCCCCTCTTCGTCTACTACTCGAAGAGCGAGAATGCCGATGTGCGAATCGTCTGCATTCGCGCCATCGGCTCCATGGGCGGCCCCGACCAGGTCGCCATGCTGGTGTCGCTGGCGGCCACCGCCAAAGGTGACGAACAACTGGCCGCCCGTGGAGCGCTGGAGCGCCTGCCCGGTGACGCGGTCACCGCGAAGCTTGTCGAGTTGCTCGAAAAGGCCGACCCGCCCGCCCGCGTCGAGTTGATTCGCGCCCTGCCCGGCCGGTCCGCACCGAACGCGGTGCCGGTGCTCTTTACGGCCGCCAAGGATGCCAGCGAGGAGGTTCGCGTCGAGGCGATCAAGACGCTCGGCTCGCTGGCGCCGGCCGCGGATGTGGGCAAGCTCATCGCGATGTTCAAGGACGCCAGGAGCGAGAAGGAAAGCGCAGCCTTGGAAGACGCTGTC
>JBIOJL010000630.1:0-2300 GCA_044450885.1 Tepidisphaerales bacterium
ACGTTGAACTGATCCCGCTCATGCTGGCGCGGGCGCTTGCCGGCAAGCTCACCGACATCGTCTTTCTGTTCGACGAGTTGGCGGCGCTCTACGCCGACGCCGGCATAACCGCCGACCTGCGCCCGTATTTCAAGTCTGGCGGTCCGGTTACCGAGGCATACTTCGCCAAACCGTTCCTCGATCAGTACCTGATGACCTCCGGGCCCAAGAAGGGCGGCTACTACGGTCTGCCCTACGGCGCCGACACCGTTGTCCAGTTCTACAACAAGAGACATTTCGACGAGGCCGGTATGCCGTATCCGAACGGTGACTGGACTTTTGACGAGATGATTGCGATTGCCGACAAGCTCACCAAGCGCGACGGCGGCAAGACCACGCGCTACGGACTTGCGGCTCAGGTTCCCTGGCAAGCGACGTACGTGCCGGGCATCGAGGCCTGGGGCGGACATGTTCTTCGCAATGACAGCAGCGTCGACCTTGCCGGCGAGGCTGCGGTCAAGACCTTCACGATGTACTGGGACCAGGTGAAGAAGGGCATCATTGCCAGCTATACGCAGGCGCCCGGCGGCGATATCTGGACAGCCTTCTCTTCGGGCCTCGCCTCGATGACCCAGACCGTGCGCGCCCTCGTGCCCACCTTCCGTAAGAACATGAAGGACGATTGGGACGTTTGCTTCACGCCCAAGATCAATGGCGTCCACAAGACCGGGATGGGCTCGCTCGCCCTCGATGCCACTCCGTCCGGCGTCAAGAACAACCCGGATCTGACCTATGATTTCATCACCTGGTACTACTCGGGAGAAGGCGCGATGGGCATTCTGGCCAAGACCTACGCCATCGTGCCGCCGGTCGAGAGCCTCTACGAGAGCCCGACGTGGCGCAACCTGCCGGGACCGCCGTCAAATACGAGCGTGTTCTCGGACTCGATCAAGTTCGGCGCGATCAACCCGAATACGATCCCGCACGCGGTGCAGTCGATCATCAACAAGGAACTCCGCGACGCTGAGGATTCGGTTGTGTTGAACGGCGCCGGTCCGGTGGAACAGCTCAAGAAGGCCGAGGCGGCGGTCAACGCCGCCTGGGCTGACGAAATCAAGAAAAAGGGCTGAGGCCGGAGTAAACTCTCCCATCTCGCCAAGCGTCGGTCGTTCGCGCGACCGACGCAAGCAGCTCAGTTGCCAGGCGGTATAGAACTGCCTTGCGGGAGTGGGCCCCTCAGCTGGTATATGCGATTCAAGCTCCAGACATCCTCGGCAAACGGGCTGGTCCCCCCGCCGCGGCGCGAGAAACCGCAGTGGGGATGGGCAGCGCTCTTCGCGGGTCCCAACCTTGCGATTTTTGCGGTCTTCACGATCGTTCCGATCGTTGGAGCAGTCGGCCTGAGCTTCTTCTCCTGGGACCTCATGTCGCCGCCAGTATTTGTCGGTTTCGACAACTACGTCGCGATTGCCGGCGACGCGCGCGCGATCAATTCGATCTGGATGACGGGTTATCTGGTCATCATCGGCGTCGTCCCGACCGTGCTGATCAGCTTCCTTCTGGCGGCGTTGATCAATACGACGTTTCCAGGCATTCGCGTCGTCCGCACCGTCTACATGATGCCGTTGGTGATCTCGTTTGTCGCCAGCGCCGTGCTGTGGCGCTACATCTATGATCCGCGCTTCGGCCCGATCAACACCGTCCTGTCGTGGCTGGGAATCGACGGTCCGGCCTGGCTGCAATCGACCCGGTGGTCGATGCCGGCGGTTGCCATCGTCACCGTCTGGCTGCGCTTCCCGTTGGGCATGCTGCTCTACCTGGCGGCCTTGCAATCGATCAATCCGGCGCTGCTTGAGGCGGCCGAAATCGATGGCGCCGGGGCGTGGGTCAAGCTCCGCCATATCGTCTGGCCGAACGTCCGCCCGGTGACCTTCCTGGTCACGATTGTCAGCCTGCGTGGCGTGCTCTTCGACAGCTTCGACGTGGTCAAGGTCATGACCAACGGCGGTCCGATCGGCAGCACCGATATCTTGATCACCTACATTTTCGACAACGCGTTCAGCCAACTGAAACTTGGCTACGCCAGCGCCCTCGCCACCGCGCTTTTCTGCATCGTGGCCGCGCTGGCACTCCTGCTGTCGCCGCCGAAGGCGATGAGCGGGGTTCGCCAATGACGGTCACCCGTCCCGGCCAGCGTCTACTCCGCGTCAGCCTCATCCTGTTCATCGGCGTGATCGTCGGTTTGCCGTTCTACTGGCTGGTGATCAGTGCGCTGAAGACGCCGGTCGAGGTGGCCGCCTATCCGCCGACCTGGTTTCCAT
>JBIOJL010000631.1:0-2296 GCA_044450885.1 Tepidisphaerales bacterium
ATTTCGTGCTGGCCCTGCTGCTGGCACTCGGCACCCGGGCGTCCGCGCAGACCGCGGCCGCCACCGACGAGCCCGCCGCCACCCCGAACGACCAGGCGAACGCGGCTCCGAACGACAAAAACACCTTTCAACTTGGCACATTCACCGTCACCGGTTCGAACATCCCGACGGCCGCCGACGCGGTGGCCGTCCCGGTCGTGGTGCTCGGCCAGCAGGACATCGAGAAGACCGGGCAGAATGCCAACGTGCTGGAAATCCTGCGCGAAAGCATCCCGGCCTTCGCGGGTCGCAGCAACGCCGGCAACAGCAACGCGACCAATACCAACCAGAACACGGCCGGCGGATCGCAGATCGCGCTCCGCAATCTCGACACGCTCGTGCTGATCAACGGCCGGCGCGCGGCCACCAGCGGCATCAACGGCGTCGGTGGCAAGAGCTTCGTGGACGTGAACCAGATCCCCACGGCGGCGATCGAGCGCATCGAGGTGCTGACGGACGGCTCCTCGGCCATCTATGGCTCCGACGCCATCGGCGGCGTGGTCAACATCATCCTCAAGTCGGACTACCAAGGCGGGGAAGTCGGCGCGCGCTATGCCGCCACCGACAACACGGGCCATTATTCGGAACGTTCCGCCTACTTTGTCGGCGGCGCGAAGCAACAGGGCACCAGCATCACGATCACCGGCAGCTGGTCGAAGACGGATCCCCTCTGGCAGTACCAGCGCTCCTTCATCAATCCCAACCTGAAGTCCGGCACCGCGTTCCCGGGCTATGTGGCCGGCAATTACCTCGCCCCGGGCGTGAACACGCCCAGCGCCACCAACCCCACCGGCACGGCCGCCACCGCGGCCAGCCTGGCCGCGCTCGTCGCCAATGGCACCTACCTCGCGGCGGGCAGCGCCTCCATCCCGCTCTTCGATGCCGCGCCCTACCTGACCATGCTCCTGCGGCAGGAACAGAAATCCGCCGTGGCCAGCTTCTCCTCGGAACTCGCCGGCAAGAAGTTCGTCCTGTTTGGCGACTACCTCTGGTCCGACGTCAAAAACTTCAACCAGACGACCGGCTTCCTGGGCAACCTGCGCACCGTCACCGTCCCCGCGGGCTCCCCGTACAATCCGGTCGCGGGCAGTGTCGCCGGCGTGAACGTCGGCACCGTGAACACGCCGCTGCAGACCTACAACACCGCCAAGGGCAATCGCGTGACCCTTGGTTTCCACGGTGAAATCAACAAGGATTGGAACTGGGAGGTCGGTTACACCAACAGCAGCAACCGGCTGGTGCAGGATCTGATGAACGAGGTCTATGTCCCCAACCTGCTCCCGGCGATCACCGGCGGCTACGACGCCTCCGGCAACGTGGTGGCCGGCGGAAAATACAGCAAGGTGGTCTCCCTGAGCACCGGGGCCAGCGTCTATCAGCCGGCGCTCGATCCCTTCGCCCGCGGCGGCCTGGACCCGGCCGCCCTCGCCAACGTCTACGGGACGGAGGTCATCAACGTGAAGAGCCTGCTGGAATCCTACGACGCCAAGCTGGTCGGGACGCTGTTCGAGCTGCCGGCCGGCAAGATCGGCCTGGCGGTGGGCGCCGCCGAACGGAAGGAGACGCTGGCGGGCACGCCTGACAACAACTCCTACAACCTGAGCACCGATCCGACCAAGCACAACTGGGGCCCCGGCACCTTTTTCGATCCCTTCAGCCGCACCCGCACCATCGATTCGGTCTATGCCGAGGTCCGCGCGCCCCTCACCGGCGAGCGGTTCGCGCCGATGGGGCTGCATGCCTTCGACCTGACCCTGGCCGGCCGCAATGAGAAATACAGCGACGCCGGCAAGTCGAACGTCCCCAAGATCGGCTTCCGCTGGCAGCCGTTCGACGACCAGCTCACGATCCGTTTCACCTACTCAAAGTCCTTCACCGCGCCGACGCTCTACTCGCTGTTCGGCCCGCCGTCCGTCGCGCTCACCACCGCGGACCTGTTTTTCAACAACCTCGGCATCAATGATACCCGGCTCAAGGGCGTGACCTACTATTCCGGCAACGGCAACAATCCCGGCCTGGAGCCGAGCACGGCGCAGTCCCGCTCCCTCGGCGCCGTGTTTTCGCCGAAGGCGCTCAAGGGCCTCACCCTGACGCTGAATTACGTGAACGTCTTCCAGAAGGGCCTGCCCGCGGGCATCGGGGCCTCGGCGATCGTGGCCAGCGTCAACACGCTCGGCTCGGCCTCGCCCTATTTCAACGCGATCGCGGTCGGCAACATGTACGGGCAGCCCGGGGCCAGCCAGGCGCTGCTCGCCAC
>JBIOJL010000632.1:0-2288 GCA_044450885.1 Tepidisphaerales bacterium
AACCACACCAAATCCGACTGGCACTTCACCACCAAAGACGCTCGTGTCAAACTTAAGCATCTATACCCTTCAATCTGACTGAATCGGGCGACTAGCCGAACTTCGCCGATTCGACGTGAGTTTTCGGAATTTATCGTGCGCCAAGTGATTGAGATGCAAGGGACGAAGTGAGCACCGGCGAGCAGAAACGGCTGTAGTGCCGACCTACCCTATTTGCGGGATGTGGGCGTGGGAGTAATTTCCGCGGGCCATGTTTTTGCGCCACAAGACTCGCCGGAAGGACGGCAAGGAGCACCGCTATTTCAGCGTTGTGGAGAACAAGCGGGTTGCGCGTGGACGCGTGGTGCAGCGTCATGTGCTGTATCTGGGTGAGATCAACGATACGCAAAAGCTGGCGTGGCGCCGGTCGATCGAAGTCTTTGAGGAAGGCGCCGACCAGCCGCGGACGCTATCGCTGTTCCCCGAGGATCGCTGTGAAGGGTTGTTGGCGGATGACTCGATCGTCCGTTTGAGGCTGTCGCAGATGCGACTGCGCCGGCCGCGACAATGGGGTGCGTGCTGGTTGGCGCTGACACTGTGGCGGGAGTTGCAACTCGATCGGTTCTGGGTGGAGCGGCTGGCGGCGAGCCGCAAGGGCACGCGCTGGGACGCAGTTCTGTTCGTGCTGGTGACGTACCGGTTGCTGGCGCCAGGCAGCGAATGGCGGTTGCATCGCGCGTGGTTCGAGCGCAGCGCGCTTGCGGATTTGCTGGGCGCGGACTTCGCGCTTGCCGAGATCCACAAGCTCTACGCCTGTCATGACCGGTTGCTGGCGCACAAGCAGGCGCTGTTCGATCACCTGGTCGGGCGCTGGCGGGATTTGTTCAACTCAAGCTTCGACGTGCTGCTGTACGACTTGACCAGTACGTATTTCGAAGCCGATCCGCCATTTGCGGAGGGCGACAAGCGCCGCCACGGCTACTCGCGCGACCATCGTGGCGACTGCGTGCAGGTGGTGATTGCGCTGGTGGTGACGCCCGCGGGGCTGCCGCTGGCTTACGAGGTGCTGCCCGGCAACACCGCCGACAGTACGACGCTGCGCGGCTTTCTCGATCGGATCGAACGCCAGTACGGCAAGGCCCGGCGCATCTGGCTGATGGACCGCGGTGTTCCGACCGAGCAGGTTCTGGCCGAGATGCGCGCGGCCGACCCGCCCGTGCAGTATGTGGTGGGAACCCCGAAGGGACGATTGAGCCGCCTGGAGCGGGAGCTGCTCGCCAAGCCCTGGCAGCAGGCGCGGCCGGGGGTCGAGGTCAAGCTGCTGCCGCAGGACGGCGAACTCTACGTCTTCGCCCAGAGCCGTGATCGCGTCGCCAAGGAACGGGCGATGCGCCGCCGTCAGCTCAAATGGCTGTGGAAGCGGCTTGCGCAGATCGCCGCCATGAAGCTCACCCGCGAGGAATTGCTGATGAAGCTCGGCGCCGCCCGCAGCCATGCCCCGACGGCTTGGCGCTTGGTTGCGGTCGCCGTGCCCAAGGGCGGCACGACGTTCAGCTATCGGCTCGACCGCAAAAAATTGCGACAAGCGCGCCGGCGCGAGGGCCGCTATCTGCTACGCACCAATCTCATCGGCAATGATCCGGCCCAGCTTTGGAGCTGTTATCTGCAACTGGTAGCCGTGGAAGAAGCCTTCAAGAACCTCAAGGGCGATCTGGCGATCCGGCCGATCTTCCATCAAGACGAGGCACGCGTCGAGGCGCATATCTTCATTGCCTTCCTGGCTTATGGCCTGCACGTCACGCTGGCGCGGCGCCTGCATGCCCTGGCGCCGGGGCTCACGCCACGAAGCGTGCTTGAGAAGTTCGCCGCCATGCAGATGATTGACGTGCACGTGCCGACAACTGACGGCCGCGAACTCGTGCTGACCCGCTACAGCGAACCGGAACCGGAGTTGAGCTTGTTGCTCGACAAACTTCGGCTCGAATTGCCCAAGCAGCCGGCTCCGAAAATCACCGCCGATACACCCCGCCCAGAAGCCCCCCTGTAGTGCCGACCTTCGTGGGTCAGCACCAGAAATATCAATCGCTTAGCTGCTTCACACCCCACCAATCGGCGAAGTTCGGTTAGCTCCCGCACGTTACTTCGTATTTGCCAAAAATCGCTGCGAGAAATTTTCATCCCGTCGAAATATGCGATGCAGGTTAGTGCATCCTGTGCGCCCCTCCAATATAAGCTTCGTTGCTCCGAGCTTAGCACTTCAAGACCGTAGCTCGGGAGAGAGGGGAAGCTTCCAAAACTGAGCAATATGT
>JBIOJL010000633.1:0-2286 GCA_044450885.1 Tepidisphaerales bacterium
AACTACGTCGCCCAGTGGCTGGTCCGATACCTCATCGTCGGCGGCCCTCTCCAGCTGCCGAACGGCTTTTCTGTCTCCTCGCCGATCGGGCCTGGGGCGCAGCTCGCGACGATCCTGCCGAACAACAACCACGTGACCCTGTTCGGGTTGCCTTCAAGCGTCTACCGGGTCAACACGGGCCTGCTGATCGCGTTCGTCGCCCTGGCAGTGTTCGCGTTCATCCTCTGGCGTACATCGCTCGGCTATGAGATTCGCGCGGCCGGCCAGAGCCAGCGCGCCGCGCGCTATGCCGGGGTGAGCGTTCGACGCACCATCATCGTGACCATGCTGATCGCTGGCGCGTTCTCGGGGCTGGCGGGAGCCGTCCAGATCGCCGGCGTGGATCACAACCTCACCGACAAATATTTCAGCGACACGACGGGCTTCGACGCCATCGCGGTGGCGCTGCTGGGCCTGGGCAGCGCCGTCGGCATCGTCCTCGCGGCCACCCTGTTCGGAGCGCTGCACGCCGGCGGGGCGGTCATGCAGAGTGATGCCGGGATCTCCTCCAGCTTGGTGCTAGTGCTGCAGGCCTTGATCCTGTTCAGCATCGCCGCCAACTTCCTGAGAGCCATCAAGATTCGCCTGCCGGCGATGGGCCGCACTCCCTCGACCCCGCCCGAAGGCAGCGCACAGGCAGCGGTGGCGGCAGAGGTGAGCGCCGCCCTTCGAGATCAGGACACCGGTACCGCATGACGGCCGTCTCCGACATCCTCCACCTGCTGGTCACGGCCGACCTCTGGCACGCAACTCTGGCCGCGTCCGTGCTGTTGCTGCTCCCAGCCTTGGGTGGCGTGGTCTCGGAGCGCAGCGGCGTGGTCAACATCGCGATGGAAGGCATGATGCTGGCGGGGGCCTTTTTCGGTGTCGTCGCCGACCTCGCCTGGCACAACGTCTGGCTGGCGACCCTGGTCGCGATCACAGCCGGCGGTGCGATGGCTCTGATCCACGCAGTGGTCTCGATCCGGTTTCGCGCCGACCAGATCGTGAGCGGGATAGCGATCAACATCTTCGCCGCCGGCATGACCGTATTCCTCGTCAACCGGATCTATGGATTGCAGGACATCGGCCACGTGGGACAGTCCGAGCTTTTGCCGAACGTGAACATACCGGTGCTCGACCAGATCCCCTTTTTCGGACAGGTCGTCTTCCAGCAGAACGTGGTCGTGTACGCGGCTTTGGTCTTGCTGGTGCTCATCCAGGTGGTCCTGTTTCGGACCCAGCTGGGACTTCGGATCCGGGCGGTCGGCGAGCATCCGCATGCCGCCGATACCGCCGGCATCAACGTCTACATCATCCGTTACGGCGCGGTCATCACCAGTGGGTTGCTATCCGGCCTGGCCGGGGCGTTTTTGGCCATCGGGATCTCAAACACCTTCGTGCCGAACATGACGGACGGCCGCGGATACATCGCTCTCGCGGCCATGATCTTCGGCAAGTGGACGCCGCTGGGTGCGTTCCTGGCCTGCCTGCTCTTCGGTCTCGGCCAGGCCATCTACGACAACAACTCGACCATCCACGTCTCCCCGTATCTGCTCAGCATGCTCCCGTATATCCTCGTTCTGGTCGTGCTGGCGGGCGTGATCGGGCGGAGCAGCCCGCCGGCGGCCGACGGAATCCCGTACGTGCCGGGGACGGAATGAGCGGGCCAGCGCCGCAAGGGCCGGCGGTGGACATGCGGGGCATCACGAAAGCCTGGCCCGGCGTGATCGCCAACGACGGGGTCGACCTCTCGGTTCGCGCGGGCGAGGTGCATGCGCTGGTCGGTGAGAACGGGGCGGGCAAGTCCACGCTCATGAACGTGCTTTACGGGCTGATCCGACCCGACGCCGGCACCATCCTCATCGGCGGCAGACCCGCATCCATCCGCGGCCCCAGGGACGCCATCGCCCACGGCATCGGCATGGTGCATCAGCACTTCATGCTCATCCCCGTGTTCACCGTGGGCGAGAACGTGATGCTGGGCCGCGAGCCGACGGCGGGTCCTGGCTTTTACGACCACGCCAAAGCGCGCCAGGAGATCGCAGCACTGACCCGACAGTACGGTCTCGCCATCGATCCCGACGCCCGCACCGGCGACCTCCCGGTCGGCCTGCAGCAGCGGGTCGAGATCATAAAGGTCCTGTACCGCGGCGCCAGCATCCTCATCCTCGACGAACCAACTGGGGTGCTCACGCCGCAGGAAAGCAAGGAACTCTTCAACGTGCTCCGAGACCTGGTCAAGGACGGCAAGACGATCATCTTCAT
>JBIOJL010000634.1:0-2284 GCA_044450885.1 Tepidisphaerales bacterium
GAGCACTCCTCCGGCGGGCACCGCGATCACCGCCAGGTCGACGGCCTCGGGCAAGTCGAGCGCGGAGGACAGGCACCGTTCGCCGCCAATCTGCCTGGCGCGCGGGTTCACCGTGTAGAGCCGGCCGCCGTACCCGCCGGCCCGGATGTTGTCCAGGATCGCGCGGCCCACGGTCCCCCGCCGCCGGCTGGCGCCGATCACCGCGACCGACTCGGGCGCGAGCACGTGCCGCAGGCTGGCGGTCTCGGCGCGGCTCTCCCGGTCGGCCACGGCGTTCAGGTAGCTCTCGAGCGTGGGGCCTGCGTCGGCGCTGGGCAGGGGAAACGTCAGCTTGAAAACCCCGTCCGCAAAGTGGCGGTCGACCGGCAGGCCGACGTCGGCGAATACGTTCAGCATGGCCTTGTTCTCCGTTAGCGTCTCCGCGGTGAAAGTAGTGATCTGGTGACTGCGGGCGAACGAGACCAGGTGCTCGAGCAGCAGCGTGGCGACGCCCCGGTGGTGCATGTGGTCGGCCACCGCGAACGCGACCTCGGCCTGCCCCTGGACTTCGGAGACGTAGCTGGCCACGCCGACCACTTCGTCGCCGGCCAGCGCGAGCAGCGCCATCCGGTTCCAGCCGCTCTCGAAATAAAGCGAACGCTCCGGCGACATCGTATAGAGGTCTTCGAGAATGATCTGCTGGCGCTTCACCACATAATAGTCGGCCACCATGATTCCGAACATCGGGCCGAGCGCCGCGCCGAAGATGCTGACAAAAATCGTGATCGCCTGCGGGCTCGAAACGAATATCCACGGGCAGACCATCACCGACAGGATCGAGGTGATCAATCCGCCGAGGCGGAAATCGATCTTCTCCGGATAGAGGTTGGAAATGTCGTAAGCTGGCGACACAAAGTTGGCGACGATGTTGATGCCCATGGTGGCGACGATGAAGGTGATGGAGCCGAGCGCCACCACCCAGGGATTGCCGATGCGCTCCACGATGGCGACGGGGTCCATGATCGCCTCGCCGAATACCTTGACGGTGCCGGCGGTGACGATGACGGTGATGATGGCGAAGACGATGAAATTGACCGGCAGACCTAGGAAATTACCGACCTTCATGGCCTTCTCGTCCCGTGCGAAGCGGGAGAAGTCACCGAAATTGAGCAACAGTGCCGCGAAATAGGCGACGATCAGCATCGCCGCATTCGCCATATGGCCGATCACTGAGCCTTCGGCGCGCGGGCTGAGCTGCAGCGACAGGCTGGACGTGCCGGTCTGCGCCAATATCCAGATCGCCAGCGCGAACATCACGATGTAGACGACGGGTCCGCAGAAATCGATGAACTTGCGGATCGTCTCCATGCCGTTGAGGAAGATCAGAAGCTGAAACAGCCACATGAACAGGAAGGAAAACCAGCCCAGCGCCGACAGGCCGAGCAGACTGGAATGCGTGAACGCTTCCGCAGCCGGATAAAACGCCAGTACCAGGGCCTGCACCGCCTTGGACGCGAAATAGGTCTGTACGCCGTACCACACGATCCCGACGATGCCGCGCAGGCCCGCCGCGATGTTGGCTCCCATCACGCCGAACGACATCCGCGCCACGACCGGAAACGGCGTGCCGTATTTCAGTGAGGGACGCCCGATCAGGTTCATCAGGAAATAGACGGCGGTGATGCCGGCCACCATCGCCAGCAGCACCTCCCATCCGGTCAATCCGAGGAAGAACAGGCTCGCGGCGAAGGTATAGCCGCCGACCGAATGCACGTCCGACATCCACATCGCGAAGATGCTGAAGACGCCCCAGGTCCGCCCCGCTGGCGCCACCGGCGCCAGATCGTGGTTATAGAGCCGTGGATCCGCTCCGGGGATGGCCACGGCGGGCGACGCATTCGGGTGACCTGACATCGGCGGCTCCTGCGCCTGGACAACGGAGACTGGCAGGTTTTTTCAAGCAAGTCCCGCGCCACGAACAAGGCGCAAGAGGCTCAAATGCTCTCCGTCATTCCGGGGGCGCATCGAAGATGCAAACCCGCAAATCTCGAGATTCTCCGATGTGCAACCGCACATCGGAGTTCGACGCTTGGTGTCGCCCCGGAACGACGGCCGACTATTCGGGCTCTACTGCCCGCCCTTCCGCTGCGCCTTCGGAATCACGAATTTCAATCCGGACCAGATCTCGTCGATCGCGCAGACCTTGATATCGACAAGGCCAAGCGGAAGCGCGGTGTCGCGCACGACGACATCGGTGAGGTCGGTCGCAAGGCCGGAAGATTTCTTCGGCCACGACACCCAGATC
>JBIOJL010000635.1:0-2271 GCA_044450885.1 Tepidisphaerales bacterium
CCTCCGCGGCTGGCGGGCCGTTTACGCTGATAGTTGGGTCGGGGTAGCGGCAAGGCTCGCCCCGGTTGGGCGGCCTGTTCGCGCCTGTACCCAGGCCGCTCCGGTTACGACACGCAGCCTAAATCGAGTTCAATCATTACGATCGAGGCGGCCGGGAAAAAGCCCGGCCGCGATGCTTGGAGAAGCAGAATTCGCTTTTTGGAAAACCAGGCGAGCGGCGACGACACCTCAGATATCCACGCCGCTCCCGGCCCTTACCTCACTTCGACGGCTTCGCCTCTGCGGCCTTTTCTGCGGCGCGCGCTCCAGCGAGAATGCTGGCCATGGCGTAGTTGCCTTCGTGGCAGGCATATTCGTAGATGGGCTGGTCGCTCTTGCGCATCGGAACAACAGCGGTGAACGGCCGCGTCCATACGCTCGGATCATCGATGGTGAACTCGTACATGAGCGTGTCGGCGTCAGTGCGGGTGAATTTCTCGATGAGGTGCAAGTTCGCGCCGGAGTTCGGGAAACTCGTCTCGCGCTTGAAGTTGATCGTGTCGACCACCAGCGTGTCGCCTTCCCAGTGGCCCCGAGAATCGCCCCTCCACAGCGGGACGTGCCCATGAGGACGTCCGTCGAGCGGAACGATCCGCGTATCGTGGATCATCTCGTTGACGATCGCGACATATCCGGGAGCCTGGAACAGCTCGACATTGTTGTTGTAGGCGCCCGGGGTCATCGGCGGTCCGGAATTAAAGCCGAGGATGCAGCGCTCCGCCAGCGGCCGGTCTTCATACGAGTCGGCGTGGGGCCGGCCAAGGTTGGTGTCGTTGCGCGACGCCGCAATGAGGTCCGCCATCTTCTGTCCTTCGGGCGTCATGGCGGGATACCGGCCATCGGGCGGGTCGACGATCAGCGACGTGCGCTTCGTTCCGACGATTTTGTTGCCACGGTCCCACCAGAACTCGTTGTAGGCGGCTCTCCCGGCAACTCCCCCGCCCGCGCCGGCCCACCCTGGGGGGACACTGCCTTTCGGACCGAACGCGGCGTCACCCGGTTGATGGGTCTCGCCGCCCGCTTCGGAGTCCTCCGCGTCGCGATTCTGCCGGAGGTTTTCGGTGCGTTCCCAGGCCGCCGCTTCCTCATCGGAGGCGAAAAACGCCTTCGTTCCCAGTTCCAGGGGGCGTTGCATCGGCGTGATGGTACGGTAGTCCCACACGCCCTGCAGGTCCGGATGGCCATCCGCCAGCCGCGGCACAGCCCCTCCCTGCTCGGCGGCGGATGCCGGCGCCAGCAGCGCGGCTGCGATCACAATGGAAAGACTTCCCATCGAGGTGACAAGTTGACGTTTCATTGAAACCTCCCTTTCACTTGTCTGGCTATTACTTGCCTGCCTGCTTACGGAATTTCCCGTAAAGAAGCTCTTCGACGAACGCCACGCACTTGAATTCCGTGATCTGGGCGTTCTTTTCCAACCGGCGATAGAGCGGCATGCTGATCTTCCAGGGCCGCGAATACACCTGGGGGTCTTCGATGGTGGCTTCGTACATGAGGGCGTCGGGGCTCATCGGCGTATAGCGCTCGACCACGTGCAGCGCGTCGCTGTGGAAATCGCCGGCCCTGTCGAACCAGGTCTGATCGTTCTGGCCCGTCACGTCGATGACCAGCGTATCTCCCTCCCAATGGCCGGCCGAGTGCCCCATCCAGCTGTCGGCAGGATTCGCCGGCGCCTTGGTCATCTCGATCGTGCGCATGGCGCCCGCATACTCGTAGGCGATCAGGATGTCCTTTGACGTCTGAACGATCTGGAAGGGATAGGGCATGTACGTCGCCCGCGGGACGCCGGGCAGATAGCACTTGATTTCCGGATCGTCGGTCAGCCGGTTTTCAAAATTCGCCTTCTTTTTTGCTGCCGCTTCCGGGAGATACGGGATCTCACCGCCCTCTACGACACCGAGGCCCCCGGGTTCGGCGCC
Source organism: Tepidisphaerales bacterium (assembly GCA_044450885.1). Taxonomy (GTDB): domain Bacteria; phylum Planctomycetota; class Phycisphaerae; order Tepidisphaerales; family Tepidisphaeraceae; genus JANYKD01. Next base: position 1,959 of record JBIOJL010000635.1, read on the forward strand.
GACCGCGCCCAGCGCCACCACCAGTCCGGTGCGCGCCACATGTTCCTGCAGGTCCCAGTTTGCCGTGTTGACCGCCTGCCAGATGCCGTTCAAGTCCGCCTTGCCATCCGCGGTCCGCGGCGCCTTGTACGGTTCGGCCGCCCTCGCGGCCGGCGCCGCACCGAGATGGAGTGCAGTGGCCAGAACAGCCGCAGCACTCGCGAACAGTGCGCCTCTCACCCATTTCTTTTGCATCAGGCGTCTCCTCTCCAAAACCGCCGGTCCTGCTTATTGTCCGCAGGCATAGCTGCGCTATCCACGTGGAGTCATGGGC
>JBIOJL010000636.1:0-2256 GCA_044450885.1 Tepidisphaerales bacterium
CCGCAGACCTGTGCGTGGCTCAGTTCCTGCGGCCTTTGCGGCCGCTTGTAGACCGCGCCCCCGTGACCGAGGGGTGTGTGAATGAGCCCCGGCGGGCGCACCGCCAGACCCACACCGCCGACGAGACGCGTCGGCGGCACTATGCCTGCAATGAGCTTCGCCTTTCCACGCAAGCATGCGCGGTACAAGAACACTGCAGGTATCAGACTGGGTTTTCCCGGCAGAATCACTCCGGCGTGTCGATTAACTGCTGCAACCGCGATGCCAACGGGGCGACGAGGCGGTTTTTCCAACCGGCATCGATCAGCCCAATCTCCAGCATGTCAAGCAGATGCACCTGATCCTTCCGCCGATACGACGTCAGCTTCATCCGCACCAGCGCTTCCAGCGTCACCACGCGAAAGCCCCCCGGCTTCACCGACTCAGTCACATCCGGCGCGGCCATCTCATTCTCCGGCCGGACCTTTTCGCCTGCGACCACCACATGCACCGCATCCCTCGCCTTGGCGTCGGGACCATCGAGAAACAGGTCCATTCCGGCCACATGCCGCCGCACGAATCCCGCGCGTTCCAGCGCGGCGGCGGCGGCGTCCAGGTCCGACCGCCGGAGCAGAATGTCCACGTCCTGGGTATTGCGCACCGCCGCCGCGTCCACCGTCGCCACCCAGGCGGCCACGGCATTGCCTCCGGCCACTGCGTAGGGAACCCCCGCCGCCTCCAGCGCGGCCGACGCCCGCGACAATCGATCCCGCACCCGTTCCACGGCCAGCACCATCCTGTCCAGAAGAGACATGCCCGGCGTCAGGGGAAGCATGAAGAGAGTATATCCGGGACACTCGTCGTATGTCACTGGCCAGAGGTCACTTGTCACCGGTCATTTGTCACTGCGGCGGATTGTTCATCCGCCCAACAAAGAGAATGGTCCCGCTCTTGACGTCGCGGATGAGGAACAGGAATGGCTTGTCGGCGCGGAACGTGGGCGTAAAAGGGACTGTGTCTGGCAACAGGGCACCCAGGAGCATTTCAGTCGCCGTGGCCGCCGCAGCTTCGGTGCCCTTCTCGTTCACCTCGACAAATGCCTTGTGCAGCACCTGCGAGATGCAGAGCTTGAGCCGCGGGTCCTGGCTGGCGGACATGCCGTCGAACTGCGCGCCTGCCGGCTCGATCGGATTCGTGAACGCGCGAACCATACCCATGGCCTGCAACGTGTGGCCCATACCGTAGGCGGTCTCCAGGCGAAAACGCGGAATGTACACATCGACCGTGCGCTGCTGAAGTCTCCTGAGCCAACTGTCGAGGCTGGTTGGGGTGAGTTTCTTCTCGATGGCCGGCAGGCCGTCGGGCGAGCGCGGGAGGATGATGGCCATGGCCAGGCCAGCGCCTTTGTACGGCAGTTCGAGCACGGCGAAGCCGTCAGCCGCGGGATACGCGAACGCTGGCGTGCCGCCGCGGTTGCCTTTGTTCCGTTGAATCTCGTCCGGTGTGTTGAAGAATGCCCCGTCGGCATTGAAAGCGGCATAGCGGGCACGCACCTCGCCGTGGTGCATCATGAGAACTTTGTCCTTGCCGCCCTTGGCGAGCAGGAAGTTGTCCGGTTTCGTCTCTGTGGCAGGGAAGACCTCGGCCCATTCGCCACGGAAATAGATCGCGTTCGTGAGCACGAGACTCAGCAATCCTCGCTGGTTCTGAGACAGTGCGTCTTTGGGGATCAAATTCCTGATTCGCTGGTTGGTTTGCTCCGCGACCCAGGCGTTGATGCGATCAATCGATGGACCGTAGTCGTTCTGAAAGTCGAGCGGAAAGATGCCGCCGGTCTTGCAGTACCCGGCGATGACGTCAATGTAGGACTTCTCGATAGGGCAAGTCCTCTCGCCCCAGACTGCATTGGCCACTCGGAGTTCGTACCGGTCCACTTGTGGAAGCAACGAACTCAGTTCGATGGTGATGTCCGTCGCCTTTGCGCCCAATGCGTGAGCCCGGTCTCGTACGGGGTCGTAGAGGGCGCGTTCGATCTGGCGATTGATGTCGTCAAGCTGGTCGCGGAGTTCTTGGATTCGCTTCCGTGCTGGCTTCTCGTCCGGTTGGCCGTTAAGTCGTTCATTGAGGGCGGCCAGGCCGGCGTGTATCGGCGCGAGATTCCACGGTCGCGACGCGGCTTCCACGCCTGCGCTGCGAATGGAGTCGGGATACCGCATCACTCTGCCCATCTCCTCGGCCGTCTCGTAGCGAGCGCCCTCGGCGACCATGGCCAGGGCG
>JBIOJL010000637.1:0-2240 GCA_044450885.1 Tepidisphaerales bacterium
ATTCTACCGGCGCATTCTCGGCGAGGCGGCGCCGCGCGAAACCCATAGCGGCCGCGAGTCGAATTGGCGGGGCAGCAAGCTCCCGCGTCCAGGGGTGCAGGACGATCTGGCCGCAAACCGGGTCAAGGACATGGATGACGATGGTGCCGACGACCATTTCCTGATCCCCAGCTCGTGGGTGAGCGTCGTCGGCCTCGACGACCCCGCGCTCGAAGTCGGTATGATCCGCGCCTACCACCGGCACATGGCCGATTTCTGCGGTCAGGCCCCGACCCGGCTAAAGGGTCTGATCATGGCCCCGGGACACGCGGTCGACGAAGCCGTGCGGGAAATTCGGGAGTGGGGCAACTCCTCGTGGGCGGTCGCGGTCAAGCCATCGCTGGGCCGGGATATCCCGGCTGACCACCCTGACCTCGAACCGGTCTGGCGGGCCGCCGAGGATCATGGCCTGCCGATCGTGCACCATAGCTCGACCTAGAACCCCCCGTACTACCCGGGGTACGAGGACGTCTGGGACAACATCTTTCTGGGCCGCATGGCGTCCCACCCGTGGGGCGCGATGCGCTTTGTCGCCTCGTTTATCGGCGGCGGCATCTTCGATCGCTATCCGACCCTGCGGATGGGCGTGCTCGAATGCGGTTTCGGCTGGCTGCCGTTCTGGGGAAGGCGGATGAACGAGCAGTACGACTATGTCGGCAGCACCGCCACGCTGAAGCACCACCCGGAGGATTACCTAAAGAGCGGGCGTTTCTTCTGCTCGATCGAGCGGCAGGAAGGCGAGGACATGTTTAACAGTGTCACCGGCTTTCTCGGTGACGACGTGCTGATGTACGCCTCCGACTATCCGCATTCGGAATGTCAGTTTCCCGATTCTATCGACAATATCTTGAAATGGTCGACGCTGAAACCAGACACGAGGCGCAAACTCTTTTGGGACAACGCCGCACGCCTCTTCAAGCAAACCTAGGGTCTTGCTTGCGTCCTCTCTGAACTTAGCGGTCCAGCCAGACCGAAGATTGCCGGTCGGGCCAGATGGGCGGCGAAATGTTCCCCATCTCGCTGCACCTGACGCGGATTTCTCCGGTCGCCGGGCTCGTCCACCCGCGGGCCGTGCATAAGCGGTTCCGCCTTACGGCGCTACGGTTCCTCGCGGATTTGGGATAGCGTGCTGCTGCCAACAGGAGGAGAGACGCCATGAAGGTGGTCACGCTGAAAAACATACCGGATTTGCCGGTGGAAGGCGCCGATCGGATCGAAGGGTGGACGGGGCCGGTGTCGCGGTCGCGGCAGACGATCATCGAGGCCGGGGATTCCCCGAATTACAATTGCAGCGTGGTGAATTTCAGCCAGGGCTGCACAACCGGCTGGCACGCTCACAACTGCGACCAGATCCTGGTGGTGACCTCGGGCTCCGGCATGGTCGCGGTCGAGGGTGGCACGCCGCAGGAGATCAATATCGGCGATGTCGTCCACATCAAGGCCGGCGAGCGGCATTGGCACGGCGCCAAGGCCAACACCACGATGGGCCACATCACGATCACCGCGGTCGGTAGCCAGGCGAAGTGGGGATAGGTAATACCTTCTCGATCGTCATTCCGGGTCTCGTCCGTTGGACGATCTCGGAATGACGACTTAAGGCGGTGGATGGCGCCCCGCTTGCGCCGGGCTTATCCACCCCACAGCGGCATGCTAGGCTCGACGCCGCGGAGGAGAACATGGACACGAACACGATCTTCGACGATGCGCGCTTGCCGGTGGATGTCGAGGCGCAGCCGGTGGTGCAGGCGGCCGCGGCGCTGAAGCCGCAGCTGCGCCAATACCACGAACAGCTCGAGCGCGAGCAGCGCTTCCCGAAAGCCTTGGTCGAGCAAATGAAGGCGGCGGGGTTCTACCGAATGACGATCCCGCGCTCGCTGGGCGGACTTCAGGCCGATCCGCTCACCTATTTGCGCGTCGTCGAGCTGATGGCCGAGGGCTGCGGCTCGGTCGGCTGGAACCTCGCCAATAACGGCATCGTCCAGCTCATCTCGCTTGGGCTGCCGGACGAGGGGGTCCACGAGCTCTACGCGGGCGGGGCCAGCACCCCCGGCGCCGGCACGGCGGTGCAGGGCGGCGGGCAGGGCACGGCAGTCGAGGGCGGCTACCGGGTCAGCGGGCGCTGGAGTTTCGGCAGCGGCTCGCCGGAAGCGTCGTGGATGCTGGGCAGCTTCCAGATCCTCGACGACGGCAAGCCGCGCCTC
>JBIOJL010000638.1:0-2238 GCA_044450885.1 Tepidisphaerales bacterium
ACGCTCGCGGCTAAACGAAGCATTATTCCTTCTCGTCCATCGGCACCACCTCGCGGTTCTGGTAGTGGCCGCAGTTGGGGCACACGCGGTGCGGCAGCACGGGCTGCTCGCAGCGCGGACAGTACTGGATCTGGATCGGCGTCAGGTGATGATGGCTGCGTCGGTTGCCCTGGCGGGACCGCGACGTGCGTCTCTTGGGAACGGCCATGAGTCTTCGCCTTCTTCTGGCAAGCGCGACGGCTTAAAGAGGAGTATCGTAGGTCGGCCGGCAGGGGTCGTCAAGTTGAGATTGATGATGCACTGGGGATACGGGTGTACGACACGGTTTGCAAGGCTGCGAGGTCTTCTGGTAGACTGCTCTGGCGAATTACCCATTTTCCATGCCGTAACCGCTTGCAGGAGCCAAGGATGGCACGAAACAAGAAGGCTACCAAGGATGTAGACGAAGTGCGCCCCTATCTGGAGGGCGTCGCCAAGAATCTGGTCGATCGGCTCTACGGCCCGGCCGGTCCGGCCTGGGGAACCCCGTTCACGGAACTCGAAGAGACGGTCGGAGCCATTCGGAAGATCCTGACGGAACGGCTGCTGCACCAAGCGCTGGCTCGGCAGGCCGCCCAGGCCGAACGACCCCCGGAGTACGACGTCTGTCCCGACTGCGGCCGACCGACGACGGCCGCCGTTCCGCCGGAGCCGCGCCGGTTGGAAACCGGCGATGGAGAGGCGCGATGGCAAGAACCGAAGACCCGCTGCGACACCTGTCGGCGGGATTTTTTTCCCTCAGAGCAAGAGTCTGGGGATTGATCGCAGCCAGTACAGTCCCAGCCTGCAACGCAAGATCGTTTACGCAGGCGTCGCGCACGGGTCTTTTGAACAAGGTCAACAGTCCCTGCAGGAATTGGCCGATGTGGCGGTGTCGGCCAAGCAGGTCGAACGGCTAACACGCGCCATCGGCAGCGAGCGCGTGGCCGAACGCACGGCGGCGGTGACCGCGTTCCAGGAGCTGCCGTTGGCAGACAAGCATCGGACACCGGCCGAAGTGACCAGCCCGGACGTGGCGGTCATCGAGGTGGACGGTGGCCGTCTGCAGATTCGGGAGCGTGACGCTGCCCGTGTCGCGGCCGCCGAGGACGAAGCGGCGGCGTCGTCGTGTGGCCGAGAGAAGGGCAAGCATTGGCGGGAAGACAAAGCCGCCCTGCTGCTGAGCGTGACGAGTGAGGTTGCCGCCGCCGATCCGTGCCCGCAGATTCCCGAGACGTTTGTGGACCCGACCCGCATCCTGAAATTGGCCCGCGAGATCCACGCGGTGTCGGCTGGCCAGGATGGCGTGGCGGAACCGCAACCGGAAACCGGCTCCGCAGAGCAGCCATCGTCCACGGCGACTGCGTATGCGCCGCCGACCATCCGGACACGGCAGGTCGTGGCCTCGCGGGTGCGCTGGCCGGACTTTGCGCCGTTGGTGGCTGAGGCGGCGCGGACGGCCGGTCTGCTGGGGGCCGCCCGCCGCGCCTTCGTCGGCGACGGTTCCGACAACAATTGGGCGATCTGGCGGCGGTTTTTCAGCTCCTGGACAGCGATTATCGATTTCATTCACGTGTTGTCGTACATCTTCGCGGCGGCGACGGCGGGGCGGAAATTTGCCGAGGGGTGGCCGGTGTACGTGCGTTGGATCGAGTGGCTCTGGCAAGGGCAGCCGGAACGCGTCATCGTCGAACTGGCTCAGCGGCAGGTCGAACTCGGTGTTCCCGAGGCGGCGGACGGTGAAACCAGTCCGCGGCGCTTGGTCGCGGACGCCCTGACCTACTTGCAAAACCACAAGGACAAGATGCGTTACGATGAGTATCGCCGGCAGGGATTGCCGCTGACCAGCAGCCACATGGAGTCGCTCATGAAACAGATCAACCAGCGGGTCAAAGGCACCGAGAAGTTCTGGTGCGAAGAGGGTGCCGAAGCGATTCTGCAACTGCGTGCCGACCACCTCAGTGACGCCCGCCCGCTCGACGCCTTCTGGGAGCGCCGGCAAGCCAGCGAAACTGGGCAACGCCGCTACAGGAGAGCAGCGTAATTACAAACCATGTCGTGCACCCCCTCAACTCCATGTCCGAACGCTACTTCGTCGATCGGCCCCTGGCCCTCGGTCCTGTCGGCCTGGGCGGCCCGGAGGCTCACCACCTCGCCGTCGTTTGCCGCGTCCGCCCGGGCGACCGGGTTTACCTGTTCAACGGCGACGGGCGCCAGTAC
>JBIOJL010000639.1:0-2235 GCA_044450885.1 Tepidisphaerales bacterium
CGCGTATTCTCGACGAAACCGATCAACGCCACCCAAGGTCGATGAACCGGTTCGATATTCATGCTTTGGCGACTCCGATCAAGAGAAACACAGCGGCGGTACCCACCGCGATTCGGTCGCCGGTGCCATGCACCGCTTCGTGCCTTCGTGTCTTCGTGTTTAGTCTTGTGCGGTCACAGGCCCCTGCGCTGTGATCCTCTCCCGATTGCTTTTCGACCCTGTCTCTGTATCCTCTCCGCCTTCTCATGAGCCCCAAGGAACGAGCGGCCGAGGCAGCACTACAATACGTCCAGAGCGACATGGTCGTCGGTCTGGGCACGGGTTCCACGGCCGACTACATCCTCATCGCCATCGCCCGCGAGATCAAAGCCGGCCGGCTCCGGGGCATCCGCGGCATCCCCACGTCCAAACGCTCCGAGGCCCGCGCCATCGAACTGAGCATCCCCCTGGCCACGCTCGCCCAGTGCCCCAGCCCCGATGTCACCATCGACGGCGCCGACGAAGTGGCGCCCAACCTCGACGTGATCAAAGGACTCGGCGGCGCCCTGCTCCGCGAAAAAGTCGTCGCCCAAAGCACCCGCAAACTCATCATCATCGCCGACGCCTCCAAACGCGTGACCCGCCTCGGCACCCGCAGCCCCCTGCCCGTCGAGGTCATCCGCTTCGCCCACGAGGCCAGCGCCGTCTACCTGCGCTCGCTCGGCTGCCTCCCCACGCTTCGCCTCAATCCCGACGGCACGCCGTTCATCACCGACAACAGCAACTACATCTACGACTGCTCCTTCCTGCCCGCCGGCATGGCCGACCCGGCCGAAATCCAAGAGCGCATCCTCCACCGCGCCGGCCTGGTAGACTCCGGCCTTTTCCTCGGCATGGCCGGCGTGGCGATCATCGCGGATGGATCGAGCATCGAAACCCTCACCCGCTGACGGACGTGCCCGCAAATCCGGGAGGGCCGTGCTTCTGCACGGCCGGGACGGCTGCCCTGCGAATCCGCATTTCGTAGCACAGGCGTCTCGCCTGTGCCGTGTCCGTATTCCGACACACTGCCGTCGCCCGGAAGAATCGGCACGCCCCTTCCCGATTCACTGCACAACAAACCGCCTGGAATCCCCCTATAGAGTGGTGCGAAAGTCATCAACGGCATTAAACGGAGACCGACACATGGACCGTATCGCATCATTTCTCGTCGCGTGTATCGCCCTCGCCAGTTTCGCTTTGGCCGAGCCTCCGAAACAGGCCGACGTGCAGGGCCTTTATGAAGGCGCCTCCAAGGACGCCAGGGGCGACCACAAACTCGAGGCCCGCGTCGTCGCCATCGACAAGGGCGCCTACAAGGTTTTGATCCGCGAGCCCCTGCCGGAGAACAAAGTCGCCAAGACCGCGCTTGCCGCCAGGCCCGATGGCGACATCGTGCGCATCTCGGGCAAGTCCGGCGACGTGGAATGGGCCGGCGCCTATGCCGATGGGGCATTCAAGGGAACCTGTGGCGCGGGCGGGACGTTCGAGCTCAAGCGGATCACCCGCACGCCGCCGACGCTCGGCGCGCAGCCCCCGGCCGGGGCCATCGTGCTGCTGGACGGCAAGAATTTCGACGAGGTGGTCAAGAAACCCCTGAGGGATGGCACCGAACAGCAGTGGAAACTGGTCGATGGCGGCATCGAGGTTCCCAAGGGCGGCATGTTCTCCAAGCGGCCGATCGCGGGAAGTTTCAACCTGCACGTGGAGTTGAAGATCCCGCTGATGCCGGCCGCCGTCGAACAGGGTCGCGGCAACAGCGGCGTCTTCATGCCCAATGGCCAGGAGATACAGGTGCTGGACTCGTTCGGCATGACCACGTACACCGGCGGCGGCTGCGGCGGCCTCTATCGCTACAAAGACCCGGATGCGTTCGACGAGTTCGCCCTCGCCTCGCTCCCGCCGCAGCAGTGGCAGACGTACGACGTCGAGTACCGTGTCGAGCAGAAGGACGGCAAGCCCACCGGCAAGCCGACGCTGACCGTGCTGCACAACGGCATCAAGATCCACGACAATGTGACGCTCAAGCAGGACGCCAAAGCGGGAACGTTCCAGTTCCAGGATCACGGCAACCCGGTGGAGTTCCGGAATATCTGGATGCTGCCGATTGACGGGAAGTAAAGCTGATTGCGTGGCGGGGGGAAGCCGACATGTCCCCCCCCCCCAAAAGGGAGAGGCAGAGGGGGGTATGGGGTAAGCCGCCAGCCCCAGTGGGGC
>JBIOJL010000640.1:0-2234 GCA_044450885.1 Tepidisphaerales bacterium
GGATCGACCTCGAAGCGCCACTTCATCGCGCCGCTCGCCGCGTCGACGGCGACGATGCCACCGCGGTACCCGTCGGCGCCGTCGACGCTCACGCCGACGATGACCAAGCCGCCGGTGACCACCGCCGAAGAGAAAATTTGCGCGGGGTCGTTCTCGTCCTGATCGCAGCTCGGGTCGTCCGGGTTGCCGCAGAGGACGCGCTTCCAGATGAGCTTCCCGGTCGCTGCGTCGAGACAGTAGAGGGTTCGGCCGCCGCCGAAGTAGAGGTGGCCGCCGTTGACGGCCGCCGCACCGACGATGAGCCCGCCATCGGTCCCGAGGCGATCCGGCTCCGGTTGACCTGGCGCCAGGCAGCGCGGCGGAATCGGCAGGATCGCGTTCTGGCAGTCGACCTCGAACGTCCATCGTACGGCTCCACTCTCGGCGTCGAGGGCGTACATCACGCCGTCCCAGGCGCCGATGTATACGACGCCGCTGACAACGCTCGGCGCTGCCGAGACGGCATCGGGCATGGGGACCTTCCACGCAAGCTGCAAGGATGCGACGTTCGTTTTGTCGACGGCAGATTGCACCGCCATGAAGCTGTGTCTGAGGTCGTGTCCGTACATCGACCAGTCCGGATTTGGCGGCGGCGTCTGCACAGCGCGATCGTCCCCGCACTGGATCGCAAACGCCGCGAGGATGGAGAGCGTGATCGAGGAAATGAATGCACGCCGAACAGGGTGCTTATGCCTCATCTTTGTTGCCTGGGCCGTGAATGCCACTCCAAGCGAGACGGCGGAAATGGAATCAACCGATATTTTCGAGATGGACGGCACACCAGCCTCCCCTGAGACGCCAATAGCCTACCGCGGGAGGCTGGGGCAAGCACTTTCTCCTTGCCCAGACCTGGCACAGCTACGCTGGACAGCCGTGCAGGGCGTGGCTCACCGCTGCGAGAATCTCATCGAGGGTGATCTGGTTGTCATGGTTCGCGTCGCCCGCGGCGCACGTGCTGACAGCCGTGTTGCCGAGCGCGATCTTGACCATCGTGAGCAACTCATCGACGGTGACCAAGTGGTCGCTGTTGCAGTCGCCGACACAGAGCACCGGGCGTGGAGTAGGCGGCGGCGGAAGGTTCTCGTCTCCGAAGACAAAATCGATGCCGGTCTGGTTCGGTGCGATCATGACCGGATCGCCCGGCGTGCCGGCCTTGTCCTGGTAAATCTCGAACGGTTCGACAGGGTCCCGAGTCCCATTATCGTTCAGATCCAGGAACGCCATCAGGTAGAAGGTCTGTGCCATACTGGGGTCGAGAATGTCGTAGCGGTCGCCATTGCTCTGCAGCCGTGCGCGTCCAAACGGTATCCCCAGCATGGTGGCGTCTGTGTTCGCGGTGACCGCGAGCGGCGTTTGCGCCGAGACCGTCCCGCGACTGCCGGTGTAAGTTGCCGTTCCGGCGACCCCGCTCATGATGAAGTGGTCGTCGAAGCCCAGTTTGACATCGCTGAGGCCGAAGCTCGGCACCACCAAAGGATCGGCGTTGGCGGCGGAAAACTCGTTGAAGTAGAACTGATACGGCTCGCTGACATTGAGCTTACCGTCCGGGATGAGATCGAGGAAGTACACGAGGAAATAGTTGCCGGCAGTGGGAACATCGACGGTGTACGGGCCGCGGTCGATGGGTACCGTTGCCGCGTCCAGCTGGCCCGCCTTGAATCGGTTCTCGCCAATATGGACCTGAATTGATCGGCTGGTCGAGACCGGCCCGTTCGCTCCGAGATAGCGTACTGTCCCGGAGACAGAAATGGCGCGCAGCGCTTGCGGGTCCACGACGAGGCCGACACTGCTCAGCAGCAGCACGACCTGGGCCCGCGATGCGGCTCGTCGCCAGTTACCAAACACTGCCTGCCTCCTTCTCCACCGCTCGCCGGAAGGTTAGCGCATCGAGGTGGTGTTTGAACAACGCTGCCGCACCCCGCTGTCGGCTGTGTGGCGTCAAACGGAGAAGAATCGCTCTGCACTCCAGCCGCGCCAATCGACAGCGCTTTTGACACGCGCTTGCTGACGGCGCTGAGTTGTGGCGCATAGAAACGGCGCTGACGACCTCTATCTCGGCACAGACGTATGTCCGGCGGAGATGCCGGCTTGCACGCCACCATACGGGATTTCCCCACGTTGACAGGCAACTCCGCTATGGAAGAGTGCGAGCGAAACGAGGTGAAACAATGATCACAGGTCCCAGACTCGCAGAA
>JBIOJL010000641.1:0-2230 GCA_044450885.1 Tepidisphaerales bacterium
ACCACGGCCCTCCCGAATCCGTGGGCACACCCGCAGTCCTCCGCGGCCGTTTCGCGGCGCGACCATTCCGGCCGTGCAGGAGCACGGCCCTCCCGAATCTGCGGGCACACCCCAGCCTGTCCGGTTCTTGGGAAACAGGTTGACATTTTACGGATTACTGTTTAGAAGATAATCAATGAGTTGCTTATGAAATCGTTGTCATGCCGGGAGTTGTCGATGAACATGAGATTACCGAAAACGCGCGGGTTTACGCTGGTGGAGTTGCTGGTCGTTATCGGGATCATTGCCCTGTTGATCGCCATTCTCCTGCCGGCGCTGAATGTCGCCAAGAGACAGGCCAACACGGTCAAGTGCAGCGCGAACCTGCGCACCATCGGGCAGATCATGCAACTCTACGCCAGCGAATACAAAGGCAAGGTTCCGCGGAACTATGAGTACGACGCGCAGTACCAGCAGGGGATGATCTTCTGGGCCGAGGCGTTCGGGAAGTATCTGAAGAAGGACTTCCCCAGCCTGCATCCGAACATCAGCGCCACCCGCGATGACACGATGTTGCCGTATCTGAAACAGATCAAGGTCTACCAATGCCCGGCGACGCCGAACGAGCAGCAGGTGGTGTCATATTGCGCCAATGGCTGGCCGCTGACGGATCTCGCGACGGCGACCGGATCGGAGCCGGCGCTGATCGTGACCAAGATCAAGCAGGCGTCGGAACTCATCTATCTGGTCGAGGCGCACGCCACGAATCTGGAGACCAACCGATTCCATTACTACGACATCATCAGAATGGACAACCTGCCGATGGTGCCCGGCACTCCACCGACGGTGAACACGGCCAACACCGTGCGCATAAGCCAGGACAACCGCCACGGAGGGCAGGCCAACATCCTCTATATCGACGGCCATGCGGCCGGCAAACCGTGGAAGAGTATCACGGAGTTCGACGTGCATCCCAAGTGACGGGACGCATCACCTGGCGCCGATCAGACGCGCCACTTCCTGACAATCCTTGTCGCCCCGGCCCGAGAGGTTCACCACGATGATCTGCTCGCGGGACATCTTTGGCGCCAACCGGGCGACATGGGCGATGGCGTGGGCGCTTTCCAGCGCCGGGAGGATGCCTTCGGTTCGGGCCAGAAGCTGGAAGGCATCGAGGGCCTGGGCGTCGGTCACCGAGGTGTATTCGACCCGGTGGGTGTCCTTCCAGAAGGCGTGTTCCGGGCCGACGCCGGGGTAGTCCAGGCCCGCGCTGACGGAATGAACATCCGCCGTCTGGCCGTCCTCATCCTGCAGGACATACGAGAGTGCGCCGTGCAGGACGCCGGGCCTGCCCTGCGAGAGGGTGGCGGCGTGGTCGCCCAGCGCCGGGCCGCGGCCGCCGGCTTCGACGCCGATCAGGCGCACGGAGGCGTCATCGACGAAGGGGTGGAAGATGCCGGCGGCGTTGGAGCCGCCGCCGATGCAGGCGACGATGGCATCGGGGAGGCGCTGGAACTGGCCGAGCGACTGGGCCCGGGTTTCGGTTCCGATCACGCTCTGGAAGTCGCGGACCATGAGCGGGAACGGGTGCGGGCCGGCGACCGTGCCGATGATGTAGTGGGTGTTCTCGACGGAGCCCATCCAGTCGCGCATGGCCTCGTTGAGGGCGTCCTTGAGGGTCTTCTGGCCGGACTGGACCTCGATGACGTTGGCGCCCATGAGCTTCATGCGGAAGACGTTGAGGCTCTGCCGGCGGACGTCCTCGGCGCCCATGAAGACATCGCACTTGAGGTTGAACAGGGCGGCGACGGTGGCGGTGGCCACGCCGTGCTGGCCGGCGCCGGTTTCGGCGATGACGCGGCCCTTGCCCATGCGCCGGGTGAGCAGGGCCTGTCCAATACAATTGTTGATTTTGTGCGCACCGGTGTGGTTGAGGTCCTCGCGCTTGAGGTAGATCTTCGCGCCGCCGAGGTATTCGGTCAGGCGCCGGGCGAAATAGAGAAGGCTGGGCCGGCCCACGAACTCGCGGAGATAGGTTGCGAACTCCGCCTTGAACGTCGGGTCATGGCGGGCCTTCTCGTACTCCTGTTCGAGTTGCTGGATGGCGCAGACGAGCGTTTCCGGGACGTAAATGCCTCCATAGGGCCCGAAATGCCCGGTGGAATCGGGAACGGCTGAGATGGCGGGTGCGGTCATCATGGGCGGTAATGGTAGGGCAGGGGGCGGGCGGGTTCAATCGCGTCTTTCGCTC
>JBIOJL010000642.1:0-2215 GCA_044450885.1 Tepidisphaerales bacterium
AAGTGGCCAAGCCGACGCTGCTCGAACCGATCATGTCGGCCGAGATCAGCGTGCCCGACGAGTTCGCCGGCACCATTATGGGCGATCTCAACAGCCGCCGGGGGCGCATCCAGGGCATGGACAACAAGGCGGGCAGCACGATCGTGAAGGCGGAGGTGCCCATGGCCGAGATGCTGACCTACGGCGCCGATCTAACTTCCATGACCCAGGGCCGGGGCAGCTTCGCGATGGAGATGCACCACTACGACATCGTCCCGGCGCAACTGCAGGAGAAGATTATCGAGAAGGCGAAAGCGGAGCGGGGCGAGATGAAGGAAGAGGAAGAATAAGTGTGGCGCGGGCGCCCCCGCCCGCGATGCCGCAGCGGCGGCTGTCAGGCCTGCGCTGCATTGCGGCAATCTGCGGCAAGACCTAGTGCGGAATGCCGTCTTCGCCGTAGCCGAGGATTTCGTCTTCGGGGCGCGAGTCCAGGGTCGGAAGCGTGTCCACCCGCCGCAGCAAATCCTGCATCTGGCCGACGAGCGACTCGCCAGCTAGTTGGCGGGCCAGCCGTTCGGCGGCTTCGTTCTTGATGGTCTCGGACATTAAGCTACTTTATCGACATTTCTCAGCAGTATTATAGCGGCTGGTCAAGCAGGCTGGCGTTCGCAGGAAATCGTTCCCTGATCGCGCATTCTGGCGTACCATTCGTCTTTCTTCTTTCTTCGTTCCAAGGAGGCACGCATGTCCAAGCGGAATCCCCCGACCCTCCGCCGCTTGTCCTTCGCTGCGCTCGTTCTCTTACTGATCTGTTTGCCGGCAATGACCCAGGAAAAGATGACCCAGGAAAACAAGAGCGTGATTCTGGAGCTTGACCACGTCTCGATTTGCGGATCGAATCTCGACGCGCTCCGCCAGACCTTCACGGACGTGGGGTTGACTCCCGACTTCGGTGGCCCCCACGGGAATGGCGTCACGCAGATGGCTCTCATCGGCTTCGATGACGGAACCTACGTGGAGCTGATCGCCCCGGTGAAGCCGGGAGTCACCGAGGGGTCCGAGTGGGGCAAATTCATGTCCGGCGATGCGGGCACCTGCGCCTGGGCGGTGGGCACGAACGTCCTGTTGCAGCAGGTGGACCGTCTCAAGAAGGCGGGCATCGCCGTAACGGTTCCCCAGCGTGGCAGCCGCAAGCGGCCCGATGGCATGTCAGTCGAGTGGATGACGGCTGACGCCGGTCCGGGCACCCCGGGCTCGATGCTCCCCTTCATGATCGAAGACGAGACGCCGCGCGCCTGGCGCGTCCAGACGTCGGCCAGCGTGCAAGGCGCGCCGGTTGCCGGCGTGGAGAGCGTCGTCCTGGGCGTCAACAACCTGGACGCGGCGATTGTCCTGTTCCGCAAGGCTTACGGCTGGGCCGAGCCGCTGACCGAGACCCAGAAGGATTTCGGCAAGCTGGCATATTTCCCCGGCGAACCCGTCATTCTGGCGGCGCCTTTGAACGGAGGATGGCTCCCGGAGCAGCTCGGCAAGTTTGGCGAGACCCCGGTCGCCATCCTGCTGGGCACGCGCGACTTCGCCGCCGCAACCAAGAAGTACAAGCTCTCCGTTACCAAGACCTGGTTCGGACAAAAGGTCGCATGGTTCGACGCGGGCAAGCTGAAGGGCGTGCGGTTGGGAGTGATTGGGCAGTGAGGCTCGTGTGGGGCGGACACTCCTGTCCGCCGCAGTTGTGTTTGACTCTTGCGGTTCGTCGAACTCTGTCGTTCCTCCGAAGTTGTGACCTGGATAGAGTTGGGTAGGTGCCGTAGAACAGCGGCGGACAAGAGTGTCCGCCCCACACCTAGAACTCGCCACAAACAACTGCTACCATCGCCTTCAGTGGCCGCCGCCAAAGACAATCCTGCACTGCACCTCAAAGACCGGATCGTCTCGGCCGTTCCGGTCGAGGACGATTCCTCGTTTGAACTCAAGCTCCGCCCGCAGCGGTTGGCGGAGTTCATCGGCCAGAACAAGGTCAAGGAAAACCTCGCGGTTGCCATCGAAGCCGCGCGTAACCGCCAAGAGGCGCTTGACCATGTGCTCCTCTACGGCCCTCCCGGCCTGGGCAAGACGACGCTGGCCAATATCATCGCCAACGAACTGGGCGTCGCCTTCCAGCAAACCTCCGGACCGACGCTCCAGATCAAGGGCGACCTGACGGCGATCCTCACCAACATGCGCGACCGCCAGGTGT
>JBIOJL010000643.1:0-2184 GCA_044450885.1 Tepidisphaerales bacterium
AACGTGGGCGACGTGAAACTCCTGCTGGACTCCGCGCTTGAGGATCTCGCGTCGCCGGCCGAGTCGCCCTTACCGCCACGCGGCCGCCGGGCACGCCTGGCGCCGGGACTGGCCCTCGCCGCTCTCGCGGGTTCGCTCCTCACCGCTGCGGCTCACTGCCTCTTGCTGTTACTGGACGTCCGCGAGCGCGGGCCAGAGGCATCCCCCGCCGCTTGACGGCGAATCCTTACTCTGCCAGCCGCCAACTCCGGAAGCCAAAGATTGCTCCCAAGCCGGTTGCCGGCAGGATCCTTCGGACCGTCGTTTGGTCGGCCTTTGGCTCCAGAATCGGCATGGCCACACCTGCCCGTGTAGCGTTCTGAGAGGGCGCTGAAAAAGTCCGAGAACCGCTGGCTTACGCACGCGGCCCGGAAGTGGTTTCCACCACCCGCAGGATCCGGTCCGCCGCGATGCTCTCGAGCTTCTGTACCGTGCCGCTGGGCCAGGCGATTTCCAGCAGCTTGACGGTCTTCGCCGCTCCCAACCCGAAGTGGACGCGCTTGTCGCTCGAAGATTGGTAGCTGCCGGCGGTGCTCACCGTCGCCCATTGCTCGAGACCCGCGTCCGAGACGCAATGGATGCGGGCGCCGATGCCATCGCGGTTGCTTGCGGTCCCCACCGTGTCGATCAGGATCCAGTGGTTGCCATTGCCCTGGTTGCGTAGAATCATGGGGCCGCCATCGAGCACATTGATGGCGATGTCCACGAACCCGTCGTTGTCGAGGTCGCCGAAGGCGGCGCCGCGCGCGGCAATCGGCATCTGGAACGCCGGGCCGCTGAATCTGGAGACGTCCTCGAATTTCCCCTTCACGTTTCGCAGCATCAGCATCGGCTCGAGATAGCGCACCGAGGGCTGCGAGAGCTCGATGTTGTCCATGACGTGGCTCTGCGCCACGAACAGGTCCTTCCAGCCGTCGTTATCGTAATCCACGAAGGCCGTGCCCCAGCCCGAGTGGCGTACGGAGATGCTCCCCAAGCCGGTCGCGCCGGTAACGTATTCGAAAGTTCCCTTGCGGTTTCGGTACAGCGCATATCTCTGGTTAGCCAGGTCGCCGATGAAGATGTCCGGCCAGCCGTCGTTGTTGTAGTCCTCGAAATTCACGCCCATCCCGGAAAACGTCGCTCCATCCTCGTCGTAGGCCACGCCCGTGGCCAGTGCCGCCTCGGCGAACGTGCCGTCGTGGTTGTTGCGGAAGAGTTGCTGCGGAAGCTTGTCGTTGGCGACCAGGATATCGGGCCAGCCGTCGAGGTCGAAATCGTTGAACGCGATGCCCAACCCGTTTCCGGGCAGTTTGCCGAGGCCCGCTTTTGCAGTGACATCGGTGAACGTGCCGTCCCCGTTATTGTGGTACACGATGTGCGTGACGGGCGAGAATACCTCCGGGTGGCAGTAGGCGCGGATTCCCGCATTGCGATCCCCGCACCAGGGGTTGTTGTGGATGTCCCACCGCAGATAGCGCGAGACGATCAGGTCCAGGCGCCCGTCCCGGTCGTAATCGACCCAGCACGCGGCCGAGGACCAGCCGCCTGCGCCCACGCCGGCCTTTTCCGTGACATCGGTGAACGTGCCGTCCCCGTTGTTGTGGTAGAGAATGTTGCGGCCGTAGTTGGTGACGTAGAGGTCCGGCCGGCCGTCGTTGTCGTAGTCGCCGGCCGCCACGCCCATCCCGTAAGAGTGGCCTTTGACGCCGGCCTTTTCGGTGACATCGGTGAAGGTGCCGTCGCCGTTGTTGTGGTAGAGACGGTTCCAGAACTTCGGGTCGGACTTGTCGGGATCTTTGCCCGCCGGCATCTTCTCCGCGAGAGCCGCACCGTTGATGAAGAAGAGATCCAGCCGGCCGTCGCCATCGTAGTCGAGCATCGCCACGCCCCCCACCATCGTTTCGATGAGGTATTTCTCCGAGGTCTTGCTCGCGTTGCAGCGGAAATTCACCCCGGTCGCAGCCGTGACGTCGGCGAATACGGGCAGCTTCGCCGGCCCCTGGGCGCGCAACCTGGAGCCCAAGCCGCCACCCGCAACCGCCAGCAGGAACGAGCGTCGATCCAGACGATGAACCATTCCGAACTCACCATCTTAGTCGGAAGCCGGCCGTCCTATTTGCGGCTGGCGGCGGGAAATCGCTCGGACTTCACGATTCCGCGGCC
>JBIOJL010000644.1:0-2177 GCA_044450885.1 Tepidisphaerales bacterium
GTCCTGTTCTCCCCGTGGCTTCTGCTGGCGGTCATTGGCGTCCTGGCATGGGTTAAGTTCCGTCCGCGGCGCTCCCACCAGTAGCCTGCTGCACGGCCGTGAGCGTCAGTCGCCGGCGAAGCCCCGCCTTCGCCTCCCTGCCCCTCCGGCCGGCCCAGGCCGGCAGCGAGAAGTCCAGTACAGGCCGGCCGCCGACATTTCCTCGGCGTGGACGGCTGGATAGGCGGAATACGCATCACCCCCGCAAGGCATGGCGATGAGGCTCCGCCTCACACCATCTCATCAAGCTCAGCTGTTAACAGGCCAAGATCACCCAACGCCATGGGCACCTTGGACACAGAACATTCGTTCCAGCGCGCCAATGCAGACTGCGGCGCCCACTAGATCGCCGTGCAGAACGGCGGCACTGCGCGCGTTCTCCTCCGTCCTCGTCGTCACTCAGCGTGATATTGACCGGAGATGTGGCCTGAGGATGCACTTCGGGCGAGTCCAGTGCGCGCGATGTACTGGAGGTCGCAGGCCAAGGCGCTTGTCGATCTTCCATCGAAGCCGCGAACGGCTACGCCATGTTTGATCTGACGCGCCACTTGCGGCAGATCCGGATGGGTTCAGTAACCAGAATCACGCCGCTCGCTATCAGACGCATATCAGCTGCCATGCCGGGCTCATGTCACTGGAATCTGCGATTCGCAGGGTTCTTGATTCCATTATGCTGGGCGCCGACTCTGGCTGGGCTGGTGAGAAAACCTGCACTGATACCGGCGGCCAGTTCGGTCATCTGATAGCCAGAACCGGAGAGTTACCAGGCGCAGCTGCCCGGAATGCTCGAACTGTGCCGCGCTGGTGCCCTTCTTGGTTTCTTCTGAACTCCCTCATGAAGTTCGCACAGTGGTTATATTTGCGAGCGTCCGGCTTCCGAGGTGGGCGGAGCATGCTGACGTGAGCCGCAAGGGTTTGATGGTGTGCGCTGCAGCCGTTCTGGCGGCTAGTGCCAGCGGTTGCGGCAGCACGGGGGTGCAAGCGGGGCGGACGCCTGGGGCGTCGTCCCCGCTGGCGGCGGCAGCGTCGTCTGCCTCCGCGACAAAGCTCGCCGCTGTGCGCCATTCCGCACCCCGGGCTGGTTCCTTGCGTGAATTCACCGAGCCGCAGGCGGGGATGGGATCCGTCTACCGGCTCATCACTGCGGCGCATACCTCGGTTGACCTGACGATGTATGAACTGGCCGACCCCACGGCGGAAGCGGACCTGGCCGCGGACGCCTCCCGTGGGGTGGACGTCCGGGTGCTCCTCGACCAGCACCTGGAGCGGTCGCGCAACACCACCGCCAACGACTATCTGAGCCGCCACGGCGTCCACGTCCGGTGGGCCCCGGCCGGCACGACCTACCATCAGAAGACCCTCACCATTGACGGCGCCACGTCGGTCATCATGACCATGAACCTCGTCGCGGATGACTACCCGGGCACCCGGGACTTCGGCGTTATCGACACCAACCCGGCCGATGTAAGAGCGATCGTCACCACGTTCAATGCCGACTTCGCGGGCCGGTCCATCAAACCGTCGGACGGCACCGACCTGGTGTGGTCACCCACCAATGCCCAGGCATCCGTCCTGTCAGCCATCAACGGTGCGTGGCACACCCTGGCCGTGGAGGACGAGGAGATGGATGACCCGGCCGTCACCAGCGCCCTGGCCGCCGCCGCGCGGCGCGGCGTGGATGTCACCATCACCATGACCGCCAACCCCGAATGGGACCAGGCATTCACCGAACTCGCCCGGGCAGGCGCGCACATCCGCCTGTACCCGGACACCAGCAGCGCGCTGTACATCCACGCCAAGGCGATCGTCGCCGACGCCGACCGCCCCGGCCGGCGGGTGCTAGTCGGCTCGGAGAACTTCTCCGTCGCCAGCCTCGATTACAACCGGGAACTCGCCATCCTCACCCGCGACCCGTCCGTCGTCCGGCCCATCGCCGCGAGGCTAGCCGCAGACTATGCCAGCGCCACACCCTACTCACCAGGCCCCGCGCCCGGGCCCACCCGCACACCGGCCTCAAGCGCCTGGTGCACCGCCACGGCCAGCGTCTACAACGCCGCCGACGACGAGAACAACGTCTACGTCCACTCCAACCAGCCCGGCCAGGACGCCACCGCGGCCGCCGACGGCCACTCGCACAC
>JBIOJL010000645.1:0-2176 GCA_044450885.1 Tepidisphaerales bacterium
ATACAGTATGTATCCAGCGGAGCGTCGTGTCAAGTGACGGTGAATCTGACGGTAGATTTGACCCCCTACCTGCCACTGGTTACAAACACGCAAATGGCCGAAGACCCCTTCCAACAGTTGTTGGACCAGCTTCGCGTGCGGATCGACCAGCTCGACGGCCAGATTGTCGAGTTGCTCAATCAGCGCGCCCAGCTCGTCGTCCAGGTCGGCAAGCTCAAGCAGCAGAACAACCAGCCCATCTACTCGCCCGACCGCGAACGCGCCGTCTACGAGAAAGTCCGCAAGCTCAACATGGGCCCGTTGCCCGACCGCTGTCTCGAGGCCGTCTGGCGCGAACTCATGTCCGGCTCGTTTGCCCTGGAGAAACCCCTGGCGATCGGTTTCCTCGGGCCCGAGGGCACGTTCTCCCACCTGGCGGCCGTCCGCAAGTTCGGGTCGTCCGTCGAATACGTGCCGCTGGAATCCATCGCCTCCGTTTTCGAGGAAGTGGCCCGCGGCCGGATCGACCACGGCCTGGTGCCGGTCGAAAACAGCATCGGCGGTGGCGTCGTGGACACTCTCGACGCCTTCCTCCTGCACTCGGCCAAGATCTGCGCGGAGGTGCAGATCACGGTCCACCACAACCTGCTGGCCAAGGAACCGTGGGAACAGGTCACCCGCATCCTCTCCAAGCCGGAGGTCTTCGCCCAGTGCCGCGAGTGGCTTACCAGCGTCGCCAAGGACCGCCAGATCGAGGCGGCCGCATCGACCGCCCAGGCCGCCGCCGTCGCGGCCCGGACGCCGGGCGTCGCAGCCATAGGCTCGATACTCGCCGGCGAACTGCACGGCCTGCAAACGCTCTTCGCCAACATCGAGGACAACCCCGACAACGTCACCCGTTTCTTCGTCATCGGCCGCGAACCTGCGAGGAAATCCGGCGATGACAAGACCGCAATCATGTTCACCACCGCGCACAAGCCAGGCGCGCTGGCCGAGGTGCTCGATGTCTTCAAGGAGAACGGCATCAACCTTACCGACATTGAAAAACGGCCCAGCAAGAAAGTGAACTGGGAGTATTACTTCTTCATCGACGCCCAGGGCCACATGGATGACGCCGCGATGAAGCGGGCCGTCGAAGCGTCCAAGGAACACTGCCTGCAACTGACGGTCCTGGGCAGCTATCCCCGGTCGATGGACGTGCTGCAGTAGTCTGTAGGGGCGATGGGCGTGACCATTCTTCCGGGAGGGCCGCAGTCCTCTGCGGCCGTTTCGCGGCGCGACCATCCCGGCCGTGCAGAAGCACGGCCCTCCCGAATCCGTGGGCACGCCCGGCGCGATCACTGATCGCGATTTTCGTTGACAAACGCCCCCCTGTGGACGGAGTATATGGTTGTTGAGGCCATGTGGCCGCCGGGAGTCTTGTCCAGTCTGTTCAGGCTGCTCGCTGCCCGGCGAATCTATATTTGCCGTCAGGAGAATACATCATGTCACCTACTCGCGTTACGGGTCTCGCCGTTCTGTTGGGAAGCCTCCTGTTTGCCATGGATGCCGCGGGCCAGCAGCAGCGACAGCCGTACCCGCCCCGGCCGACGGCAGAGGCGGCCAAGCCGGTGATGGAAAAGGTCGCCAAGGCCAGGGCGGACGTATCCAAGGCCCAGGGCGTCGCGAACCAGGCGGCCGCCAAGGTCCGCGAGGGGTTCGAATCCGGCGCCGAATGGCAGGCCGCAAGTGCCGCACAGAAACAAGCCCAGGCGGACGTCGATGCCGCCCGCAAGCGGGTAATAGACGCCGTGCATGATTCGGCCGCCTACAAGCAGGCCCAGGTGACGAAGAAGACCGCCGACGCCGAACTCGCGCAACTCAAGGCGGACAACGTCGGCACCGACGATCTCACCCAAGGCGCCACCAAGGCCATGAACGCCGGCGCGGCGTTGAGCAAGATGGAAGCCGAAGCGCTCGCTGGCGACGCCAAGTTCATTGAAGCCAAGAAGAGACTGCTGGATGCCAACGCGAAACTGGCGGTCCTCGGCAAACAGGTCGACGAGTTGGTCAAGGCTGATCCCGCCTGGCAATCGGCGCGGAAGGAAGTCGACGCGGCCGAAGTCGTCAAGGCCCAGGCCGACAAGGAACTGGCCGCCGCCCAGGCGCAGGATGCCCAGACGCTGAAGCAGTGGCAGCAGCAGTGTGCCCAGATCGA
>JBIOJL010000646.1:0-2174 GCA_044450885.1 Tepidisphaerales bacterium
CCGTCACCTGGGTCACGTATTCACCGGACTTCGCCCAATGGAAGTGCCAGGTGTCGCCGGGGAGAACGATGACGCTGCCGGGCGGATAGGCTTTCACCTTGCTGCCATCGAACCGCTCGCCGAGCCCGATATAAAACACGCCGGACATGACCGTGTAGATCCGATCCTCCGGGTGCTTGTGCGGCATCAGTTTCACGCCGGAAGGTACCTTGACCCTGACCACATACGGGCCGGGCTCGGAGGGCTGACCGACAACGACGGCGAGCCGCACCGAAGGTGGAAACGCCGCAAATGGCTTCCAATCGATATCTTCCGGCAGGATAGACCTGAAAACGGCTTCACCCGGCTGATGAGCACGTGCCATTGCTGTACTCCATGTCGTGTGGTTGGCGTCTTGTGGTTGGCGTCGTGTGGTTGGTTCCGAGAGCCTCGTGTCAGACCAATTTGGCGTCCAGCGTGATTGCCGCGTTGAGGACTTTCGAAACCGGGCAGTTCTTCTCGGCATCGCCGGCCAGCTGGGCGAACTTGGCCGCGTCCAGGTTCGGCACCTGGGCACGCAACGTCAGCGCCGAGCGGCTGATGCGGAATCCCTGCCCCTCCGGCTCGAGCGTGATCGCGGCCTCGGTCTCGAGTTCGGTCGGCGTAAAACCCGCGGCCTGGAGCTGAAATGCCAGCGCCATGGTGAAGCATCCGGCGTGCGCGGCCGCGATCAGCTCTTCGGGATTGGTGCCCTTCTCGTTCTCGAAACGGGTCTTGAAGGAATACGGCGTCTGTTCGAGCACGCCGGAATCGGTTGTCAGATTGCCGCTGCCGGCACGGCCCGTGCCGCGCCATACTGCTTTCGCCTTGCGTATCATGTGACGTCTCCTTTTCTAGTCCTGTTCACCGAGGGTTTGAGCGTAAGTTTTGCCGTACGGGTAGAACAACTCCTTGCGGCCTTGCTGCCATGCGGCCTTGAGCTCCGGCGTCGTGATGTCCCAGTCCGGCCGGCATTTCCGGGTCACGACACGCAGGTCCTGACGGAGATCTTCCATGGTCGGCCGGCCGAAGAACCAATAGCCATTGTACATCTTGTAGATGACAAGCCCGGGCTCAAGCACGATCACATGGGGGATCATCGGATTGTGAACGGGATCAGTGTACTCGGCGATGTCGAGATCCTTCTGGACCATGCGGCGCGTGTCGGACAGGAACGGCCAGTGGGCACCCACTCCGCTGCGATATTCATTGGTCTCGGTGATATTGTCGGTACTGATCGTCACCAGCCGGCAATAACCGACCTCAAGTTCGCGATGCAGTTCGACAAGCCCTTCCGCCTGCCGGCGATCTTTTGGGCAGTAACCGCCGCGGCTGAGCACGAGCACCATCGGATGCGGCCCTTGCAGTTCGGAGAGTTTCCGACGTTTCGCGGCGTGGTCGGAAAGCTCGTAGTCGGGGAACGCAGCTCCTGGAACCAGGTCGGATCGCATCTGAAATCCTCCACCCTCTCGCCGTTCACGCCGGCTGCTTCAGCGCGTTGGTGTCAACCGGCATCTTGCGCAGGCGCTTGCCGATTGCCGCGAAGATCGCATTGCTGATAGCGGGAACGATCGCCGATGTCCCGGTCTCGCCCATTCCGCCCGGCGGTTCGGAATTTTGGACGATATGGACCTCGATCGCCGGCGCCTCGTTCATGCGCAGCACCCGATAAGTATCGAAGTTGGATTGCTCGACGCGACCGTCCTTGAGCGTGATCTCGCCATAGAGCGCCGCCGCGATACCGAAGATGATCCCGCTCTGGATCTGTGCCCGCACCGTGTCCGGATTGACGACGGTGCTGCAATCGACCGCGCAGACCACGCGTCGTACGCGGACCTCACCGTCCTTCGACACCTCGACTTCGACGACCTGTGCCAGGTAGCCGCCGAAGACGGACTGAAGCGAGACGCCACGGCCAACGCCTTTGGGCAGCCTCTCACCCCAGCCGCCCTTTGCCGCGGCGAGTTCGAGGACAGCCTTGGCGCGGGGCGTCTTGTCAAGGAGCGCCCGCCGATAGGCGACCGCATCCTGCTTCGCCGCCGCGGCCAATTCATCGACAAAACTCTCGGTCACGAAGACATTGTGCGACGGCCCCACGCTACGCCAGAACGCCGTCGGAATGCCCGGAGGCTCCAGGCGCAAATACTCCACGTGGA
>JBIOJL010000647.1:0-2167 GCA_044450885.1 Tepidisphaerales bacterium
CCATGACTCAGTAAGGTACTAGTCGTACTGTAAGTGGCAGCCGATTGAGTGGCGTTGGTGTACCGCGTCCAAAATATAGTGGATTAATCGGAGACTCTGTGGGGAGGGATCGCATCCCGCGGGGCGGTTGCCAACCGCCATCCTGGTAGTCGCCTGGGCCGATTACCAATCGGCCGCAGCTTAGCAAGCTGTCGGCATGAGCCTGCGGCTCACCAATGGTGATGAAAACCTGTGGCCGCATCTCAAGCACTTGGAATAATCGGCAATCTGCATGACGCACTGCCGGCGTTCTGCTTCGTCCATGCGCTTCTCGCCGGCCGCGCCGCCGCGCAGGAGCCTCGTCGAGGTCGCGCCGCTTCGCCGCCATTCGCACGTGGGGGTAACGCGAGCACACGCGAGACGTGCCCGGCGATGCCCATGATCGCCTCGTCGCCGGCACCCGACTCCGCGAGCCATCATGGCAACGCCTGCGATGCTTGTGGACTCCGGCGCTGTCTGAGTGGCCGGATGGCGGCAAACTCGCGATTTCGGGCATCTGCTCCGTCTATGTGGACGCCGCGAGGACAGCTACGCGGCAAGTCTCCGCACGCCGCCGCTCTTTTCGGGTGCTACTGCGGCGGCCAGAGGACGTCGTGGTGCTTTACACCTCGTCCTGGTGGACCTCCTGCCATGGAAGCGTCGCGGCTACCTGGGCCGGTACGCCACGGCGTCGATCTCCACCCTGGCGTCTTTCAGCGGGAGCGCGGCCACAATGACGGTGGTTCGCGCCGGCTTGGCCTCCCCGAAGAACTCGGCGTACACCTCGTTCATCGGCTTGAAGTCGTCGGCATTGGTCAGGAACACGCCGCACCGCACCACGTCGTTGAGCGACGCGCCGCAGCCTTCCAGGATGTTCTTGATGTTGGTCAGCACCTGCCGCGTCTCGGCCTGCACGTCGCCGGTGACGACCTGCCCGCTCACCGGGTCGATGGGAACCTGCCCGGCCACCCAGATGCAATCGCCGGCCCGGACGGCGGGCGAGTAGGGGCCGCGCGGCGCCGGGGCGCCAGGAGGATAAATGCGCTCGATCATGGCTCAGTGTCCTTCCGCTTCCAGGTAACGTTCCACTTCGATAGCGGCCATGCAACCCGCGCCGGCGGCGGTGATGGCCTGGCGGTACGTGCGGTCCTGCACGTCGCCGGCGTGGAAGACGCCGGGGATATTGGTCCGCGCGCCGCCCTTGGAGAGAATGTAGCCGTCCTGGTCGGTCTCGATCTGCCCCTTGAACACCTTGGTGTTGGGAATGTGGCCGATGGCCAGGAAAAAACCGTCCACGTCCTGTTCCCAGACCTCTCCGGTCTTGACATTGCGCAGCCGCACTCCCGTCACCAGGTTCTTCGAGACGTCGAAAATATCCTCCACCACGGTGTTGGTGAGGAACTTGACCTTGGGATTGTGGCGCGCCCGGTCGAGCATGATTCTGGAGGCGCGAAACTCCTCGCGGCGGTGTACCAGCGTCACTTCCTGCCCGAAGCGCGCCAGGAAATTGGCCTCTTCCATGGCCGAATCCCCGCCGCCGATCACCATGATCTTCTTCCCCCGGTAGAAGAAGCCGTCGCAGGTGGCGCACGAGCTCACCCCGTGGCCGATCAGCCTCCGCTCCGATTCGAGGCCGAGCCATCGCGCCGAGGCGCCGGAAGCCACGATCAGCGTGCGCGTCTCGATCCACTCCCCTTCCACGTTCAGCCGGAACGGACGCCCGGACAGGTCCGCCTCGATCACTTCCCCGTGCAGGTACTCGGCGCCGAAACTCTGCGCCTGCACTTTCATGTTCTCCACCAGGTCGGGCCCGTCGATGCCCTCGGGAAAGCCCGGGAAGTTCTCCACCAGGGTGGTGAGGGAAAGCTGACCGCCGGCGTGGTGGCCGCTAATGACCAGCGGCTTCAGGTTGGCGCGGGCGGCATAGATGGCTGCCGTGTTGCCGGCGCAGCCTGACCCGATGATGACGACGTTTCGCATGGCCGTGAGAATAGACCATCAGGGTAGCACAGACTCCTGGCCCTACCTCCGCGCCAGCGCCGCCCCCAGCCACACCGCCGCGTAGCCCAGGGTGACGCTGCCCGCCACGTTGGCCGCCCCGATCCAGAAGCCCCCCGCGCGCACCGCCGAGTAGGTCTCCCACTCGAAA
>JBIOJL010000648.1:0-2141 GCA_044450885.1 Tepidisphaerales bacterium
CCTGGCCTGTCTGGGTGGCGGCGATCTTTCTGGCCGGGGCCGGAGGGCAGCCGCCGGGCGCCTCCATTCGCTTTGAGGAAGTAAGCGCGAAGGCGGGCGTGAACTTCACGCACAGCTTCGGGGCCGAGAAGCTGGGCTCCCTGGTGGAAAGCACGGGCGCCGGCGCGGTCTGGTTCGATTACAACAACGACGGCCTGATGGATCTCTACGTGGTCAGCGGGAGGGATCTGGGCAAGGGCATGCACCCTTACCCGCTGCGCAAGCCGCCGCAGGTGGCGCCACACAACCATCTGTTTCGCAACGATGGCAACGGCAAATTCACGGATGTCACCGAGCAGGCCGGGGTGGGTGGGAATTTCTTCAGCATGGCCGCCATCGCCGCCGATTACGACAACGATGGCCACACGGACCTGTTGGTCACCGGCTACGGCGGCGTCACGCTCTATCGCAACAAGGGCGACGGCACGTTTGAAGACGCCACGGCAAAAGCCGGCATCCGGATTCCGGGCTGGTCGATCGGGGCCGCGTGGCTGGACTACGACCGCGATGGCTGCGTGGATGTCTTCATCGGCCGCTACGTCAAGTTCGACCCGGAATACCACGCCTATTACGCGGCCGACAATTTCCCCGGACCACTGGATTACGAGCCAGAGAGCGATGTGCTGCTGCACAACAACTGCAACGGCACGTTTTCGGATGTGAGCGAGAAGGCAGGCATTGCCCGCGTCAAGAGCCGGGCGATGGGGGTTACGGCCGCCGACTTTGACCTGGACGGCTACCCAGATATCTACGTGGCCAACGACAAGACAGAAAATTTCCTGTTCCACAACCAAAAGGACGGAACGTTCAAGGAAATCGCGCTGCCGGCGGGAGTGGCTTACGGGCAGAGCGGGGAAAACACGTCCGCCATGGGGCCGGTCTTCGCGGATTTCGACCACGACGGACGCATCGACCTGTGGGTTTCGGATTCCAAATACAACCGGCTCATGAAAAACGCCGGCGATCTGCGCTTCGAGGACGTGACCTCGCAAGCCGGCATTTCGCAACTGGCAGCGCAATATACAAGCTGGGGAACGGGCGCCTACGACTTCGACAATGACGGCCGCGACGATATCTTTGTGGCCCACGGCGGATTGATTCACCTGATTCCGCAAGAGCACTCGGTGTTTCGCAACGTGGGGAACTGGAAATTCGAGGACGTCTCCCGATCGGCGGGACCATTTTTCGAGGTGAAGAGCGTGGCGCGCGGCGCCGCCTTCGCCGATTACGATAACGACGGCCGGATCGATGTCTTCATCGTGAATCTGGGCGGGCCGGCGTTCCTGCTGCACAACACGACCCTGGGCGCGGGCCACTGGATTTCCGTCAGGCTCGCCGGCCGCAAGAGCAATCGGGACGGCATCGGGGCGCAGGTAGAGGTGCTGGCCGGCGGGAACCGGCAGATGCACGAACGCGTGGCGGGGTCGGGTTATCTCTCGCAGAACGACCCGCGCGTGCATTTTGGCCTGGGGGCGGCCACGAAAGTGGATCGGCTGACCATCACCTGGCCGAGCGGAACCCGGCAGGTGCTTGAGAATCTTGCCGTGGACTGCGTGTTGACGGTTGAGGAGAAATGATGCTGCGACGGAAACTGGCGCTGGTGGCCGGGGTTGCGCTGGGGCTGGCTTCGATAGAAGCCGGCGCGGCGGCGCAGCGGTATCCGTCGCCGGTCGAAGTGGCCGTTTCCCAAAATGGAAAGCGGCTCTTCATCGTATGCGAAGGGACCGACGAGGTGGTGGTCTACGACACCAGTTCGCACGCCGTGGCGCGCCGTATCGCGGTGGGCCGCGCGCCGAAGGACCTCACGCTTTCGCCGGACGGTAAGCGCCTGTACGTAGCCAACTCCTGGAGCGACACGGTTTCCGAGATCGACGCCCAATCGCTCGAGGTGGTCCGAAACCTGGCGACGGGGTTTGAGCCTAACGCGGCGATGGTGGACCGCGCACAGCGGTATCTGTACGTGGCCAACCGCATCAGCGGCGACGTTTCCGTGGTGGACCTGGCGACGGGTCAGGAGACCAAACGGCTGGTGGCGGGCCGCGGGGCAAGCTACCTGGCGCTCTCATCGGACGGCAGTAAGGTGTACTGCACCCACATCTATC
>JBIOJL010000649.1:0-2133 GCA_044450885.1 Tepidisphaerales bacterium
ATAGGAGCCGGTTTTGCCAGATCAGGAATTGCCTCCACAAGGTCCGCCGCCGCCCAGTTCCGGAGACGCGAACAAAGGCCTCATCCCCGTCAGCATTGAAGATGAAATGCGGCGTTCGTACCTCGATTACGCCATGAGCGTAATCGTGGGGCGGGCGCTGCCCGACATCCGCGACGGTTTGAAGCCGGTACACCGGCGCATTCTGCACGGCATGAACGAGATGGGCCTCGCGCCCAACCGTCCCACCAAGAAGTGCGCCAAGATCGTGGGCGAAGTGATGGGGAAGTACCACCCGCACGGAGACACCCCGATCTACGATTCGCTGGTGCGCATGGCCCAGAGCTTCTCCATGCGTTACCCGCTGGTGGACGGCCAGGGCAACTTCGGGAGTGTGGACGGCGATCCGCCGGCGGCCATGCGGTATACCGAAGCGCGGCTTTCGCGGGTGGCGACGGCGCTGCTGGAGGACATCGACAAAGAGACGGTGGATTTCCGGCCGAACTACGACGGCGAGGAGAACGAGCCGGAAGTGCTGCCCACGCGGGTGCCGAACCTGCTGGTGAACGGGTCGTCGGGCATCGCGGTGGGAATGGCCACCAACATTCCGCCGCACAACCTGAGGGAGATCGTCGACGCGACCATTCACATGATTCAGCACCCCACTGCGTCGCTGGCGAAACTCCTGGAGATCGTCCAGGGGCCGGACTTCCCCACGGGCGGATTCATCCTGGGGCGGCAGGGCATCCTCGAGGCGTACACCAAGGGCCGCGGGCAGCTCAAGCTGCGCGCCCGCGCGGCGACCGAGCGGATGCTGGGCAAGGACCGCGAGCAGATCGTGGTGACCGAGATCCCCTACCAGGTGAACAAGTCGCGGCTGATCGAGCAGATCGCCGCCATGGTCAACGAGAAGAAGATCGAAGGCGTGGGCGACATCCGGGACGAGAGCGACCGCGACGGGATGCGGATCGTGTTCGAGTTGAAGCGCGGCGAGCAGGCCGAAGTCGTGCTCAACAACATGTACAAGCACTCGCAGTTGCAGGTCGGCTTCGGCGTGATCATGCTGTCGATCGTCAACGGCCAGCCGCGCGAACTGGGCCTGGTGGAGATGATCAAGTACTTCATCGACCACCGGGTGGAAGTGGTTCGCCGGCGCACGGAATTCGAGCTGCGCAAAGCCCGCGACCGGGAACACATTTTGGTCGGTTTCCAGACGGCGCTCCAGAACCTGGACGAAGTGATCCGGCTCATCCGGGCCGCCAGGCAGCCCCGGGAGGCGCGCGAGGCGCTGATCGCGCGGTTCGAGTTCAGCGAGAAGCAGGCGCAGGCCATCATCGAGCTGCAGTTGCAGCGGCTGACCGGGATGGAGCAGCAGAAGATCCTGGAGGAGCTGTCGGAGATCCAGCGGCGCATCGCCGAATACCTGGAGATCCTGGGGTCCGACAAAGTGCTGCGGGACCTGATCGTGAAGGAACTGCGCGAGGTCCAGAAGGAGTACGGGGACGCGCGCCGTACCGAGATCATCGAAGACACGGGCGAGATCAAGCTCGAGGACCTGGTGGCGGTGGAAGACGTGGCGGTTACCGTCACGCGCGGCGGGTACCTGAAGCGCACCTCGGTGGACACCTACCGGCGGCAGACGCGGGGAGGCAAAGGCCGCATCGGCATGGGCACGCGCGCGGAGGATTTCGTGGAGCACCTGATCGTGTGCTCCACCCACAGCTACCTGCTGATCTTCACCACGCGCGGGCGGGTCTACTGGCTGAAGGTTTACGAGATCCCCGACGCCACCACCGTGGGCAAGGGCAAACACATCTCGAACCTGATCAACCTCCAGCCGGATGAGACGGTGAAGGCCTTCCTTTCGGTGAAAGACTTCGTGCCGGATCAGTTCATCGTGATGGTGACGAAGCTCGCGGTGATCAAGAAATCGGAGCTGACGGAGTTCGACAACCCGATGGCGCGGGGCATCATCGCGGTGTCGCTGGACGACGGCGACGAGCTGATCTCGGCCAAAATCACCCACGGCGACAACTACATCTTCCTGGGTTCGCACGAGGGGCAGGCCATCCGCTTCGCCGAAGGCCAGGTGCGGCCCATGGGCCGGCAGGCGCGCGGCGTGCGGGCCATGTACAT
>JBIOJL010000650.1:0-2107 GCA_044450885.1 Tepidisphaerales bacterium
CCCGGTCCCGCATCCGTTCTATCAAGTGCCGGCGGACGCCGGGCGGCAGGTTGCCCCACGTCGAGATGCTTGGCATCAGTTGCCGAAGACCATTCGGCCCATCCGATCACCCAGACGTTTGACATCTTCCGGATCGGTGGCGCTGCGGAAGCGCTCGGCGAGGTCGAAGAACTCCCGCTGTTTGCGCTTCTCAGCCTCCATGCCGTTCTCGATGAGCTCCAGCAGCATCCGGCTGGCACTCAGCCTGCGCGATTTGGCCAAGCTGCGAACCTGGGCAGCGACATTTGGCGGCAAACTAACACTCTGTCGTACCGCCCTGTTTGCGACCTTCATTACACCATTATGCACCAAAATGGTGCGGTAAGATCATCGTCATTGTTCGCGGAGCAGGATTGCGGGATCGATGCGCAGGGCGCGTCTCACGGGACCGGCGACCGAGAGCGATCCGGTGAGCGCCATGGTAAGTGCGACAGACGCAAGCACAATTGGATCCTGCGATCCGGCTTGGTAGACGATGGCTGAGAGCAGGCGGCTGGCCGCCACGCCCAGCACGATGCCAACCACGGAGCCGCTCCCGAGCAGGATCAGCATATGACCGAGCGCCGCGGTGAGAATCTGCTTCGCCTGCCCACCGAGCGCGACACGAATACTCAGCTCGCGCAGCCGCCGGCTGACCGTATAGGAGGCGAGGCCGAAGGTGCCGGCGATGGAGAGCAGGAGTCCAAAAGCGCCAAAGAGGCCGAGGGCGACGGTAGCAACCTGGGACGGAAAGAAACTCATTGCCAGCTGGCTGTTCCAATCGCTGGATTCCCGAATAGGAATGCTGGAGTCAAGATCGCGGATGACTTTGCGAATGGCGGCTGCCACGCCGGCCATGTTGCCCCAGGGGCGGACGATTAGCGCCACCCTGGTACTTGCGTCCCGCGAGATCGGGTAAAACGCGGCCGCCTGCGGATTTTCCGTGATCGTCAGGTATTTTCCATCCGCCACGATACCCACGATCTGAATCCGCAGCCCGGAGCGGATCTTGAAATATCGGCCGACGGCGTCGCCGGAAGGGAAGAGGCGCCGCGCGAACGTCTGATTCACCACGGCAACGGCCGGGGTCTTCGCAGTGTCGGTGAAGCTCACATCGCGTCCCGCGAGCATGGGTGTTCCAGCGGCGGCGAAGTAGCCTGGCGAGACCTGAAAGAAATTGGTGCGAAATGCGCTGTTTGAGGGCCTGAAATCGGTAGTTTGCACAGAGA
The DNA here is from genome assembly GCA_044450885.1 of Tepidisphaerales bacterium. Lineage (GTDB taxonomy): Bacteria > Planctomycetota > Phycisphaerae > Tepidisphaerales > Tepidisphaeraceae > JANYKD01. The sequence continues at coordinate 1,248 of JBIOJL010000650.1, forward strand.
AGACATCCGTCGCGGAATGGTCGCCCTGGAGGGGCGTGGTGTTGGCGTAGGCGGCATCCTTTACACCGGGGAGCTGCGAGACCCTTTCCAGCAACTGGCGTTGGAATTGGCCGGCAGCCTCACCCGAATAGCCGGCCTGACTCAGATCGAATCTCGTCACTAGCGCATTCCGCGGCTGGAAACCCAGGTTCGTGGTCAGTGCTTTGGCCAAGCCGCGCAGCGAGACAAAGGCAGCCGTCACGGTGACGCAGCAGAGCGCGATCTGTGCCGCCAGCAGGACATCCCGGAGCGGCCAGCGTCGTCCAGCAACTGTGCGGCTTCCGCCTCCCTTAATGGCATCATTGGGATCGGTCTTGAATATCTGTCGCAGCGGCAACGCGCCGAACAACACGCCGGCGAGTACGGAGATCACGAACGCCAGCAGGATCAACGATGGCTGCGGCAGTACAGTGAACTTCATTGGGTAGTCGGTGGGTGGATGCCAGGTAGCCAGGCCGGTGAGGGCGAGCCACGACAAACCGCAGGCGCACGCGCCGCCCAGAATCGAAATTGCAAAGGCCTCGACGAGGATCTGGCGGAGGATGCGCCAGCGGCTGGAACCAATGGCCAGGCGGATGGCAATCTCGCGGGCGCGGTCCGCCGTGCGCGCCGCGAACAGGCTGCCGAGGTTGGCGCAGGCGGCGAGCAGCACGATGCCGGCCAGGAACATCACCCCGGCGAGAAAAGCGCGCGCCGGCCCGCCAATCGTGTCGCCGACCAGGCCAGGACGGGACAGCTTGAATCCCAGCCCCTCTTCTACAGTGGGATATTGCCGCCGGACACGGGCGGCAATCGCGTTCAATTCAGCCCGCACCTGGGGC
>JBIOJL010000651.1:0-2102 GCA_044450885.1 Tepidisphaerales bacterium
AACCCACCCCCCCTCCAACATATTCCGCCGGCACGCAAGAACGCCACCCGCGGCCGACCCGGGTCGCCCGCCGCGACCGCGGGGGCGGCTGCCCCCCTCGCTGCCGCGTGGGGCTACCAGGGGGCTTCGATCTGTTGTGACCTTCTTCCTTGCCGACGTAATATCACCAAACGGTCAGAGTAGCCGTTTGCTCCCCGGGCTGCGCCGGTCCGCGCGCGGGGCGCGGTTGGTGGCCGACGCCGCCGCTGAGTGCCAACCTGTTCCCCTGCGAATTGAGAAGAAAGGTCAGGAAGGTGCGCGCGGTGGGGCGATTGGTTAGCGCCGGCGAAGCGGGAGGAAGGCGCCCAGAGGAGGCGATTCGTTTCACATCGCTGGAGTGGGAAGGGCCTGACTTTGACTGCCCTGACTGCTCTTTGACCGACAGCGCCGTTCGTTTCACCGCATTTGCCTTGGTGTGGGGGGGTCTGTAATGAAATGAATCGTGGCTCCGGGTTCCTTTGCTGGCGGCGCCGCCGTGACAGGGCGCTGTCGTCGCGCTCCGGCTCCCCGCGCCGATCGCAAGGAGCAAGGTGGAACTTGCATTCCCGAAGGCGCTCGCCTAGCATGTGAACTGAAAATCAGCGACCAAGCCCCTCCCTTCTGTGTGCTGCGCGCCTGCCGAAGGTGTTACCTTGGACCGAGAGATCCCGAGCCAACCATGCACTACCCCTCGACCGAACCGCAACAGCCAGGTCACCAGGGCCTTTCCCGAAGGAACTTTTTGCGTTTCGGCAGTCTTGGCCTCGGCGGGTTGATGCTTGCCGACCTCCTGAAGTTGCGCGCCGAGAGGAAGGCACCGCGAGCCAAGTCGGTCATCATGGTCCTGCTCAGGGGCGGGCCCAGCCACATCGACATGTATGACATGAAACCGGACGCGCCGGTGGAAGTTCGCGGCGAATTCAAGACGATCGCAACGAAAGCGCCCGGCATGCGCATCTGCGAGCTCTTCCCACGTCAGGCACAGATCGCCGACAAGCTGGCGATCATTCGCAACATGAAGTTCACAGGCGACAATCATTCGTGCGAGCAGCTGACGACCGGCTGGCGGAGCGAGAATCGACCGAACCGACCCGCGCACGGTGCCGTCGTCAGCTTCCTGAATGGCCGGCCCAGCGATGTGCCGAAGTACGTCGTCCTGGGCCCGCCGATGGCCCCTGGCCCGGTGTACCGCGACGAGTTTGGTCCGGTCTACCTGGGCGCCGCGCATCGCCCGTTTGTTCCGACCGGCGAGGCGTACCGGAACATGGCCTTGCTGCCCGAGATGACCCCCGAACGTCTTGGCGAGCGCAAGCAGTTGCTCCGCGCCTTTGACACCATGCGACGCGACCTGGATGCCAGGGGCGAGGCCGTCGGCATGGATCGCTTCACGGCCCAGGCTTTTGAGTTGCTCACCTCCAACAAGGCCCGCGCTGCGCTGGACGTCAGCCGCGAACCGGGGCCGATTCGGCAGAAGTACGGCATTACCGGGACGGACGACAATCGGAATGCCGAGGCCACGCGCTGGCTCCAGGCGCGCCGCCTCGTTGAAGCGGGCGTGCCGGTCGTCAACTTTGCTTGTGGGCACCAGGAATCCTGGGACACGCACACCAGCCACTTCACCCACCTGCGCAAGGACCTGCTTCCGAAACTGGATCAAGGTGTCTCGGCCCTGGTGAGCGATCTGCACGATCGCGGGCTGGACCAGGACGTTGCCGTGGTGGTCTGGGGAGAAATGGGCCGCACGCCGAAGGTCGCGTCGGGTCGTCTGGGGGGCAGTGGCCGCGATCACTGGCATGACGCCGGTTTCGCCTTGCTGGCGGGTGGCGGGTGGCCGATGGGACAGGTCATCGGCAGGACCGATGCCTGGGCGTCCAGGCCGGCGGTAACGCCCTACCAGCCGCAGGACGTGCTGGCCGCCATCTACCGTCACCTTGGCATTGATCCCGCCACGACGGTGCTCGATTACTCAGGCCGGCCCCAGTTTTTGCTGGAGCAGTACGCGCCGATCAAGGAGTTACTGTAACCCGGCGGTTGCCTCATCCCACGCCGGGGATGGGGGCGTGGTCCGTCAGGCGGGCGATGGA
>JBIOJL010000652.1:0-2090 GCA_044450885.1 Tepidisphaerales bacterium
CGTCTGTACCGCAAGTTCTCCGCGGAAGCGACCATCACCTTCGCTACGCCCGAGCCATTACCCGCGGACAAGACCACCGAGAAGCCGCCCCAGCCTCAAGCCGCACCCGCCCCGAAGTAAAGAAACCGGTTTTTTAGGTTTCTTTAGGTGCGGAATTGGTCGTCGATCTCGACCTGGTAGCCGGAGGACAGGCGGTTGGTCTCGTTGGCCATGCCCACCACCGACATCAATTCGGCAAACATCTCGGAGGTCATGCCCGCCTTCCGCGCCGAGGCCGTGTGCGAGGCGATGCAGTAGCCACACTGGTTGGTGGCGCTGACCGCCACGTAGATCATCTCCTTCACCAGCGGGTCCAGCGCGCCCGGCGCCATGATGTCTTTCACGCTCTGCCAGGTCCGGCGCAGCGTGGCCGAATCGTTGGCGATGGCCTTCCAGAAGTTATTGACGCGGTCCGTCTTCCGCGTGGCCATGATGTCGTCGTAGACGGCCCGCACCTCGGGGCCGGCATTTTCGTACTCGATCATTCCCAAAGTTGCCATGGTTCCCTCCGTTCTCGCGGCACTCCACACGTTGGCGGATAGCTCGCCGCCGACCGCTGATGATATCATGCGACTTCATGGCGGACTATTCGATTGGGGTGGACTTGGGCGGCACAAATCTCCGCGCCGCGGCAATTGATCGATCAGGAAAGATGATCGGGAAGATCTCGGGATCGACGGTTTTATCCGCCGGCCGGGACGCGGTCATCGACGACATCGTGGCTAACATCCTCTCGCTCCGCGACAAGTACGGGGCCGGCGGGCTCGCCGGGGTTGGCCTCGGGGTTCCGGGCTTCATTCTCATCGACAAGGGCATCATCGTCGGCTCACACAACATGCCCGGCTTCGAAAACTATCCGGTGCGCGACGAGATCGAAAAACGGCTCAAAGCCACCGTCATCCTGGAAAACGACGCCAATGCCGCGGCCCTCGGCGAGAAGTGGATGGGCGCCGGACGAGAGGTGGACGACCTCGTGCTGCTGACGCTCGGCACCGGCATCGGGGGAGGAATCGTCTCGGGCGGCAAGGTCCTTCACGGCTACCTCGGCATGGCCGGCGAACTGGGCCACATCACCGTCGACCCGAACGGCAATCCCTGCGGCTGCGGCAATCGCGGCTGCGTGGAAAAGCACGCCTCCGCGCTGGCCGTCGTCGCCATGGCGAAGCTGTTGAGTCTCGGCGACGACACCATCACCTCGGAAGGCGTCTACAAGCTGGCAGTTGAGGGAAACCGGAACGCGCAGCGCATCTTCGAGGGCATGGGCCAAGCTCTTGGCATCGCCCTGGCCGACCTCATCAATATCTTTAATTTTCCGCTGTATCTGCTGAGCGGAGGGATGTTACCTGCCTGGGATTTCTTCTCTCCGGCCATGTTCGCGGAAGTGCGGTTGCGCTCCTTCAGCTTCCGCAACAGCGACACGACGATCGAGAAGGCCATCCTGGGTAATGAAGCGGGACTCTACGGCGCGGCCTGTCTGCCGTTCCAAGCCCAGGCTTCGAAGGTGAACAGTTGAGGACTAATCCTATGCACTGGTTGGGTGTCGATATCGGAACCGGAGGGACCCGGGCCATCCTCGTGGACGACAAAGGCCGGGTCAAAGCGGGATTCACGGCCCCTCATGAGGACATGCGGATGGAGAAGCCCCTGTGGGCGGAGCAGCGTCCCGAGGACTGGTGGGACGCCGCCCAGAAGGCCATCCGCGGAGTCATGGCGGAGGCGAAAATCCCCGGCAAGAAGATCAAGGGGGTGGGTCTCTCGGGCCAAATGCACGGCCTGGTGCTGCTCGACGAGGCCGAGGCGGTCATCCGCCCCGCCCTGATCTGGTGCGACCAGCGCAGCCAGGCGCAGGTGGACCATATCAATCAAAAAGTGGGGAAGAGCAACGTCCTGGCTTTCACCGCCAACCCGGTGCTCACCGGCTTCACCTTGCCGAAGCTGCTGTGGGTCCGCGACAACGAGCCCAAGCACTACGCGCGGGTCCGGAAGATGCTTCTTCCCAAAGATTACATCCGCTTCCAGTTGACGGGCGAATACGCCACGGAGGTCTCCGA
>JBIOJL010000653.1:0-2060 GCA_044450885.1 Tepidisphaerales bacterium
AACGAACGCTGGTCTCCCTGATCAGTCACCTACCATCGTTCACCCGGGACAGCCCCTAGGCCGGCCGCCGTAGCCGCCAGGCATGGAACCTGTACCGCTCGAATACTCAATTGGTGGCCACAAACTGGCTTCGATCCAGCGCCCCCTCGCTTGTAAGCGTAGGACTACTAGTTAGTGCCGCGCCGGGCAGCATCTGCCCGGTCATGGACCCGGAGGCGTCAGTCCTTCATGACGCGAAGCAAGGGCAGCGCGGTCACCAGAACGAACACGCCGAACAGCGTGATGGGCAGCAGGCCCACCGGGCGCAGCAGCCGGGCGGGATCCTCATGCAGCGACGGCCAGTTCCCGATCCAGTTCGCGACGACATCCAGCACCATCACGCCGGCCGCCAGCCAGATGCCCTCCCGGCGCACGAACGCGACCAGCACCACAACCAGCGGATCAAGGACCACCAGGCTGACGAAGAACACCTGGATCCAGGCCTGCGGAAGCAAGGAGTAGGCATGTATCCCGCCGCGCATCAGGTCCCTGATATGAGCGCCAGTGCCTTGCGCGAAGCCAATCAAGTACACCGCCAGGACCCATCTCGCCCACCCCGGCAAATCAGCCCACGCTCTTCGCAGACGGGCGGCCACGCACGCAGCCTATAACCACCCCGCAGCCCGGCCTCGATGCTCACTGGGCCTCTACTACCGTCACCCAGCAAGGATCCCCTGGGCCAGTGATAAACCAAGTGACAACGACCCCGGGCAACGGCAGACACAGCGCGACGGTCCTGTCCCATCGCATGCGAGTCAGGCGCTGTGCACCTGAGTTATTAGCTCGCTTGTCCCGTCAAGGTGAGTCATCCGCTGGCGCTGCAACCGGGACGGACCGCTGCTGGAGTGGCGATTCCACTCCGCCGCCCGGAATCCGGGCGTTGCCGCCCGGGCATCCTTGGAACCTGCGCGAAACGATTCGGGCCAGTGGTGGCGATCACCTCGACCTCGACCCACTCCCGGACCGCCAGGCGAACGGGCGCGGGTTAGCGTGGATCTGGGGTGCGGGCCGTGGCCTATCGCGGTCTGGTGCCGCGCGTGGATGAGTACCCGGCCGACGCGATGCGGATGTGGGTGGGCCAGAGCAAGCACTTCCTGGTGTTCCCGGTGCGGGCCGGGCGGCTGCTGAACTATGTGGGATTCGTCCCGTCAGATACCTCGGTCCGTGAGTCGTGGTCGGCGCCCGGCGACCCGGCGACGCGTGGGCCGAAGCCATTGCGCTCACCTGAGGACCGAGCCCCGGGGCAACCGGCTGGAAAAGGGCCCACCGCAGACGCGCTGGGCAGTACGGCCGTCGGCCATCCCGGGCACGCGGCCACCGCCACGATCGGCTGCTGGGCAGTGCAGTCATCCAACGCCACCTGGCCGCCGGCCACGGGCAACTGGCCGTGATCGCGGCCGACACGTTTGCTCGTTATCTGTGCGGATGCCGCGGCACGGGCCGCGTTGCCACCTGGCACTGGCCGTGGCGTGTCCGGTGACGGTGTGGGCTGGCCGTTATCGGAGGGGCGGGCCTGTTGCCGTAGCAGCCAGGATGCCGTGGATGTGATTGGCTTCCACCTCCGCGCCAGAGGCGCCGAGACTGGTGTTGCCGGTGAGCGCCACGACGGCGACGCCGGCTCAATCGCGAACGAGTTTCAGTGCCAGCCTGGGCACGACAAAGGATGCGAGAAAGATCGGCAAGAACCTTTTTCCGGTGCATCGGAAGGCGACGATCTCTTCCTCGGCGGCGTCGAAGGTTTGAGTGCTGCTCGAGTTTCGTCCATTGCGAACTTGCAGGGTGTGACGTCCAGGCTCGACTGGTATCTCGATCGTGTCGTTCATTCCGACCGACCCGACCCGCTCACCGTCGACCACGACAGCGTACGTATCACGACGTACCTCCGCTCCCATTGCCTTATGCCTCAACTTCAGCGTTGCCGACATCTATTGATCTCCTCTTGTCTGGGTGCTCGGCGACGAACGCAGCGTACCGGCGACATGTTGGTCTCCCCTTCTTTGTGACGGCGCTCGACGTAGTGG
>JBIOJL010000654.1:0-2047 GCA_044450885.1 Tepidisphaerales bacterium
CGTGCTGCCAAGGCACGCGCCGCTCGTTCCAGGGCGGTAAACCGCCGAAGGGTTTGGGCTCGCCCGTTTGATACCAGAAGGCGACACTGCTGAAAAAATCGGGCCGCTCGAGGTAAAACCCGTCCACGTCGACGTCGCAATTCCCTTTGTGCTCGATGGTAACTCGCAGCGACTTGCGGAAGCCGACCGGATCGAGTACGTGCCAGCGGTAGGCGACGCCGCTGTCGCCGGCCTGATCGCCCTGCCAGCGGGGCTGTCCGAACCAATGGCTGCTGCGGGGGCGGAAGCCCCAGGCGTCGTTGAAGTAGTCTTCGCTGCCGGTGCCCTGCAAGCTGGGGACTTTCTCGCCGTCGATATAGAAGAAATCGTCGCCCTCGCCGAACCATCCATCCTGGGCCATGGTCACGGACATGACCGTGCCGATGTACTGCCCGCGGCCGGTCAACTCGGCGATGGTGTAGTCCCGGCCCATTACCGCCGGGTATTCCTGGCGATAGCGGGCATGAAAATACGGCGTCTGGTCCGGCAGCGAATCCACTTGTGTGTAGTCGACCTGCCAGTACAGCCCCGCGCCACGGTCGGGATTGTCGTTGGTGACGACGATGCGGGCGGATTTGGCGAACGGCATCCGCCAGTAACACGACAGCGCGCCCGTCGGCGATACCTGCACGGGCACGCTCTCCACGATGGCGGGCTTGCCCTGTCCGACCGCGAAGAAATCTCCAAGCGGAGCCTCGACGCCCGGCTCCTTCCGGCCATCCCAGTAGATCCGCAGGCTCAGCGCATTCAGTTCGCCGACCCACCCGGCGTGGCTGGTGAACCACATGTGGGTGATGACTCCCGGGCCTACCAGCAGCGGCATCTCGATGGACTCGCCCGGCTGCAGCCAGGTCATGTCCAGGTTCTCGGTGTGCCAGCCCGGCTGCTCGTTGCTGGATACCCGGCGATTCCGCCCGGCCGGCGCCGCGCCCAGCGGGCCCAGCAGGTCGCGATTGGACTGGGCGGCCGGCTTGGTCGCCGGCGCCTCGGGCCCGATCCACGCCGCGTCATTCATGTACGCCTTGGCGTACTCATAGGTCATCATCCCGTCACGCGTGCTCTTGGCGGTGTTGCGGAAGATGAACACCCCGCCGCCCGGCTGCTTCGAATCGTCCTTGAACCCCACCAGCAGAACACTATGCCCATCGCGCACGCCCTCCGGCGGCGCCATCTCCAGCACGCCATCCTGCCACTTCTCCTGTTTCGGCCAGCGGAACCCGCCGCAGACCGGCCACTGCTTGCACAGCGTTCGTTTGATCTCCGTCAGATCCGCCTCGGTCAGCCCGGTCTTCACGTCCCATTCCTTGATCCAGTGCAGCCGCAGCCCGGCATCCTTCAGCGCCCGCGCATGCCGCAGCGCTTCCTCGGTCGGCCGGAGTTTCGGGTCGAACGCCGGCTGGTAGGGCATGTCCTCTTGCGGGCAGATGCCGTAGGCCACAAACCCCTTCCACAAATCCGAAAAGAACCCGCCGTCCTCGTATTCTTTGATGGCCTCATTCGAGGCCCAGTTCAGGAACTCCGGGCTGAGCCGGACCACCGCGCGGCGCTCGTTCGCCAGGGCGTATTCCACTGCGTCCGTCACCGTAAACACCGAGCAAGTCCCCCGGCTCCCCTGCGGCCGGACATCCAGCCCCCAGTTCTTGAACGTCGGCCGCAGGTCGACCTCGCGCATCGGCACGGCCGGCTTCTCCGGCTCCGGCAGCGCCGAGACCACGCTCGCGGCCCAGGTAACGGCCAGCGCTCCAACCACGATTTGTAGAACTCCGCCGCCGCTCAGACGCCAATATTTCTCAGGCATGAGGACCTCTCCTGCGTAATGGACCGCCCACTGGCTGGGGCGGGTGCATGATAGAGTGTGGGAACCGAACCGCCAAGGTACTGGCAAATGCCGGCTCTTCGGGACGATGTGGGGCGCAGGGCAATCGCGTGTAGCCACAATTCGGTGGGACAGGCATTCTTGCCTGTCATTGGATGGCCGAGTGGGGGACATTCTTGTCCCCCCGAGGCC
>JBIOJL010000655.1:0-1993 GCA_044450885.1 Tepidisphaerales bacterium
CGGAGATCTGAAGTTCGGCGACCTTCAGCGTCCCGTGCCCGTAAGGGCAGATGTATTCGAGGTGCGGCCGGCCCAACTGCAGCATCTGGCCCCAGGAGCCCGATGTCAGCGGCATCCGAAGCCGCCGCGCGCAGACGCGGCAGCGATAGCGCTGATCCAGAATCGAAAGATAAATCAGGCCGCAGGAGACCAGAAAGACGAATCCCGCCGCCAGGGTCCAGGGCAGATCGAAACCGAGAAACTGGCCGCGGAACAGGTGCGGGCGCGGCAGCAACAGCGTGATACCAAACCAGATGCCGCCAAGGAGCAAACCGGACACGCCGAGTTTAGCCGCCAGCCAACCCCAATACCGCATACCTATATAGACTACGTTTTGGGGCCGTTGGTTCCCGCGCGCGAAAACCGACCCTATTGCCGCATGAGGACGACGGGGGCCGATTCCGCTCCACTCACCTGATCGAAGAAATCGCGCACCGCTTTGTAGTCGCCCGCGGGCGCGGTCATGTCGTTTACTTCGAGAGATTGGCGAAACAAAACTTCGTTCGCGCTGGGGGTCCAGCTCGCCTGGAACTTCCCGTACGGGCCGCTGAGCGACACCGGATCGGGCACCTCGTCAACCTTGAAGCCGTCCGGCACGCGCAGATGCACGGTGGTATGCCACTCGGCCGCGTGCAGCACGATGGGAAGCTTACGTTCCTTGGCGGGAAAGGCATAGCGTTCACCGCCGCCGAGAACGCCCGGTTTCACCAGAAGCAACCGCCCCTGCATGGACTGGCCGAACTGCTCGGCCGTGTACTCGGCGTGCGTCTCGAGGCGCCCCTCGTCGCGGGCATCTTTGTGCGTGAAGGCGCCCAGCTTGACACCCCCGACGGTCCCAGCCAGACTGCGCTCCATGTGCGTTCGTATCTCCGATGCGGAAGTCCGCTCGAAACTCGACCGCCAGTCCGACGCTCTTTGGCCGAAATATGCCACATCGCGCACGGCCTCGAGCGCACCCTGCGGCGATACCTTGGCGTCAACCGTGGACTCGGCGCGGTTGGCCGACGCAGGCAGCAGAGGCATCTGGACCAGCGCGTCCTGAGCCGCGCCATCGATGAGCGCATAGCTACCCTGCTCGTCTTCGGGCAGACCGCCCAGCGGGGTGTAAGGATCCGTCGGATCGAATATGAGCAACCGACCCAGTTGAGGGTGACTCACAACTGGCCCCATCTGGATGGAATCCGGAATCTTGATCGCGATGATGACGTGGTTGAACGGCCTCGGCGACGGCCAGTCTGGCTGGACGTGCGAACGATCCCCGGCATGGATCGACACCATGAACGAAGGAATGCCGGCGACCTTGAGCAACGCGCGCATCAGGTTCGCCTTATCCTTGCAGTCGCCGTACTGTTTCTCGAGAACCAGCGACGCCAGGTGCGGCTTGTAGCCGCCTCCCCGCCCCAGGTCGGTCTGGATCGCGACGTAGTTGATGCCTTGGACGAACCTCGCGATGGTCTGGATCTTCGCCAGGTCCGAAGTCGCGCCGGCTGTGAGGGCACGTGCGCGCTCATCGATTGGGCCGCCGGTGTCGGCTTGCGAGTCCTCCAGATCCGCCATCCACCGCGACACCGCAGCCCAGTCCGTCAGGCTGCGAAGGCCCGCAGGGTTGCCTTCGGGCGGCAGGTAGGTGACCGCCAGCCGGGGCGAGACGGCTCCCAAGTGCGGAGAGTGCGGCTCCTTGTCGATGAACGGCAGGTCGCGCAGTTCCCAGGTGTAGGTCGAGCCCACGGTTTGAGGCGCAACCGCCGCGTGGTTGTAAGTGATACTCCGCATTTCCCAACCCACGGGCAGAGTCAGCGAGTAGCGTGAGAGAACCACCGGCAGCCGCTCCTGAAAGGAGTATTCGAATTGAGTGAAGACCGACTTGCTCTCGCCGGCGATCTCGTAGCCGAAGACACTGCCGTCCTGGGCGTCGTCGCCGGCCGCGAAAAACTTCACACGCACTTCGTTGTAC
>JBIOJL010000656.1:0-1988 GCA_044450885.1 Tepidisphaerales bacterium
GTCTACGACCCGCGGCTAAACGATCGGGGGGGAGCATGGACCCGAACTCGCTACGCTACAGTGAATCGCACGAATGGGCGAGCCTGGAAGGCGATGTCTGCACCGTCGGCATCACGCAGTTCGCCGTCGATCAGCTCACCGACATCGTGTACGCGGAACTCAAGGACCCCGGCACACGCCTGGCCGTCGGCGACCGGTTCGGCGAGATCGAGTCGGTGAAGGCGGTCAGCGACCTGTACGCGCCGGTGGCCGGCGAGATCGTCGCGGTTAACGACAAGGTCAAGGCTGATACGAGCCTGATTACCGGCGAGCCTTACGGCAAGGGCTGGCTGGTGAAGATCAAGCTGCAGCCGGAGGCGAAGCTCGATCATTTGAAGACGCTGGAGGAGTATCAGAAGCAGATCGCGGAGGGGGGGCATTGAGCCGCCCGCGCCGCTTGCGGCTTCGCATCGAAAGAGGACCGAAACATGACGACCGTGTCCGAACCGTTGCGGACGGCATCCTCGTGCATTGCCCCGCGCCCCACGCCAGGAGGCAGTGTCGTCCTGGATTGGATCGATTGGCCGACCTATGAGCGGTTCCTCGCCGCGGTCGGCAACCGCCGGATCTTCCTCACCTACGACCAGGGGGTACTCGAGATCATGTCTCCGTTGTTCAACCACGAGTGGTGGAAGACGCGCGTGGGGATACTGCTCCGGGTGCTCTGCCGGGAGTTGGGGCTGAGGATGCTGGGGGCGGGCTCGACCACCCTGCGGCGGGAGGACGCAGAGCGTGGGCTGGAAGCGGACGATTCGTATTACATCAAGAACGCGCCGCACATGCTGGGACTGCGGGAACGCATCGATCTCACGCAAGATCCGCCTCCCGATCTGGCGCTGGAGGTTGAGGGAACGCGCAGTGCCCTGGATCGCATGGGAATCTACGCCACCCTGGGCGTACCTGAGGTCTGGCGCTACGACGGCGAAGCGATTCACGTTCACCGCTTGCGCCCCGACGGAGGGTATGAAGAGTCCGCGCAGAGCGTGAGCTTTCCTGCCCTGCCGCTGGCCGAGTTCGCCGGTTTCATCACTGAAACCCAAGGGCTCGATGACCTCGCACTCGAAGACGCCTTCCACGACTGGGTCCGGCAACACGTCCTGCCGCGCCTGCCGGATCCCCCGGCCGGGTCCTAAACAAGGACATGACCGCCCCTGATTCCTTGACGTTCCTCCGGAGGCCCGTTTGTACACCCTGAACACCCCCGACGACCAGCGCATCATGCTGGAGCACATCGGGGTCGCATCTGTCGCAGAGCTGTTCGACCAGGTGCCCGAGGCCGTGCGCCTGGCGCGCCCGCTCAACGTGCCGCCGGCCCTGGCTGAAATGGAGCTGACGCAGGAGGTGCAGAGGCTGGCGGGAGCGAACCTGTCCGCCGATCGGGCGGTCTGCTTCCTCGGCGGCGGCAGCTACGATCACTTCATCCCGGCCGTCGTCGACGCGATTGCCGGCCGTAGCGAATACTACACCGCCTACACCCCCTACCAGGCGGAGGCCAGCCAGGGGAGTTTGCAGGCCTTCTTCGAGTTCCAGACGCTCGTGTGCCAGCTCACGGGCCTCGACGTGGCCAACGCCAGCCTCTACGAAGGCGGCAGCGCCGTCGCCGAGGCCGTCATCATGGCCATGAACGTCAACCCGAAGCGGCGCAAGGTCCTCATCCCGGAGAGCATTCATCCAGAATATCGGCAAGTCCTGGCCACCTACCTGCGCGACCTCGACGTCCACGTTGCAACCTTGCCAACCCCGGACGGGTTCCTGAACCCCGACGATTTGAAGCACGCCATCGATGACGACACGATCTGCGTGGTGGCCCAGCACCCCAACTTCTTCGGCTGTCTGGAGGAGCCGCAGGCTCTGGCCGATATCGCCCACGCCCGGGGGGCCCTGTTCATCGTCAGCTTCTACCCCATCAGCCTGGGTCTCCTGAAACGGCCGGGGCAGTATGGGGCCGA
>JBIOJL010000657.1:0-1972 GCA_044450885.1 Tepidisphaerales bacterium
GACCGTCAGGAAGCGGACCACAAAAAAACTGGCCGCCCACCCCCACTCCTAGGGGCAGGCGGCCTTGGTCAGCTCGGTGCTCGGGTCAGCACGAAAGGGGCCGTGGCAGCGCCGAAAGGGGTCCCGGAACGGCTACCGCCCCAGTCGCTTCGTCAGGACTTGCCGACCACGAGGTGGTTGGTCACCGAGAAAACATTGGGCACGCCATTGGCACGGATTCCGGCCAGGTTCCGGTCCATCTCGCTATCCACCACACCGTCCAGGGTCACGTGCCCGTTCTTGACGATGATGTGAATCGAGGGTATCGGCCCCATGGCATACCGTCCCAGATCGGCGAACCGGTAAATCGCTCGCGCTTCCGCCCGGCGGATTTGCCAGTCCATCGGCGAAAGCGGTAGAACTTCAATGTCGTTGGTTACCGTCTGCACACCTGCAATGCGCTTCACAACGTTGGCCGCGTCCGACTTCAAGACGGGGTCGGTCACCGCTCCGGCCAGCGTCACGCTGTCGCCTGAAACGGTGAACTGCAGGATGTCGAAGACGTTGTAGTACGGGAGCATCGCCAGCTCATGGTGGACCCTCTGCTCCAGGGTCGGCGGGACGCTCGGACTGGTGGCTTGAACCAGCACCGGACCGGCGAGCATCAGGGCCACCAGGGCCCATCGCATCCCCTTCTCTAGTGGTTTCATCTGCATTCCCCTCCTCTGTCAATATGTACGCACGAGCCCCCCGTTTCGGTTCGGTCGATTACAAAACTTTACGGCATGGCGTTACAATGGGCGCAAGAAAGAGGGGCAATGTGTTGAGCCAAGTGGACATCAATCGCAGGCAGTTCCTGGTCACCGAATTGGCGGTGGGCTTCGCCGCCGCAGTCCGGCCGGTCGCGGCCGCAACGATCACCACCGATACCGAGGGTCTCGACGCGGCCGAGGTGAAGATCCCGGTGCGCGATGGAGAGATGCCGGGCTACCGTGCCAAACCTGCCGCAGGCAAGGGATTCGCTGTCGTGCTGGTGGTTCAGGAGATCTTCGGCGTGCACGAGCACATACGCGACCTGTGCCGGCGGCTCGCCAAGCGCGGCTACCTGGCCGTGGCGCCGGAGTTGTACGCACGGCAAGGCAACGTCGCCGCAATGACCGACATCCAGGAGATCATCTCGAAGGTGGTCTCGAAGGTGCCCGATGCTCAGGTTATGGCGGACCTGGATGACACGGCGCGGTGGGCCGCATCCTCTCAGGGCGGGAACGCCGCGAAGTTGGCTATCACGGGCTTCTGCTGGGGCGGCCGGATCTCGTGGCTGTATTCCGCGCACAACCCCGACGTGAAGGCCGCTGCCGCGTGGTACGGCCGGCTGGTGGGGCCAACCGACGAACTGCATCCCCGGAACCCGATCGACATCGCGCCTTCGCTCAAGACGCCGGTGCTGGGCCTGTATGGCGGTCAGGACCAGGGCATCACGCAGGACTCGATCGGGCAGATGCGCGCGGCGCTCAAGGCCGCGGGGAACGCGTCGGAGATCATCGTCTATCCGGACGCGGGGCACGCCTTCAACGCCGACTACCGGCCCAGCTATAGCCAGGGTCCCGCCGAAGACGGCTGGAAGAGGATGCTGGAGTGGTTCAAGCGCTACGGCGTGGCGTAGCCGCTATTTGACGGTGTGCGTCCCGTGAGTGATCGCGGCTCCGGCCCGGAGCGCCGCCGCGACTGCGACGACCTCGGCCATCTCCTGCTCCGTGGCCCCCGCATCGCGGGCCTTGTTGCTGTGGATTTCGAGGCAATACGGGCACTGCGTGGTGAGCGCGACGGCCAGTGCAATCAGCTCCTTGTATTTGACGGGAACCGCCCCGGCGGCCATCGCCGCTTTGTCGAATGCCCAGAACGCCTTGATCGCGTCAGGCGCGTTGGCCTCGAGGTTCTTGAGTCTGGCAAGGTTCTTCATGTCGTACATGGGATAGCTCCTCTGGTTCAGGAC
>JBIOJL010000658.1:0-1964 GCA_044450885.1 Tepidisphaerales bacterium
ATGTATGGCACCTGGGCGAGGTTCAGCACCACCCGTTTTGGTTTGTGGAGCGAGATCAACTGCATCAGTTCCAGGCGAAGTCGCGGACTGTTGTGCAGATCGACATCCCCCACCACGGCCGCGACAAGCACATCGCCCTCTTTCCGCGATGATCCGACCAGTCGAACCTGAGAACCATGATCTAACATAATACATCAACCTTCTCTCTCAACCTTGATCGTCCCGGTCACAGGCGCCGGGAACATGGTCCAGACGCCGGCTCATCTTCAGCAGCATCCCATCTTCCTGCGGGCAGAACTCAACCGTGTCCATCAACCGCCGGAGGCACACAAGGCCGATCCCGCCGGGCTCGAGCCGGCTGCGTTTGGCTTGGGGCAGGTCCAGCGGATTGACGCCGCTGCCCCAGTCGCGGATCCAGATGTGTACCGCCTGCTGGTCGAACCACGCATCCAAATGCATCGGCTTGGCGATGTCGCCCTTGTAGGCGTGCAAAATGACATTTGCCATGGCCTCGTTGACAACCAGGCCGAGTTCGGCCCAACTCTTCTCATCAAAGCCGCAGGTTCGGCACAACGCCTCGACCGCCTTTCTCGCCTGGGCCAGATTCGCGGGATCGGAACTGACTTCCAGATGCAGTTCACATGATTCCGGCTTTCCGTTTCCGGCGCTCATAACGCAGACTCCGTGATATCGTCATTGCCCGTTCACCACCGCCGGCCGCGTGGCCGGCTGGGTGGCGGCGGTTGCCGACTGCGACTCCCGCAGCCACTGCCGCCATCGTTCCACGGCTTTCTCCCGTTCCTCCCGTTCGTCGTAGTAGCGATAGCCCAAGTCGTTGCCGGTCATGCGTTTGAGCGCCTCGATGGCGTAGAAGCGCACCGCAGCGTCCTCGTCGGCCAGTTGATCGACCAGGACAGACGACTGGGCCGCATCCTTCGCCACCCCGGCGCGTTTCATCGCGGCAATCTTCACGGCCGGGTTCTCGTCGAGAATCCCGCGTTTGCTTTCGGGAGGCTGGGCACAGCCGCCGCTCCACGCCACCACGGCGGCGACGCATAAGGCCACCTTCGCCAACACCACAGCGCTTTGCCCACAAGCATTCATACCCGTCCGATCTGGCGGCGAGTCTATCGCAAACACCCCACCGGGAGCAAATCGCCGCGCGGCGGCCGGGCAATGGGGTGCATGACAGAATCGGCGGGATCGCTTCGAATGGCTTCGGAGGGGCAGGAATGCCCCTCGCTCAGCCATTCGATGACAGACAAGAATGTCTGTCCCACTGGAATCTGGCAGGGGCACCGCCGAAAGTGTCATGGACCGCGGCAAGGGGGGTCTCGCGAAGATGACGCAACTGCAACGCCATTTCGCGCGGAGGGCGTACGCAACATCCGTTCCGGGCGACACTACGATTCGTTGAGGAGTTCCTCGATGCGAATCAATTGTCGTGCCTTGTTGCTGGCGCTGGCTCTGTCGGTCCTTGCCCAACCGCTGCGGGCGGATGACTGGCGGCTGGTCTGGTCGGACGAGTTTGACTACAAGGGACCGCCCGACCCGGCCAAGTGGGACTATGAGGAAGGGTTCGTCCGCAATAACGAGGCCCAGTTCTACACGCGCGGCCGATTGGAGAACGCCCGCGTCGAGGACGGCATGTTGATCATCGAAGGCCGGCGCGAGCACTTTGCCAATCCGAAATACTCGCCCGATGCCACACGCGGCTCGGCCTCACGCCAGTTTGCCGACTACACCGCGGCCAGCCTCATCACGCGCAACAAAGTCGACTGGACCTATGGCCGGGTCGAAGTGCGTGCCAAGCTGCCGCAGGGCCGCGGCGTCTGGCCGGCCATCTGGATGCTCGGCAGCAACACGCGCTCCGTGGGCTGGCCGGCCGGAGGCGAGATCGACAACATGGAGTTCGGCGGGCCCACGCCTGAGTACGTACACGCCACCGGGCATTTCCAGAAGGA
>JBIOJL010000659.1:0-1925 GCA_044450885.1 Tepidisphaerales bacterium
AATGCCGAAGTCGATCAGCTTGATGTTGTCATCGGCGTCGATCATGATGTTTTCCGGCTTGAGATCGCGGTGCACCACGCCGTTCTTGTGGATGTAGTCGAGGGCGTCGGCAATGGCGATCGCAGTTTTCACGGCGCGCTCGGGAGAAAGTTTCTTCTGCTCGTTCAGCAGCTGGCGCAGCAGGCGGCCTTCCACCCACTCCATCACCATGTAGAGCTGGGTGCGGTCGCCGTCGGAGAACACTTTCATCACATGAGGATGGTCGAGCTTCTGACCAATCTGCAGCTCGCGCTGAAAACGGTCGTAGAGAACCGGATCGCCTTCCATCTCGGGATGCGGGACCTTGATGGCGACCTGCTGTCCGGTGCGCAGGTCGGTGCCGCGAAAAATGGAGGCCATGCCGCTGCGGGCGGTCACGCCGTCGATGCGGTAGTGATCGAGCTGATCGCCGGTATGCAATGAGGTCATGGTAAGCGCCGGCCTTCAGTGGCAAACACAAACGAGGGCCGCGGCAAGGCGCAGGGGTTCATCCCCAAACCCAACATCGTTCCATGATGCCAGAATATGCGGCGCCAAGACGTAAAGAATCCATAAAAACTTGGCCCCAGTGGTTACTATTCCTGGGTCGAAGGCAGGCTCGGGTCGAAAACAGGGATGGTCAGCGCAGGCGGTAGGGGCGTCCGCGGTACATGCCTACCCGCTCCACGCTGCGAATGCGGATAACTTGCACGCTGATGTTATCGCCGCCGTCCTGTTGGTTGGCGAACGCCACCAGTCTCTGCGCTGCCGCATTCAAGTCCGGCTGGCGACCGACGATGGCGGCAATCTCGGAAGGCGATATGGAACCGTGAAGACCGTCCGAGCACAGAACCAGCACGTCGCCGGGAAGGATCTGATGCTCATTGGTCTCGACGTTGACGAACATTTCACTGCCCAGCGAGCGGCTCAGCAAGTGGCGGTGGGGGGAATCGGCGGCTTCCCTCGCCGAAATCAGGCCCAGGCGCATCTGTTCGCCAACCAGGGTGTGATCGCGGGTAAGCACGATGGCCTCATCGCGCCGCACCAGGTAACAGCGCGAGTCGCCCACGTGAGCTACCAGGGCGCGATCGTAACGCAGGGCGCAACTCACCAGGGTGGTGGCCATGGCAATGCCGCTGCTGTGGGCCGCCATGCCAGCCTCGAGCACGCGGGTGTTGGCGGTCTCCACTAACCGCGACAGCAGCGCCGCGTGCGGCTCACCCGCGGAGGCGCCGCGAAAACCGGCCAGCATGCTCTCCACCGCGGTGTGGGAAGCTACCTCGCCTTTGTCGTGGCCGCCGACTCCGTCCGCCAGCACAAACAGGCAGCCACGGGAGCGCATTTCCTCCGGAGTCGCGGGGAGGAAGTAGCCGAGGTAATCCTCGTTATGCTCCCGCACCCGTCCCGGGTCGGAGAGCTGCGCGAACTCGACATCGAGCATAGGATATTGTAACGGTCTGAGCCCGCCAATGTCCTCGGGGAGCGAGTGCCAGTGCAGCATGCGGTGCCATCCTTCCCTAAGCGGAAAAGATCTGGGCAGGTTTGGTGGCCGTTGCGGCCTTTGTGACCTTGCCCCGCCAGGAGATCAATTCGCCGGCTGGTCCCGGCGCCTGGCGGCACGGAAGAAGTGGACGGCAGCGTAAATGCCCCAGCAGCCGCCGATTCCCAACGCCAGAAGCGGTTCAAGCCGGGTCCCGTAGCCCAGCATTGGACCCACCATCATGGTCGGGACCAGGTAGCCGAAGTAGTCTTCTTTCTTCGATTCCTGAACCCGCACCGCAAGGAGAAGCCGCAGGCGCTCCTCGTAGGGGCTAGTGTCTGGCCGTGAACTGGCCGTCTCAATATCTTGGGAAAACAACTGCTCATGGACCATGATGTCTCCTCCAAAGACCGGGCGAGCCTTGCGG
>JBIOJL010000660.1:0-1884 GCA_044450885.1 Tepidisphaerales bacterium
AACAAACCATCAACCCGATGAGGTTCGCATGAAAGCGCCCTGGATCACCTATCGCCCGGAAATCCGCGTTCTCGACTGCACCATTCGCGACGGCGGGCTCATCAACGACCACTGCTTCGAGGACGCCCTGGTCAAGGCCGTCTACGAGACCTGCGTGGCGGCCGGCGTGGACTACATGGAGGTCGGCTACAAGGCCTCGCGCAAACTCTTCGCCGGCGGCAAGCACGGCGACTGGCGCTTCTGCGAGGAGGATGCCCTCCGCCGCGTCGTCGGCGACAACCCCAGTCCCCTCAAGCTTTCGGTCATGGCCGACGCCGGCAAGTGCGACTGGCGCCACGACCTGGGGCCCAAGAAGGACAGCGTCATCGACCTGGTGCGCGTCGCCTGCTACGTCACCCAGATCCCCGAGGCCGCCGACATGATCCGCCACGCCGCCGAGCAGGGCTACGAAGTCTCGGCCAATCTCATGGCGGTTTCCACCATCCAGGAAGCCGAACTCGATCAGGCGCTGGAGGTGCTGGCCAAGACCCCGGCCACGGTCATCTGCGTCGTCGACTCCAACGGCGCGCTCTATGCGGAGCAGGTGGAGATCCTGGTCAAGAAGTACGCGGCCACCGGCAAGGAAGTCGGCATCCACGCCCACAACAACCTGCAACTGGCCTTCGCCAACACCATCGAGGCGATCATCCACGGCGCCAACCGCATCGACGCCACCATGTCCGGCCTGGGCCGCGGCGCCGGCAACTGCCCGATGGAACTGCTGCTGGGATTCCTGCGCAACCCCAAGTTCAAACTGCGCCCGGTGCTGAAGCTGTTGCAGGACCACTTCGTCGCTCTGCGTCAGAAAATGGAGTGGGGGCCCAACGTGCCTTACAACATCGGGGGCATGCTCAACCAGCATCCGCGGGCCGCGATGGCCGCCCGCGCCGGTGCCGAGAAGGACAACTACGTGGACTTCTACGACAAGTGCGTGTCGGATATCTGATCAGCGCATCGCGCCGCCCTGTTTGGCCCGGGCGATGGTTGCCTTGATGAACTCATGGACGCGCCGCGGCTTGGCCACCATCCGCCAGGAACCGAAGGGCACTTGTTCATCCTGCGGAACGATCACGATCGAGCCGATACGGCAGATCTGTTCCTTGAACGTCCGTTCCAGCAGCGTCCGCGCCACTTTCCGCAGGGGACAGTCAAAAATCTCCAGCGTGAACACGCCCTTGATGGTCACGATCCGCATGTCCGTCAGCAAATAGAGCCGGCCCATCCACTGCAGCGTCGCCCACATCAGCCGGCCGATGATGAGGAACAGGCCCACTTGCAGATACTGCCGCGAGAGATGCCGCAGGAAATCGTCGTAGATCGCGGCCAGGGCCATGAAGGTCGCCGTGGCCGCGAGGAACTTGAGGCTGCTCAGCAGGATGAACCAGCGCGACGGGCGGAGAATCAGCAGGACGAGTTCCCCGTCGCGCAGGACATGGCCGGCCAGAAGCTGCCCCAGCGGAGTGACGAAGTCCACGACGGGCGCGGCCGCGTTGGCGCCCGACTCACTCGGGAAGACGGGCGCCGGCTCCATGCGGGCAATTGCATGTAGTGCCGCCGATGTCTTCACCGGCGGAATCCGCGACGTGTTGGCAACGCCGGAAACCGCCCGAGTGGACACTGGCGGCACGGCTTCGGCCGGCAATTGCCCTGCCTGCGCCGCCGTCTTGTTCAGATCCGGCTTTTCAGCGTTCATGGCTCACCTTCGTTCACATTGCCCAAGCCGGCCGATTCGAGTTGGGCCAGCGTCTTCGCCGGTCTGTTCGTAGTCCCGCCGTCAGGGGGGTGATTGTAGACCCCCAGAAGGCGGGGCTAAGAACAAAACCCCGCCCCACAGGTTGGCAAAAA
>JBIOJL010000661.1:0-1854 GCA_044450885.1 Tepidisphaerales bacterium
GGGCTGGAAAGGCGCCTACTTCGTCGACGCCGATCACATCGGTCTGGCGACCGTCGACAAGTTCACGGACACCAGCGATTTCTTCACCATCGACGTGGCCGACTTCATCGGCAAGCCCGCGGCCGATGACGCCATCGCCGCCTTCGTCTCCTCCACTTCGCGCTACGCCGGCACCCTGCGGATCCCCGGCATCGAAGGCGCCCTCGATGCAACCGCCGCGCGGATCGAGGCCATCGCCCGCAAGTATCTCCACGCCGTTCAGGAAGCCGGCAAGGTCTACCGCCACATCGCGGCCGCCAAAGGCGCCGGCAACTTCGTTTCCGAAGTCTCCATGGACGAGACCGACCAGCCGCAGACGCCGGTCGATCTGCTGTTCATCCTCGCCGCCATGGCCCAGGAGAAAATCCCTGTCCAGACCATCGCCCCCAAGTTCACCGGCCGGTTCAACAAGGGCGTGGACTACGTCGGCGACGTCAGGCAATTTGAACGAGAGTTCAACGACGACCTGGCCGTCATCGCCTTCGCCGTCCAGGAATTCGGCCTGCCGGCCGACCTGAAGCTGAGCGTCCATTCCGGCAGCGACAAGTTCTCCATCTACCCCGCCATCCGCCATGCCCTCCGCCGCACCGGCGCCGGCCTGCACCTCAAGACCGCCGGCACCACCTGGCTGGAAGAACTCATCGGTCTGGCCTCCGCCGGCGGCGAAGGCCTGGCCATCGCCCGCGAATGTTACACCCAGGCGCTGGCCCGTTTTGACGAACTCTGCGGGCCTTACGCGACGGTGATCGACATCGACAAATCACGCCTGCCCACGCCCCAGGAAGTGGCCGGCTGGACCGGCGAGCAATACGCAACGGCTTTGCGCCACGACCAGAAATGCCCCCAGTACAACCCCCATTTCCGGCAGCTCTTGCACGTTGCCTACAAAGTGGCGGCCCAGCTTGGCTCGCGTTATACGGATGCGCTCAAGACGCACGAGTCGGTCGTCGCCCGGAACGTCACCGAGAACATCTACGACCGGCACCTGAAGCGGATATTCGTCAGCGGCTGAACGGCGGGGCATGCCCATTATTCTTGGCAAATGCTGCGAAAGCAGCGTGGGTAGGGACGGCTCGCCGAGCGCTCGCCGAGCCGTCCGTGTACGCCGAACAGCGGCGGTTTCGGCGAAACCGCCCTACCTTTGCCAAAAACAACGGGCACACCCGAACGGCGACACTTGCCCCTTGTCATCCCCGGCATATATGATATTTTACGGAGCATGGAGGCAGCGTAGCTCAGTTGGTTAGAGCGAGGGACTCATAAGCCCTAGGTCACTGGTTCGACTCCAGTCGCTGCTATTTGTAGGGCCAGCGTCCTCGCTGGCCTTCCCGCGGTGTGAACCATCTGTTATTCCAGGCCAGCGAGGACGCTGGCCCTACTTGCAGAGCCGTCTTTTCCGGGGACGTCCCCGATGTCTATAAGGGTGAGTCCTGACGGCGGTCTACGAACGTGACCACGAAGCACGGCCTGCAACAGACAAGCACCCTGCGAATTGCTGGTCATGCCGATGTCTCACCGCGCCGGCGTATTGGTCTTGTCCAGCGCCCCAAAGCGCCGGTTGCGCGAGGCATACGCCCGCAACGCGGCCTGGAGCGCATCGGCGCCGAAGTCGGGCCAGAGTACGTCGCTGACGTACAACTCGGCGTAGCTGATCTGCCAGAGCAGATAGTTGCTGACGCGCATCTCCCCGGCCGTGCGAATGAGCAGATCGGGGTCGGGCATGCCGGCGGTGTAGAGGTGGTCGGCGATGGTGTTCTCGTCGATGTCGCGCGGCTCGAGTTCGCCCCGCCGCACCTTGAGGGCGATGGCCCGCAC
>JBIOJL010000662.1:0-1850 GCA_044450885.1 Tepidisphaerales bacterium
ATATACGCAGTCTCTACTGGTCGACGCCGTTCGCCAAGTGGCGGCACCGGCCTGTTCTCGGCTGCGCCGCCGGCGATTCCACCATGGCGACGCGGTGGCGCGGGTAAATGGCCCGCGCCGCGCCTGAACCGGGAAGACACGCACGGGCGCCGCCGCTCGCGGTCTCGATGGCCGCGTGATCGGCGACAAGCTGGGCGCCGTCATCGTCACGCATGCGAAAACGGAATCCTCCGCTATCTTTGGATAGGCGACTCCTGGACAGAAGCCGTCATAGGGTCGCATGATTGCAGAATCGGAATTGCAGGCATCGGCAACCGCAACGTCGCGCCAAGCGACAGCGGAAAAAACAATCGAAGATCAGGAGGAGACATGACCGCGCCGGCCAAATCGAACGCCTTCCCGCTGCCATCGGAAATCGGCGACGTCCCGGGAACCGAGGGCTGGCAGAACATGTATCCCTACTTCACCCGCTTCCGGCCCGAGGACGACAAGGTCTTCTGGTTTTACAACGCCATGCACTTTCCCGAGCCCATGCCAGCGTTCGACGTGGTGACGGCGGAAATCCCCTATCAGGGGCTGGGCGCCTTCACCACCCGCGTTTTTTCATTCCCGACCACGCTGGGGGTGGACCACCGCATCGTCAACGGCCGCATCTACATCACGGCCTACCCCGTCACCGATCCCGCCGAGATCGGCAGGCGGCTGGGGCTGTTCCAGGAGCGCGCCGGCTTCTACTACCAGAATTGGGACCGCCTCTACGCCGAATGGAAGGAGCGAATGCTCGCCCTCATCAAGGAGGTCGAGGACATCAGGGTGCCCCCGTTGCCCGAGTTCGATGACATCGAGGTCGTCACGTCCGGGCGCGGCATCGGCCAGAACCACTACGTGCGCGAGGCCTATCACCGCTGCATCGAGGCGTTCTCGAAGATGTGGCACTACCACTTCGAGTTCCTGATGCTGGGCTACGGTGCCTATCTGGTGTTTTTCCAATTCTGCAAGAAGGCGTTCCCCGAGATCACCGACCAGACCGTGGCGCGTATGGTGGCCGGCATCGACGTCTTCATGTTCCGTCCCGATGAGGAGCTTAAGAAACTGGCCCGTCTGGCGGTCGAACTGGGCATCGATGGCAAGTTCGGCGACGACGTTGATCCCGCCGACACCATGTTGGCCCTGGGGCAGATGGGCGACGCTGGCCGCAAATGGCTGGACCAGATGGAGAAGTCGCGCCATCCCTGGTTCCTGATGTCCACCGGCGACGGCTTCTACCATCACCACCGCAGCTGGAACGACGACCTTTCGGTGCCGTTTTCAGCGATCGCCCGCTATATCGGTATGCTCAAAAAAGGGCAATCGATCGAGCGGCCGACCGAAAAGCTGAAGGTGGAGCGGAAACACATCATTTCCGAATACCGCGGTCTGCTGAGCACCGACGAGGAACGCGGCGCCTTCGACCAGATGCTCGGCCTGTGCCATCTCGTCTTCCCGTTCGTCGAGGACCACAAGTTCTACTGCGAGCACTGGTTCACCACCATCTGGTTCAACAAGCTGCGCGAGTTTGGAGCGCTGCTCGCCCGCTGGGGCGTGATTGCCGACGCCGAGGACTTCTTCCATCTCCATCACACCGAGGCCGATCTGGCCCTGCAGGAGGTCAGTCTGGCGTGGGCGGCCGGATCTGTCCCCGCCGGACGCGGTTATTGGAAGCCCATCCTCAAGGAGCGCAAGCGCATCTGGGAGAAGCTCAAGGAGTGGTCACCGCCGCCGGCACTTGGTCCGATCCCCGACGACATCGCCGACCCGGCGGTGCAGATGCTGTGGGGCATCACCTCGGAGACCCTGGCGTCGTGGGCGCG
>JBIOJL010000663.1:0-1843 GCA_044450885.1 Tepidisphaerales bacterium
CCACGGCGACATGGATAAGCAGCGCCGCTGACGCCAGCACCGCGGCGAGCGCCGTGGCCGCCGCGTTCGGCTGCCGGCACTTGATCCAGCATCCGATCCGCAAGGCATGTGCGCGTTTTGGGGCCATGGGTTCACTGCGCTATCGGCGGCCTTGGCTGCGTGCAGCCGCCAGTCGCGGGATCGGGGATTGTGTTCGCCGGACAGCACTGCCCGCAGGCTGACATGTGAACCGGATCGCAGCAGGCGCCCGCCATGGTCATGCCCTCGTTGGGCGGGCACTGCTTGACGCATTTCGTGCCGACGAGGATCTCGTTAGCAGGGCAGGAATGTCCCAGGATGTTGATGTCGCACTGCTGGCTCGGGTCGTCGGTGGCCTTCGGCGGCTGATTGGTGTAGTCGCAGAGACAGACCGGCACGCCCGCCTGCGTCAGCGGCTGGCCAGATTTCGACTTGGCCTGGTAGGTTCCGCTCGGGCATTGGCAGGTAGCCACGCTGGTGGCGAAGGGATCGAAGCTTCCCGTCGACGGCGGTTGAGTCCAGACCGGCACCATCGGCTTGGGGCAAAAGCAGTAGAGCAGTTGACCGCAATTGGGGTCGTTGCCAAGATGCGTGCTGATGAAGGCGCCGGTCGACCCGTCATTCTCCTGGCCGGTGCAATGCGGTCCGATGCCCAAATTCGCATCGAAGGAATTGCACCCGTATATGACGTTGCCGCCCTGCAGCCCGGCCTCGCAGGCAGGATCGCTCGATCCGGTAAAACAGTTGCTGGGGAGAGCACAATTGGCCTGAAGGGGCGGCGGCGGCGAGCAGTCGCAGTGCATGCCGGGGAGAAGATCCACAAGCGCGCACGCACATTGGCCGACCTGGTTGATGAACTGGTCGACGCCCTGCTGAACGTTGCAGGCGCATTCGATGATGTTGAGGGGGTCGAGGCCATTGAGGGTCGAAACCAGGTCAACACCGGCGTTGAGACCGTCGAGCCCTGCCTGAAGCTTGTTGATATCGTCGCCGAGCTTGCCGAGGTCGCCGCAAAAACTGTTGACGCCGCTCGAGTCGGCGGCCGAAACGCCCTCCAGGCCGAAGGCGACGGCGTAGGAAGCAACCGCACCTCCGTCATCGGCGGCCGCGGCGGCGCATTGGGGCGATCCAAGCGAGCCGACCGCGGTGGCGCCGGAGTTCAAGAGATCCAGGATATTGCAGCTCGGGCCGGCCTGCGCGGTCGCGGCAGGCCAAAATGCGGCCATCGCCACGACAAAGGTGACGCTCAGGCGGATCGCGATGTTTCGCGTACGCGCCATGGGAAAGCCCGGGACAGCTGTCCAGCCAACCAGCCCCATTGATTGCCCGTCGACAGGTTATACTCATCGCGTTGAGCACTCAAGCGAAGGTGTGGTCACCAATGTCGTACACCGGCCATCGCCCGATGACGGCACGCACGCGGGACGACCCCGGCGGATGTCCGCCAACCGCAGCCTGGCCATCTCGCGTGTCGTTTCATGCGGGTTGCTTGTTCGGGACAAGTTGGGCGACTACCCGACGGGCAAATCACTCATCCGTTTGTGCAGACCCGTGTCAATCCCCTTTTGAAAAAATAATTCCGTTTTCCAGAAGCGCAAATCAGTTGTATATGTCATTCGTCCCGTCCCACCAAGGGGCGTTTCGCGATCGTCACGGACGCGGGGCGGGATGCGGTGGACGCAAGAAGCGCTTTCGACGAGGGCGTTTGTTGCGGACGGCGAAGTCGTGTGGTCCTGGCGCCTCGACGCCGGCGTCAAGTCTTGTGGAGCGATCCGCAAGGCGACGGAGACAAACAAGCCCGATCTCCGGGGAGAGCACGAAGGAA
>JBIOJL010000664.1:0-1838 GCA_044450885.1 Tepidisphaerales bacterium
AAAGAGAACCGCGGATATCCCGGATGACACGGATGAACCCGCCACCACAGCCCCCATTCCCGTTTCCCCCTCCAGCGCGTAAGATATCTGCGTCAATGGGTTACGGAGAATCCGACACTCGCGCCAAGCTGATCGACCCGGTCCTCTACCAACGGGGCTGGACCGAGGAGCACATCCGCCGCGAGGAAACCGCCGGGGCCATTCAGGTCATCGACGGCGTCCCCAAGAAGAAATCCAAAGGCCGCACCGACTACACCCTCCGCGTCAAAGTCCGCCGCGACACCCAGCCCGTCGCCGTCGCCATCATCGAAGCCAAGGCCGAAGACCTGCCCCCAACCCAGGGCATGGAGCAGGCCAAGTGCTACGCCGCCTCCAAGCGGCTCAACGTCCCCTTCGTCTTCAGCACCAACGGCCACCTCTATGTGGAGTTCGACCGCTTCACCGGCAAGACCAGCAAGCCGCTCCCGCTCGACCTCTTTCCCAAGCCCGATGAACTGCGCCGCCGCTACGAAGTCGGCATGGGCTTTTCACTCGACGACCCGGCCGCCAAGCCGCTGTTGACTCCCTATTCCGGCGGCGAAGCCACCCGCCGCTACTACCAAGATGCCGCCATCCGCGCCGTCATGGAGAAACTCGCCCGCTCCGTCAACGAAAAGAAGCCCGGCCGCGCCCTTCTGTCCCTCGCCACCGGCGCTGGCAAGACCTTCATCGCCGTCAACCTGCTCAAGCGTATCGCCGATGCCGGCCAGTTGCGCCGGGCCCTCTTCGTCTGCGACCGCGACGAGCTTCGCACCCAGGCCAGCGGCGCTTTGCAGAACGTATTCGGCGCTGAGGCCGCCTCCGCCACCGGCGGCAACGCCCAGAAGAACGCCAAGATCATCGTCGCCACCTACCAGACGCTGGACGTGGACAGCGACCAGGCCGACGCCAACTTCCTCACCAGGAACTACCCCGAGAACTACTTCAGCCACATCGTCATTGATGAGTGCCACCGCTCTGCCTGGGGCAAGTGGTCCGCGGTGCTCAAGCGCAACCCGAGCGCCGTGCAGATCGGCCTGACCGCCACGCCCCGCCATCTCGAATGCCCCGAAGACAGCAAGGAAGCCCGGGCCGATGCCCAGATCACCGCCGACAATTTCGCCTGGTTTGGCGAGCCGGTCTATGAGTACGACATGGCCCAGGGCATCGAGGATGGCTACCTCGCCGCCTGCGAAATCCGCAAGGGCAACGTCAACATCGACAATACCGGCATCACCATCGACGAACTCCTTGCCCGCGGCGCGGCCAACGCCAACACCGGCGAACTCATGACCCGCGACGATCTCCAGGCCCTCTACGACAAGACCGAGTACGAAGACCGCCTTCTCCTCCCCGACCGCGTCCTGGCCATGTGTACCGACCTCTTCGCTCAACTCCTCGAAAACGGCGGCGCGGACGGCGATCAGGGGGATCAGGGGGATCAGGGGGATCAGGGACCCGAGCAGAAGACCATCATCTTCTGCGCCCGCGACCGTCACGCCGACGACGTCGCCACCGCCATGAACAACCTCTACGCCGACTGGTGCAAGAAGAACGGCAAGCCCATCGCCAACCCCTACGCCTTCAAATGCACCGCCTCGGTGGGCGGGGCCGACTACATCGCCGATCTCAAAGGCGCTTCCCGTTCCCACTTCATCGCCACCACTGTCGATCTGCTCACCACCGGCGTAGATGTCCCCGCCGTTCGCAACATCGTCTTCTTCAAATACGTCAACAGCCCCATCAGCTTCTACCAGATGGTCGGCCGCGGCACCCGCCTCGACGCCGCCACCAACAAGCTGATGTTCCGCGTCTTCGAC
>JBIOJL010000665.1:0-1737 GCA_044450885.1 Tepidisphaerales bacterium
CCCATGAACAGTGGCGCCGGTGGCGGAGCGGTGGGGACGCGTGCCGGCGCACCTGCCGCGGGCGTTGCCGTCAAGGGCGGGGCGGCAAGCGAAGGTTCCGCGACTCAACCCATGAACAGTGACGCCGGTGGCGGACCGGCGGCTGCCGACGCCATAGTCGGAGCGGGCGGCGTGCCCTCACCCTCGGCGCTTCGCGCCTCGACCTGCTATGAAAACTCCCCGTCCCTGGGGGTGTGGGCTATGCCGCCATGGCGACTGTCTCCTGCTTTGGGACGATGGTGAAGCCGAGCGCATCGAGCTTGCGGGCGTAGCGCTTCAGGGTCTGTTGCTGATTGCGGCGATCGAGATAGGTCTCACCGAGATCGCGGTAGAAGCATCCGTCGGACAACATGTGCCAGATGCAGGTCAGCAGCTTGTGGCCGATGGCGAGTGCGGCCTTGCCGCCGCCGATACGGCTTTTGAGGCTGTAGTATTTGGCCTTGAAGTAGCTGCCTTTCTTGCGCGATGCGGCGATCGCGGCGTTGCACAAGGCGGTCTTGAGGTGACGGTTGCCGGTGCGGGCCGCGGCGGCTTTCTTCTTGCCGGCGCTTTCGTTGTTGCCCGGACAAACGCCGGCCCAGGCGGCCAGGTGCCCAGGCGTGGCGAAGACGGACATGTCGGGTCCGATCTCGGCCAGGATGGCAACGGCACCGACCCGATCGATCCCCGGAATGCTGATCAGCAGCTTGATCTGATCACGGTAGGGCCGCAACCGCACCTCGATCTGCTGGTCGAGCCGGGCGATCTGCTGTTCGGTGTCCTCGATCCGGCGCAACTGGACTTGCAGCATGAACCGCTGGTGCTCGGCCAGTTGCCCCCCCAGGGCCGCGGTCAGCGGTGCGATCTTCTTGCGGGCGATCCCCTTGGCCAACGCTGCCATCTGCGCGGGGGTGCTCGTGCCGTCGATCAGCGCGCGCAGGATAGCCCGCCCGCTGACACCGAACACGTCGCTGAGCACCTCGGCCAGCTTCATGTCGGCCGCTTCCAGCAGCTTGATCAGGCGGCGCCGCTCCGAGGACTGCGCGTCGACCAGGGTGCGGCGATAGCGGGTGAGATCGCGCAGGTCCCGGATGGCCTGTGGCGGCACGAAGCTCGCCCGCACCAGGCCATAGCGGATCAGCTTGGCGATCCACTCGGCATCGATCACGTCGGTCTTGCGGCCCGGGACTGCCTTGATGTGCCGGGCGTTGGCGACGATCGGGGTGATGCCACCCACTGCTTCCAGCGCGGCATACACCGGCATCCAGTAGACGCCGGTGCCTTCCATGCCGACATGGCTCACGCCGAAGCCGCTCAGCCATGCCGCCAACTCTGCCAGCCCGGAGGCGATCGCGGCGAACGACCGTACCTCCTTGGTGATCCGCCCGCCGGCGGTCGATACCAGAACGCAGGCCACGATCACCGAGCGGTGAACATCCAGCCCCGCACACTTCTCTCGCAAAACGTCCATCGCTCTCCTCCGGTTAAAGGTCGAGCGACTGCAGGCGCTGTCATCGGTGGTAGAAGAACCTGCTATCCGTGCTCGCCGCCAACCGCCAAAACGGCGCGGTTCACGGCCGCCACAAACGATGATACCTTACAACAGCGCGGGCCAGTCTCTCCGCGGGTTGGAACACGCCAGAGGTACGTACGGTCTCGCAGCAGCCGCTCAGCTTCGAGCTTCGCACGGACGCCATGGCCCGCGCACCTGCCCCTGCG
>JBIOJL010000666.1:0-1730 GCA_044450885.1 Tepidisphaerales bacterium
CCATCACGGCGAGCACGAGTCGCCGGCCCCATACCGCCGTTGACGGAACCAGCTGTTCGAGCATGACGCCGCCGGCCGGCAGGAGGAGCGAATATGACGGGGCCAGGTACGACGCACGGGCCGTGCGGGAGGCCATGAGCACGCCCGCACTCACGAGAAACGCGACGCCGTGCGCTCGCCACGGCGCGAGCCGCCTCGTCAACAGCAGCCCGCCGAGGCCTAGCAGCCAGCAGATAGCGAACGCCGGATTCGTATCGACGATCTGCTCTTCAATGAAGTCCAGCGGGCTGATCGTCGCCATCTTCACGTTCGTGGCATTTCTCATGAACTCGAGCGACGGCAAGCCGTGATTCACCTCCCATGCTGCGTGGGGCGAGATGATCACGACCGCAATGAGACCCGCGAGCCACGGCCCCGGCGTGATCAGCTGGCGCCGGGCGGGCGTCAACAGGAGCCCGACGCTGAGTCCCGCCAGAAACAGGAGCATCGAGTACTTGTTCAACACGCCGAGGCCGATCACAGCGCCGAGCGAAATCCAGGAAGACCGCGTCGGCGCGACAAGCAGCCGCGTCGTGATCGTCGTCGCGATCGCCCAGAACGCGATCTCGAGCACGTTCATCGAATACAGTCCGGCGACCCCAGCCAGCAACGGACAGAGCGCCGTGGCGATCGTGGTCACTGCCGTTCCCCACGGACCCGCGCCCATCGTGATCGCCTGCCGGGCCATCAGGAATACGGCCAAGCCGAACGCAAGCGCGGCCGGCAGCTTCAAGAGCCACAGGCTGTCGCCGAGAAAATGCAGCACGAAGATGGAGAGCGGTGGATGGTCGACGTAACCCCACGCCAGCCGCCGGGCGCAGGCCCAGTAGTACAGCTCGTCGCGGAAGATGCCGTAGCGGCCGCTGACCGCCAGGATCAGCGTCGCTGCCAGCACGCCTCCGGGGCCGGCGATGATGTGTCCGGACCTATTTGAAATCTGCAAGCCTCACGCGGCCGTACTCTCCCAGCCTTCACGCTGGCCGGGTGCCGCACCGCTAACCGCCCGGCCAGGGCGTTCATGGTCCGGCACAACCAGGTCGTCCAGCCTGTAACAGCGAGAAGCGCCGTCGTGACTTACTGACTCTTCCCCTGGCTGATGGCGGTCTGTTGGTCAAGCTGCTTCTGTTGTTCCTCTTGGAGCTGCTTGTATGGCGGATTCGGCGGCAGGGTTTTCAGGTGGTCCTGATATTCGGGAAACATCGTCTGTTCCCCGCCCCGCGCGGCCTCGAGCGGAATGCCCTTGTTCACGAACAGATCGTTGTAGTTGGTGGTGTAGAAGGGCAGGCGCATCGGCACATACCCCTCGGGAGTTGGAACCTGATTGTGCACAGCGCACGGGTAGGGATCCATATTGCCCTGCGGGATGTACGCGTACAACTTGCTATAGATGAACGGCCGCGACAAGTACGCCGGGTCGGAGATCATCATGATGTCGACCATGATGTTGTCGTACCGGAAGATCCGCTCGTCCATGGTCGTCATGTCGCTGAGCAAGAGGCCTTGACTCCGCTGCAAGTAACCCTGCTTCAGGTGGTCGGTGTGCACCCACAAGACGTTGCCGACCCATTTGCCAGTGGAGTAGCCCTCCCAGGTGTGCGGCGCCCCCGCTGACGGGTACGGATGATTGGACCCGGGCATCCAGATGACGCGGTGCGGGTTCGCGAACGCCATCGTCGTCTCGATCTTCGTCA
>JBIOJL010000667.1:0-1724 GCA_044450885.1 Tepidisphaerales bacterium
CCGGCGCCGGGACAGCGGGATGATCTTCGCGACCGGCCGGTTGTCCCTGAGGACCTCGATCTCCTCGCCGGCTTCCACTCGGCGCAGTACCTCCGCGGTGTGGTTGCGGAGATCACGCGCGGGGATGGCAGTCATGACACAAGTGTAGCAGTGAAGCTACGCCCGTAGCGAGAACCGCAAGCTGATGTGACGCCTTCGCTCCCTTGGTTCAGGCGGTGCGGGTGTCATACGCCGCACGGTTGGCGAGAACGTCGTCCATGTGCATCTCCTCGCGCCTCAAAGCAGCGGTCACGTTGCCCCGCAGCCATCTCGGCCAAGGCCTACGCCGAACGCTCCCACGCGTGCGGGTCTGGACCGGTGAGCCTTCCCAGAGCAGTCACGACCCGCCTCACTGGGCGACGGCCTCACGGAGTACGCGTTCGCGGATCGGGAGTTTCAGGCCACGGAGGGTCGCCACCTGGTCATGACGCCAAGCTCGTCCTCCACGGCCAGGGCGAACCCGGCCATGTCGAAGTAGCCATGGCCCCGCTCGACATCGACCAGCAGATCCAGGTCGCTGTCCGGAGCCGCCTCGCCGCGCGCGACTGATCCGAAGACCCGGATGTTGCGCACGCCGAAGCGCTCGCCGAGCCGTGTGATCGCATCCCGGTGCGCGCGTACCTCGTCCATCGTGACGGCACGACGCGGAGCCTCATGCGTCGCTTAGGCCGGGCTAGCCAGCCGTTTCGCCGGTGCTCAGGTGTCATGGGTGCTCAGATGTCGAGAAAGCAATCCTGGCTACGTCCACACCATGAGCACCGATGAACTCAGCTTCGACCAGAGAGGTCTACCCGTCATGTCACTTGTTCGTGTTCACAACATGTCCGTCTCGCTCGATGGCTTTGGCGCCGGTGCTGACCAGAGCCTGGAGGCACCTTTCGGGCATGCCGGCCACCGGCTGGTGCGATGGTTCATGGGCACCCGTTCATTTCACGTCATGCAGGGCCAGCAAGGCGGGAGCACCGGCATCGACGACGCCTTCGCGAGCAACTGGGGGCCGGGCATCGGCGTGGAGATCATGGGGCGCAACAAGTTCGGCCCGCAACGCGGACCGTGGACCGACGAGGAGTGGAAGGGCTGGTGGGGCGAGGAGCCGCCGTTCCATACCCCCGTCTTCGTGCTCACCCATCACGTCAGGCCCTCGATCGAGATGAAGGGCGGCACCACCTTCCACTTCATCGACGCCAGCCCGGCGCAGGCGCTCGCAGCGGCCAAGGAGGCCGCGGGTGGCCTCGACGTCCGCATCGGCGGCGGCCCGGCCACCGTCCGCCAGTTCCTCGCCGCCGGCCTGATCGACCACATGCACATCGCGCTCGTGCCGATCCTCCTCGGCCGCGGCGAGTCCCTCTGGGACGGCCTGGAGGGCCTGGAGGAGGCTTCGCCATCGAGTCGGTGAGCTCCCCCAGCGGCGTCACCCACGTCACGTTCACCCGTCGTTAGCCGCGCCCAGCCGCGCCACACCAAGGCGATGACGGCGTGCTCAGCCCCGATGTCCGGGCATCGCGAGTGCGGGGCGCGACATCTCCGCGTCTACAGGGTGGCTCGGCGCAGGACGGCCGCGGGGTCGGGTGTGCAGGTAAGTGCTTGACGGATGACGGTGGCCAGGTGGTCTTCGCGGCTGATGTGGGCCGCGTACCACCAGGCTCTCCCGTGCCCGGCGCCTGGGCATTTCGCCCGGTCCAGGA
>JBIOJL010000668.1:0-1674 GCA_044450885.1 Tepidisphaerales bacterium
ACCTGGGACATATTGCCGTGGTCGATCGCGAGAAGCATGCGGTGGTTGCCAAATGGGAGCTGCGCAACGCGGCCGCCAACATTTCCATGGCGCTCGATGAGGCCAACCAGCGGTTGTTTGTCGGCTGTCGCCATCCGCCCAAGCTGCTGGTCATGGATTCCGACAACGGCAACGTCATCGCCAGGCCGGACATTCCCCAGGACTGCGACGATGTCTTCTACGACGCGGCCAACCACCGCATCTACGCCGCCGGAGGCGAGGGCTACCTGGCCATGATCGACCAGGAAGACGCCAGCCACTACGCACCGCTGCCGCGGAAACCGACGGGCCCCGGCGCGCGAACCGCGCTGTTCTGGCCGGACACCGGGCAGCTATACGTCGCCATCCCCGCCCGGGATTCCAAGGCCGCGTCCATCCTCGTCCTCGACTACGGTCGCCCCTGACTGCGTTCGGAGTTCTGTTTGGAGTTCACGCTTCAGCGCTTCAGCGTGTCTTCCTGCCCAAACGCCGCAAGCCACGCTGAAGCGTGAACTCCCAACGATAACCCGAACAATGATCCGGACGATGACCCGGACGATGACCCGGACGATGACCCGCTTGCCTCCGACCTCGTTCCCATGTACGTTGCCCCCCTTCGGACCGAACCGGCCATGTTTCCGGGAGGGCCGCACTCCGTGCGGCCGCGGTCGTGCAGAAGCACGACCCTCCCGATTTGTGGTGACGCCCCTTCGGGCCGGAGCCGGCCCGGATCTTAATTATGCGCAGAGTCGTCATCACCGGCATCGGCATCGTTTCCCCCATCGGCATCGGGCAGAAGGTCTTCTGGGAAAACCTCCTGGCCGGGCAGGTCGGGCTGCGGCGGATCACCCAGTTTGATCCATCCGGCTTTCCTGTCCAGATCGCCGGCGAGATTCCACCCTACAAGATCGGCGACTTCGTCCCCAAGAGCTATCGCAAGGCCACCAAGGTCATGGCCCGCGATATCGAGATGGCCGTCATCGCCGCCGACGATGCCTTCCGCGATTCGGGCATCAAGTCCCGGCCTACACCGACCAGCCCGAAACCACGCCGCATCGCTTCGGCTGCAACATCGGTGCCGCCCTGATCTCGGCCGAACTCAACGAACTGACAGCCGCCATGGCCACCGCCCGCAACGGCAACCAGCTCGACCTCAAGGCCTGGGGCAACCACGGCATGAACCAGCTCACGCCGCTCTGGCTGCTCAAGTATCTGCCCAACATGCTGGCCTGCCATGTCACCATCATCCACCAGCTCAAGGGCCCATCCAACACCATCACCTGCCAGGATGCCAGCAGCCACCTGGCCATCGGCGAAGCCTTCCGCACCATCCAGCGCGGCAGCGCCGACCTGGCCATCTGCGGCGGCGCGGAATCGCGCCTCAACCCCATGGGCATGATCCGCCAGTGCCTCCTGAAACGACTGTCCGAGAAGCACAACGACTCCCCCGCCGACGCCGTCCGGCCGTTCGACGCCGCCGCCACCGGCTCGGCCGTCGGCGAAGGCGGCGGGCTGTTCATCATCGAGGAATACGAACACGCCAAGGCCCGAGGCGCCAAGATCTACGCCGAACTCGTCGGCTTCGCCGCCTCGCAGGATGCCTACAAGATCGACGAGCCCGACCCCAGCGGCCACGCCTACGGCAAGGCCATCGCC
>JBIOJL010000669.1:0-1664 GCA_044450885.1 Tepidisphaerales bacterium
ACCATCAAGGTGGACGCCGACAGCCGCAACATCGAGGAGCTGCACGTGGAGAAAGATCCGAAGAAGTTCCGCCCGAGGGACGAGGCCTTCGCCGCCGCCCGGGCCGGGCAGGGCTACCGCCTTAAGGAATATGCGGGGATGATGGCCGAGATGAAGCCCCGCTCGCTGATCATCGACGACATCAACCACTACGAGAGCGACAAGCTGATCGAGATGGTCAAACCGGATGTCTTCTGCGCCGGGATCAAGGAGAAGTTCGTGGTGCAGAAGAGCGGCGTGCCGTGCAAGCAGCTGCACAGCTATGACTACGGCGGGCCGTACGCGGGGTTCGCGGGAGCGATCAACTTCTACGCGGAGATCGACCGGTTGGTGAATGGGACGGTGTGGTCGCTGATCAAGGCGCCGTGGGACGACGCTGCGGCGGCCGACGTCCTGTCCGACTCCGGGCTGGACCTGGACGCCATGGACGGGGCCGAGCTGACTGCGACGAGCAAGAAAAGCGTCAGCGGGGCCGACGGGGATGAGTGAACGATGAGCCTCCTCAGACATACGACACCGGGGCCCGTCGCCGAGCGCCAGGCGCTGACGGTCAATCCGGCCAAGACGTGCCAGCCGATTGGCGCCATGTACGCGGCACTGGGCATTCATAAGTGTCTTCCCCACAGCCACGGCGGCCAGGGATGCTGCGCCTATCACCGCAGCACGTTGAGCCGGCACTACAAGGAGCCGGCCATGGCCGCGACCAGCAGCTTCACCGAGGGCAGCTCGGTGTTCGGCGGGCAGTCGAACCTGCTCCAGGCGATCGAGAATATCTTCTCGCTGTACGACCCGGAAGTGATTGCCGTCCACACCACCTGTCTTTCCGAAACGATCGGGGACGACATCCCGCAGATGTTCGACAAAGCCAGGACCGACGGCTTGGTGCCAGCGGGCAAGCACCTGATCCACTGCAACACGCCCAGCTACGTCGGCAGCCACACCACGGGCTTCGCCAACATGACCAAGGCGATGGTGGACTACTTCGCCGCGCCGGCCGACACGAAGGTGGCCGGGCAGATCAATATCATCCCTGGCTGGGTCGAACCGGCCGACATCCGCGAGATCAAGAGCCTCGTGAGGCTCTTCGGCTTCGAGCCGATCGTCTTCCCCGACACGTCGGGCGTGCTGGATGCCCCGCAGACCGGTGTTTACGAGATGTACCCCGAAGGCGGAGTCACTGTGGACCAGCTTCGCCGTACCGGCGCGTCGGTCGCCACGATCGCTCTGGGCCCGGTCTGTTCAAGTTCCGCGGGCAAGGCGCTACAGGCCAAGACCGGCGTGAAATCGGTGGTGCTCCCGCTGCCGATCGGCCTTCGGGCCACCGACCGCTTGATTATGACGCTGCGGGCGCTTGCCGGCGGGAAGGTCCCGCACGAAGTGAGCCGCCAGCGCGGCCGGCTGCTGGACCTGATGACCGACATGCACCAGTACTACTACGGCAAGACCGTCGCCCTGTGGGGCGATCCGGACCAACTCGTGTCGCTCGCCGAGATGCTCCTGACACTCGACATGCTGCCCAAGTATGTCGTCACCGGCACGCCCGGCAAGGCGTTCCTCCGCCGCATAGGTGATGTGCTCGGTCCCAGGTCGCGCGACTGCCTGGTCCGACAGGGCGCGCAGGCCGA
>JBIOJL010000670.1:0-1651 GCA_044450885.1 Tepidisphaerales bacterium
GTCCCCGCGCAGTCAGCAGAGCTGCCAGCATCGGACCTTGCCAGCACGCCGGGCGGGTAGTGGCGTCAATTGCTCCCTGAAGGGGCTTTTTGAGCAACGGGGGAACCCGCTTCCCACGTTGGTTGCGACCTGATAACGCTTCAATTGCCGGGGCCAAGCATACGCAAAATCTCTCTGTGCATCATCACTGTAGCGCTGGCGGCTCGGCTCCGACGAAGCCGTCAAGTTCCAACCGCGCGCCGAAATCTATGGGCGGGAGGTGCCAATGGAAGCCATCGGACTGGGATGTCTTTGGTTCGCTCGAAGTTGGGAGGCGATAGAAGATGATCCCGAGAGTTATTTCCCCGGCGACCACCTTAAGGACATACAGGCCGCCCTTGAAGCCGTGGACAACGTATCGAACATTTTAGAGTCTGACTCGTAATTCCGGTCATTACTTTACGCCCTTGCCAACCTTCGGGTCAGCAATTTGATGCTGGCGATGAGGAGCCAAGCTACGGCGCTTTCGATTGACGCCTCGAAATCCTTGGCGAGGCGCCGATTGCGGCTCAGCCAAGCCAGCGTTCGCTCGACCACCCAGCGCCGCTTGAGGAGTTGGAAGCCTGCGGTCGCTTCCAAGCGTCGCACGATCTCGATGGTCCACTTGCCGAGCCGTGCCAGCGTAGCGGCGAGCTTGTCGCCGGCGTAGGCGGCGTCGGCGAACACGTGGCGCAGCCACGGATGCGTGCGCTGGATCGAGGCCAGCAAGATCGCTGCGCCATCGCGATCCTGCACGCTCGCTTCGTGCACAATCGCGCCCACCAGCAAGCCGGTCGTGTCGGTGAGGATGTGACGTTTGCGGCCCTTCACCTTCTTTCCGGCATCGAACCCGCGCGGGCCGCCGGCTTCCGTCGTCTTCACCGATTGGCTATCGATTATGCCCGCGGTCGGGCTGGCCTCACGACCGTCTTGCTCGCGCGCCTGCATCACCAGCACGTGGTTGATCTGGCGCAACAGGCCGCTGTTGCGCCACGGATAGAAATACCGCTGCACCGTCGTGTAGGGCGGAAAGTCCTTCGGCAGCATCCGCCACTGACAGCCGCTCTGCGCCATGAAGAACAGCGCATTCACCACCGACCGCAGCCGCGTGGTGCGCGGCCGGCCGCGCCCCTTCGCAGGCAATGGCAGCAACGGTTCGATTACCGCCCATTCCTCATCCGTCGTATCGCTTGCATAGCGAAGTCCATCGCGCGCATATTTCGGCCGGGTGATCTTGGTCCACATCACGTGACTCCGTCTTGATTCGCAACCAGACAGAACCACAAGTAGCTGAGATCACTCAACTTATTTTCGGGTCAGCCTCTTAGGCTCTGGCGTCCAAGTTCCACTCCGCGAGAACTCCTCCTTTCCGGTTACTTTGTATTGCCAAGTCTGATGGGGATTGATCGTCAGAACCGCATGCCCAGACGGCACATCGCCGACATACTCACCGGGACATCATCAACGCTCAAGTCAAATTGACACGCGCCCTGGACCATTGCAAACCCAATGACAAGGCATATTCGCATCTTGCTCCATGACGCACCCATGACCGGACATAGACCTTTTTGTGAGCTGACCAAGAGCTTCTCGCCTGAGCGCCGCGAGCGCATGTCGGCAAAAGCTGCTGCAC
>JBIOJL010000671.1:0-1651 GCA_044450885.1 Tepidisphaerales bacterium
ACGGCCCAACAGCCGAGCGCCGAGAGGACAAGCGTGGACAGCCGCAGCACCTCAAACGAAAAACCCGCGACTCGCACGAAAAGCGCGCCCCACAGAACTTGCGCGAGCGGGTAGAAGGCGCTGATATCGAGGATCTGAAGGTGGCCGGTGTCGACGAGATGCTGGACGCTCCAGGCGTAAACCCAGTCGTCGATCACCGGCACGTTGGCGCGCGGACCGACCAGCAGCCACCCGGCTGCGCAGACCCCGGCGATGGCCAGAAGCGCCGGCCAATCACCGTCCTGATTATTTAAATCCAAGCGCTCACGGATTCCAATCCTATCCCGCGCACTTTCCCGGTGTGGCGGGGATTAATTCCCACCTGAGAAGCATCGAAAGCCAGGATTCGGCCCAATTGTCTCCGGTTTCTCGCCTTGACATCCGGCACAGCCCTTGCCCTTCCCGCAGGCATTCGGGAATCACTCGGGCTCGTTGTCGCGCCCGACTTTTGGAGGGGCTTTGTGAATTCACTACGTGCTTGTTCGATTCGTCGGATCGCGGCGCCGGCAGTGGTTGTCGTCGCCCTCCTGGGAAACGCGGCGAGAGCAGACGCCGTTCCCGCGTTCGCGCGGAAATACCAGACCAGTTGTCAGACCTGCCACGCGATGTTCCCGAAGCTGAATGCGTTTGGCGAGGCATTCCGACTGCGCGGCTACCGCATGCCGGGCCAGACCGAGGACATGGTGAAGGAGAAGCCGGTCAGCCTTGGCGCGGCGGCGTACAAGCGTCTGTGGCCCGAAGCGATCTGGCCCGGCGAGATTTCAAGCTCGGTGCCGCTCGCGATCAACATGAAGCTGGCGAGCGTCAGCACGTCCACGCTCAACGACGACGGCTCGGTCACCAGCATCCGCAACGACTTGCAGTTCCCCCAGGAAGTCAACATCTTCGGTGCCGGCACGCTCGGCGATCACCTGTCCTACCTCGGTGAAGTCACCTTCGGCGCGAACCCGGATGGCAGTGTGTCTGTCGACCTCGAGCACGCTCACATGGGGTTCGACTCGCCGTTCGGCCCTGAAGACCTCTTCCACTTCCGCGTCGGGAAGTTCGCACCCAACATCGCCGCCGGTTTCCAGGAGATGTGGATCTCGACCGACGCCGGCATCGACTCGCTCTTCGCTTACAACCCGATTGGATTCAACGGCGGCACGGGCCTCGCGGGCGGCGGGAGCCCGACCGCCATTTCGCTGCCGGCGCTCGTGCAAGGCATCGAAGGCTACGGCATCATCCGGCACCGCGCGATGTGGGTCGCCGGTATCGCCAACGGTATCGGGCCGAGCGCAACTGACACGACCGGCCGCTTCGACGGGAACAACGCCAAGGACGTGTACGCGCGGTTCGACTACAAGTTCGGCGGAATGGGGCTCGACGGCGACAACGGCGGCCAGCCCGTCCCCGATAAGAACTGGCAGGATAACTCGCTTCGCCTCGGCGTGTTCACGTACCGCGGAGACGGCAGCGGCATCGACTTTCCGATGACAACGCCGGACGGAATCCATGCGAACATCCAGGACGAGCACTTCCTCAGGACCGGCGTCTACGCGAGCGTGTACTTCCAGGATCTCAACGTTTTCGGCGCGTATCTTCACGGAACCGATTCGTTGCGAGTCTCCGA
>JBIOJL010000672.1:0-1641 GCA_044450885.1 Tepidisphaerales bacterium
GCGCATCGGGCATTCTCTGGTGAAAGCGTGATCCATCCTGTCAGCAGTCTCGCTTAGGCGTGGAGCGACTTCAAGGCTCGGCTCATCGAATAGCCTCCCCCGTGAACGGGTCGGCGTGATCGGGCGGCCGCAAGAACCGGTCTTCGATCTCGGTCAATTTCCGGCCGGATAGGTACGTGCGGCCACGCTTTTCACCGACAGGCTCCAGAAGTCCCTTCTTGACAAGCACATTCAAGTCGCGGGTTGCCACCGCGTCGGATACTTCCGCCGCGCGCCTGTAGGTCGCGTTAGAAAGACCCCAATGCATCGTGGCATCGAACAGGGCCGGCAGCATTCGTTCAGGCAGCCGGTCGGCGGAGGCAAGACCTTCCAGTGCCGTCCAGATTTGTTCCTGCTCCCTCGTATTCTTCAGGAGATTCGCGGCTTGCCAGTAATGGGCGGTTAAACAGAACCGGGTCCAAGGGGCCGCGTCGCGGTGCGGTTGCCACCGCCCCTGGCCGACTTCTGCCAGTACTGAATAGTAACGATGTGGGAAGCGCGCCAAGAATCGCTCGATGCTGCAGAATTCCGGCGCCAAAATGCCCTCCCGGGCCAATACGAGAGTATGTAGTGCGCGCGCCATGCGCCCGTTTCCGTCCTTGAACGGATGAATCATGGCCAGGTTGAGGTGCGCGAGAGATGCGCGAATCAGGGCCGGCTGGTCGCCGGCGGCGTTGAGCGAATCGATCAGTTCGTGCATCAATGCAGGCACCCCATCCGGATCCGGCGCCTCGTACGCCACTGTCCCGCGATCTCCCTGGGTGACGTACACGTCGCCTGTTCGCCACCGGCCGGGCCGCATGTCCAGGTCGTAGCTCAACATCATGTAATGCAGGCTGCGCAGCAAGTCGGTCGAGTACGTGAAGTGCGGATCGTCCGCCAGCTGCAGAATGTATGTCATCGCTTGCTGGTAGCCGCGATTTGCCGAGCGGGGTTCGCCTTTTGCCTCGGGTGGTTCGTCACCATCGACAATCGCCATCGCATCTGCCAATGACACCTGATAGCCCTCGATGCCGATCGAGCTTTGCACCGCCTGGGCCAGTTCGGCCCGCAGCAGGTGCCTGGTCCAAACTCGCCTCTCACTCGTTGCGTACTTAAGTTTGTGCCGCAATTCCTGAACGCGGCGCACCACATCCAGTTGGTCGGCGGGAATCTCTGGCAGGCCGAAGATCATGTTAGGCACAAGGAAATGAGGCTTCGAATTGTCGGATTATATCCGACAAAACGTGAATTCGAAACCAGATTTCCGACGCGCCGATTTGCCTGATCCTAAGGAACTGATATCAAGATCTTTTCTCTGAGATAAACTTCTCCCAGCTCTTGTCGGTCAGCGCCCCGGTGGGGCAGACCGCCATGCACTCCCCGCAGGAGACGCACGTGCTCTCGCCCATGGGATTGTTCAGGTCGAACGCGATGCGGGCCCCGTAGCCGCGGCTGGTGCGGCCGATGACGTCGTTGTTCTGCAGCTCGTCGCAGGCCCGGATGCAGCGGTCGCAGAGGATGCAGGCCTGATGGTCCACGGCGATGACCGGCGACGAAGTGTCGCTGCCCCGCGCGGCCGCCGGGCCCGTTCCGTCCGGAAAGGGCTGCCGGTCGATGTCC
>JBIOJL010000673.1:0-1638 GCA_044450885.1 Tepidisphaerales bacterium
CTGGAGGCGGCCGAAGCCGCCCTGGTCCTGGTGGACGGCGTCGGCGGGGTCGAGGTCCAGACCGAAAAGGTGTGGCAGTTCGCCGCCGATTACAAGCTCCCTCGCGTCGTCGTTATCAATAAGCTCGACCGCGAACGCTCCGATTTCGTGCGTGCCCTGGAAAGCGTGCAGGAAAACTTCGGCCGCGCCGCCGTTCCCATCCAGATCCCCATCGGCGCCGAGCGCGATTTCACCGGGGTCGTGGACCTGGTTCGGATGAAAGCGTACACTTACGCCGCCGACGGCGACGGCAAGGGCAAGGAGGGCGAGATCCCCGGCGACCTGGCCGCGGCCGCCCAGAAGGCCCATGAGGCGCTGGTCGAGATGGTGGCCGAGGGCAATGACGCCCTGATGGAAGAGTTTTTCGATAAAGGCACCCTGGCGCCCGTCCAGATCGCCGAGGGCCTCAAACAGGGCCTGAGGGAAATGCGCATCTTCCCGGTCATGTGCGCCTCCGCGTTTCACAATGTCGGGTCCGATCTCATTCTGAATTTCATCGTCGAAAACCTGCCCGCTCCGGTCGAGCGCGAGGCCATTCCCGCCACCGTCAACGGCGCCGAGGCCACCCGCAAGATCGTCGAGAACGACCAGCCATCGCTGTATGTTTTCAAGACCACGGCCGACCCCTTCGCCGGCCGCATCACGTTTTTCAAGGTCATGACCGGGGTGGTGAAGAACGATGCCAATCTCCAAAATGTGACCCGCGGCACAGCCGAGCGCCTGGCGCACATCTCGAGCCCCATGGGTAAGACCCTGCAGCCGGTCACCGATCTGCACGCCGGCGATATTGGCGCGGTCGCCAAGCTGAAGGATACGCTCACCGGCGACACCCTGGCCGATAAAGGTCTGAACATTACGTTTCCGCCGGTGAAGCTGCTGCCCGAGCCTTCCATCGCCTTCGCCATCGAAGCCAGGTCGCGCAACGACGAGGATCGCATGGGCAATGCCGTCCACCGCATCCTGGAAGAAGACCAGTCGCTGCGCTTCTACCGCGACCCGCAGACCCGCGAGTTTCTCCTGGCCGGCTCCGGCCAGCAGCACGTGGAAATCGTGGTCAGCCGGTTAAAGAAGCGTTACGGCGTGGACGTCACCCTCAAGGCCCCCAAGATTCCCTACCGCGAGACCGTCCGCGGCACGGCCGACGTTCAGGGCCGCCACAAAAAGCAGACCGGTGGGCATGGACAGTTCGGCGATTGCTGGATCAAGATGGAGCCTCTTGCGCGCGGGGCGAAGTTCGAGTTTGCCAACGAGATTTTCGGCGGGTCCATCCCCAGGAACTTCATCCCGGCGGTAGAGAAGGGCATTATCGAGGCCGCCGAGAACGGCTTCCTCGCGGGCTACCCCATGGTGGACTTCAAGGTGACCGTCTACGACGGCTCCTATCACGACGTCGATTCCTCCGAGTTGGCCTTCAAACTGGCTGCCCGCAAGGCTTTCAAGGCGGCCATGCAGCACGCCAAACCGGCCCTGCTGGAGCCCATCATCTACATGAGACGGGCCCACGAGGAGTCGGCCACGAAGTCGTTCCGATTGCGCGACGCCTGGGCCAAGAAGAAGGAACGCGCCGCCGCTAGCGGCTTTCCCATGACGCGGATGGCA
>JBIOJL010000674.1:0-1634 GCA_044450885.1 Tepidisphaerales bacterium
GATTGTGCCGGCATTCAGCGCCCGGGCGGGCGTAGTTGCTGATCTCATATGCCGGTAATC
This sequence comes from Tepidisphaerales bacterium, assembly GCA_044450885.1. Taxonomy (GTDB): domain Bacteria; phylum Planctomycetota; class Phycisphaerae; order Tepidisphaerales; family Tepidisphaeraceae; genus JANYKD01. The sequence goes on from JBIOJL010000674.1 coordinate 61, forward strand.
CGGCCGCTGCCAGCGTCTGCCGCGTCCGGTGGAGCATGGCCAGTTCCATTGATTCCTCCGTCGCCGCAAACTGGCCGAGCCGGCGCCGGACGGTGAAGGGGGTGTTGGGCTCGTAGGTCAGGCCGTAACACGACAGGTGTTCGGTGCCGAGCGACAGGCCGGCCGCAAGCGACTTCTCCCACGACGCCAGCGTCTGTCCCGGTATGGCGTAGATGAGGTCCAGGTTGAGGCGCTCGAAGCCGGCCCGGCGAGCGATGTCGAGGCTCCGCGGCACGTCGTCCGGCCGATGATGGCGCTCCAGCAGGTCCAATTCCCGATCGTCGAACGACTGCGCCCCGAAACTGAGCCGGTTGACGCCCGACTCGCGCAGCATCCGGCAGTATTCGTCATCGACGGTCGCCGGGTTGCATTCGATCGTCCATTCGGTCACGGCCGAGCAATCGAACACCTCGCACAGCCCGGCCAGGAGACGCCGCATCGTTTGCAGCGGAAGCAGGCTGGGCGTGCCGCCGCCGAAGAAGATGGTGGCTGGCTTCACGGTCGGTCCGCGACCACCGGCGGCCCACCCGCGTGCTTCACGCAGGATCCGGTCTACGAACCGCTCCATGCGCTGCGGCGACTGGCGGGTAATGCTGTAGAAATCGCAGTAATGGCACTTGTGAAAGCAGAATGGGACGTGCAGATAAAGGCCGGGAACTTCGACGGCCGCCAGCCCGCGCGGCTGCCAATCGGCGACGTCGGGGTCGGGTTGTCCTGCGAGTGAAAGCTGCACGGGCTTGATGATAGCATCTTGACAAGGCGATAACCTGTCGTCAAACTCCCGCCCCCTGTGCCCAGAACAGGGTTGCGCCGGGCGGAACTTCAAGGGATTCCTCGTATCTGTCGATACAACCGGCAGAGTTTGCCTAGACTGTGAGCAGATGCGCATGGCTAAACAGAGCGGAAAGAAACTCGTCATTGTCGAGTCGCCTGCCAAGGCGAAGACCATCAATAAGTACCTCGGGCCCGACTACGTGGTCAAGGCTTCGATGGGCCATGTGCGCGATCTGCCGTCCAAGGGAATGGGGGTCGATCTCACCACCTTCGAGCCCAGCTACGAGATACTCAAGTCACGCGACAAGGTCATGAAGGAGCTTCGCTCGCTGGCCAAGAACAGTTCGGAAATCTGGCTGGCAACCGACTTGGACCGCGAGGGCGAGGCCATCGCCTGGCATTTGAAGGAGGCCCTGGCCATCCCCGACGGCACCGCCCGCCGGGTTATCTTCAACGCCATCACCAAGTCCGAGATTCAGAAGGCATTCCAGCACCCGCATCAGATCGACATCGACCGCGTGAACGCCCAGCAGGCCCGGCGCATTCTCGATCGCATCGTCGGCTACGAGATCTCGCCGCTGCTCTGGCGCAAGGTGGCCCGCGGGTTGTCGGCGGGGCGCGTGCAGTCCGTCGCCGTGCGTCTCATCGTCGACCGCGAACGGGAAATCGATGCGTTTCTCCCCGAGGAAAACTGGAAGATCGCCAGTGTTTTCACTCCGGATGGCGCGAATGCCGTGAAGCTGGCGGATGCCTGGCACGAC
>JBIOJL010000675.1:0-1629 GCA_044450885.1 Tepidisphaerales bacterium
CATCGAACCCTTTGCGCAACGGGTACAGACCCTTTGGCCAGCCATCGTGCAGCACCAGCGGCCGGGGGTCGGGGTGGCCGGTGAACACGATGCCAAACAGGTCTTGCGCCTCGCGTTCGTGCCAGTTGGCGGCAGGAACCTCTGCGGAGATCGACGGCAGCTCGGGTCGGGCGGGGTCGAGCGAGGCCACCAGCGTGACGAACGTGTCGGGCAGCGCCAGCGTGTCGTTCACACCCGGCTCAAAGATATAGCGGACCTTGAGGTCTCGCTCCGCTGTCGCCTCCTCGTCGGTCGCGACCAGCATCGCGAGCGCCAGACCGGCTGCGCAAAGCTCGGCCACGGCGGCCGGGACATCCGCGGCACGAGTCAACCGCACGGTGAAGTCTTGCGGGCGCGGGCCGGATTCGAACCCGGCACGTTCGGCCAGCCGCGACCTCAGCACCTGCTCCAGTGTCGGCGTTGCGTTACCCAAGGGCGATCTCCGTCGCGCGCATCAGCACGCGGTTCAGGCTCGCTGGCATGTACAACCCGGGCAGCACCATCACGGCCGCGAGCAGCAGCACCCCCAACAGGAGCAGTCGCGACTCGGGCTCGCGGTCGGCGGTCTTGTCCGCGACGCCAAAGGCCATCTGCCCCATGTGATGAATCAGGCCGGCGAAGATGACCACCACCACGACCAGAAACACCGCCACCGCAACGTAGCGGCCGGCGCTTAACCCCGCCCTGATCACGATGAGCTCGCTCATGAAGATGGAGAACGGCGGCGTGCCCGCCAGCGAAAAGGCGCCCATGAGCAACAAGGTGCCGGCCCAGGGCGCAATCCTCAGGAAGCCCTTGATCACACGCATGTCTCGGCTGCCGCAACGGCCGATCGCGTCGCCAGCGATGAGGAATACCAGCGCCTTGGTCACTCCATGATTGATGACGTGCAATAGTGCTCCATACGTTCCCCAGAGTCCGCCAAAACCCAACCCCAGGGCGATGATCCCGATGTGCTCGACACTGTGGTAGCCGAGCAGCCTCTTGAAGTCATGTTGGACGAGAATAAAAGGCGTCGCCACGACCACCGACAGCAGGCCGAAGGTGAGGAGCAGCCCTCCGCTGAACGCGGGGCCGCAGGCGCCGCGCGCGATGGTGTGGAAGCGGATGATCCCGAACAGTGCACACTTGATGAGTGCTCCCGACAGCAGTGCCGAGACCGGGGTGGGCGCCTGGCTGTGCGCATCGGGCAGCCACATGTGGACCGGGGCCAGGCCTGCCTTCGTCCCATAGCCTACGATCACAAAAATGAAGCCGATGCGCACGATGCCGGGGTCGAGGCGGTGGGCGATGGACGCGATGCTCGACCAGTTCATCGCGCCGGCGACGACGCCGCTCTGGACGTGCACCGCCGCGCCGTAGATCAACACCGTCCCGAACAGGCCGAAGGAGATCCCGATCGTGGTGACGATGATATACTTCCACGCCGCTTCGAGGCTCAGCTTGTCGCCATGAAAGCCGACCAGGACCGCCGAGGTGATGGTGGTGCCCTCCATCGCGATCCACAAGACGCCGAGGTTGTCCGCCAGCACCGTGATCAGCATCGTGGCGATGAAGCCATGGACCAACGCGTAGTAGTAGGGCAGCCGG
>JBIOJL010000676.1:0-1629 GCA_044450885.1 Tepidisphaerales bacterium
ATTCGACCTCGGGGGCGTGGAAGGAATAGAGCTTCCATTTACGCTGGCGCTGCCGTTGCGATCGGATCTGCGCAGCGCGGGTCGGCGCCGCCGTCTCGTTGAACTCACAAACGACGTGCAACACCCTCGCCTTTTCCTCTAAAACCACCGCCCATGCGTGCGCATATTGTCATCATTGGCGCCGGCATTTCCGGCCTGACCGCTGCCATCACCATTGGGGAAGGCGTCGACAAGCTCATCGTGGCTGGCGAGACCATCGCGCGGCCCGAGATGACACTCCTTGACGCCGCGGACTGGATCGGCGGGCGCGCACGCACTGATGAGCTGTCTACGGGTGTGTCGGTGGATGCCGGAGCGCACTGGTTCCATGGCGGTGCCAGGAACCCGTTCTACAAATGGGCCTGCGATCGGCATTACGATCTGGGGCCGATCGGCATCGATACCGCCACGCGGCGCTTCAATATCTCGGTGGAAGGCGCAGTGGCGCCTGAGCAGCGCGAATGGGCGATGAACCGGCTTTACGAGATGTATGCGATCTGGAAGGCGCAGCATCGGGATGAAGACGTGTCGCTCCGGCAATTGGCCGACATGTCGAAATCGCGGGTGATCGTCGCTGTGGCCGAGGAACGGGCAAACAACTGGATGGCGGTCGATAGCGCGGCCAAGGTCTCAAGCGATGAATTCTGGGGCGACGATGCGGGTTCCGGCGGCATGCAATTGCAGGACGGGATCAAAAAGCTCATCGTCGCCATGACCACTGAAGCCCGGTATTACAAGGCCGATATCCAGCTCCGCCGCGTCGTGCAAACGGTCAAAAAGGCCGGAAAGCACTATGTGGTCGTGACCGACAAGGACACGGTCGAAGCCGACTATGTGCTCAGTACGCTTTCGGTTGGCGCGCTGAAATCGCACGGTGTCAGATTCGACAAGAGCGCGCGCTCGCAGCTGGATCCGGTCCTGGCGGGCATGACGGCGGCGAAAATGACCAAGATTTTCGTGCCGCTGCGGCCAGAATTCTTTGCCGAACGCAATATCGCACCGGACACGTTCGTCACGATTTACGAACAGCGTCACGCCTGGCTCCTGCACCTTCGCACCGACGGCAAGCCGCTCGTCACCATCTTTGCTTCAGGCGCGATGTCGGATCTGGTGGAAAAATCGCACTACGCCGACATCGAAAACCAGATGCTCGATCTGCTCGATCGCGTCGGCGAACCCGATTTGAGCGGTGCACGCAACAACCTGGAAGGCCGCTTTCATATCACCGACTGGACGACCAATCCGAATTTCTTGGCCGCCTATTCGGCCATGCTGCCCGGCGTCAAACGCCGCAATCCGCTGGTGATCGGCAACCTGGTGTTCGCGGGCGAGGCGTTTGTGCAGGACCTGAAGAAAAGCCCCAGTCAAATGACCGGCGCCTGGGAGTCGGGACGCATCGCGGGGAAGAAGATTTTGACAAAGCTGGCGCTGGAGGCTCGCAGGGCGGACGAAGTGGGATCGGGGCCGCAGTCGAGTTGAGTGTGTTCGCTAATGGCACGAAGCGTAAGTGCCGGGACGCTCCGGACATTTCCGAAGCTGGGGGCAGACCGGCTGTGCCATCAGCCTGCCGGCCACGGCGGCCCTTGACCC
>JBIOJL010000677.1:0-1619 GCA_044450885.1 Tepidisphaerales bacterium
CCGTAGTGGGCCTCCAGATTGCGCAGGATCTCCGGCGGGATGGCCTTCTCCGCCGTGAACGGCCCGCCCGGCACGAAACGCACCATGAAGAACGTCGCCGTCACGATGACGAAGAGCACCGGGATGATCTGCAGCAGGCGGCGGAGGACGAAGCGGAGCATGGGTGGGATCAGAGGACGGAGGACAGACGCCAGAAGACAGACGCCAGAAGACAGAGGCCAGACCGAAAGCGCGGGGGTTAGGTGGGCGCCGGCGTCCCTGCCGGCGCCAATGCAGCCCGAATGAATTAAGGCTCAAGAACCCACGGCCAGTCCTCAGCGGTCTGGCACAAGCCTTTAACGACTGGATTCTGCCGGATGCAGGCGGCTTTCATCTCATATTCACCTGCGTTCCGAATACGATGATCGAAGAAATTGTCCTGCCACAGAATACCGGTATGCCGACAATGCCATGCCTTCCACTTGCCGACGATTTTGGTCCTGGTGTCCTCCGGCGGAAAGCAAAGCAGAGCATGGATGTGATCAGGCATGAGCAGAAACAGATGGCTATGCCATGAATCACGAAGGTGGTACTGGCGGGCGGAGTCCAGCAGGGCGGACGCCCGGTCGGGTGCAGTCAAATTGAAGCCAGATCCAATCGCCGTCCGAATCCGTATGTGATAAACAGCGTCGCTTGCGACCCACGGAGGAACCGTGTGATGCAAGCGGCGGGTAGAATCGGTGGCCATGTCAGTGGGGAGGTGGTGGCGTGGCCCGCGCCAGTCGCCGACAGGGACGTCGGCGACCACCTCAAGAATGAGCTCCTCACTTCTTCAGCATCGCGTCGCGGCGGGCCTTGAACTCATTGCCGGGACGCCACTCGGGCCAGGTGTCGCCGTTGGCGATGCGGAGGCCGACCTGGAGGAGGAACTCCGTGTCCTGCGCCGCGCCCTCGAAGGTCCAGTCGGGCTGCACCGTGTCGGTGACCTTGTGGTAGCGGTTGGCGATATAGTCCTGGATGAGCTTCTCGCCGTAGTCGGCCGGCTTCCCGATGAAGAGCTTGCCGGACTTGGCGTAGTAGGAGGGAACGCCGGCCCGCGCGAATTCGAAATGGTCGCTGCGGTAATAGCCGCCGAACTCCGGGTGGGAATCGGGCTCCATCGTGCGGCCCTGGGAGGCGGCGACCGCGGTGCCGATGTCGTCGATCGTGGAGGAGCCGTAGCCGATGGCCGCCATGTCGCTGGTGGGGCCGAACTGGTTGGCGCCATCCATGTTGATGTCGGCGAGGGTGCGGTTGAGCGGGTAGAGCGGGTTCTCGGCGTAGTAGCGCGAGCCGAGCAGGCCCTTCTCCTCGGCGGTGACGGAGAGGAAGAGGATGCTGCGCTTCGGGCGCTGCGCCGCGGGCAGGGCCTGGTAGGCCCGGGCGATCTCGAGCAGCACGGCCACGCCGGCGGCGTTGTCGGCGGCGCCGTGGAAGATCTGGTCGCCCTTGAGCCGGCGGTCGCGGCCAAGGTGGTCCCAATGCGCCGTATAGATGACGTATTCATTCTTCAGTTTCGGATCGGAACCCGGGAGCAGGGCGACGACATTGCGCGAGGCGACGTTGCGCAGCGTGTTGTCGACCGTGAACGAGGCCTTGGC
>JBIOJL010000678.1:0-1615 GCA_044450885.1 Tepidisphaerales bacterium
CCTGGCGCCTGTGGTCGTTCTCGGCTATTGCCTGAACACTTAATCTGAGGTTGGTTTTGTCTGCAATAGTGGCCATGATCACTCGGCAGTTTTTCGGCGCACGATGAGTCAGAGGGCCACCGCCAGCCGCGGCAGCCGGATTCCGGCGTCGCGTGCGCTTGATTCCAAGGCCGTGGTCTATACTGCGCTTGCGGGGAATCTGGGGATTGCACTGATCAAGTTCGTGGCGGCGTTCGTTACCGGCAGCTCCGCGATGCTCAGTGAGGGTGTCCACTCGCTGGTGGACACGATCAATGAGGTGCTGTTGCTTTACGGCCTGAAGCGCGCCGAAAAGCCAGCTGATAGCAGCCATCCCTTCGGTTACGGCCGCGAACTCTACTTCTGGAGTTTCATCGTTGCACTACTGGTCTTTGCGCTCGGTGCAGGTGCCTCCCTGTATGAGGGCATCGAGCATTTGCGCCACCCGACCCCCATCGCAAGGCCATTCGCGATCTATACGGTGCTGGGGGCTTCCTTCGTTTGCGAGGCGGCTTCCTGGTGGGTCGGCTTCACGGCGTTCCGCACCTCCAAGGGCCGGTTAGGATACTTTGGCGCCTTCCGCGCCAGCAAGGATCCCAGTACCTTCATCGTACTGTTCGAAGACACTGCCGCTTTGCTTGGCCTGGTGATTGCGGCCGTGGGGGTTGCGTGCGCCCAGCTGTTTGACCTGCCCCGGCTCGACGGGCTCGCTTCGCTCGGCATTGGATTGGTACTGGCGGTGTCGTCGATTCTGCTGGCGCGCGAAACCAAGGGGCTGCTGATCGGTGAGGCCGCACTGCCGCTGGTGCGGGAGTCCATTCTGCGGATTGCCGGACAGGACCTTGACGTCCGCCGGGCCAACGGCGTGTTGACCGTGCAGATGGGTCCCAGCCAGATTGTGGCCGCGCTGAGCGCTGAGTTCCATGACACGCTAAGCACCCAGCAGATCGAGATCTGCGTCGGACGCATCGAAGCGGCTATCAAGGACGCCCAGCTCGGCGTCACATTGCTGTTTATCAAACTGCAGACACCGGAAACCTGGCAGCTTCGGATCGGTGAGCTGGCCGCAGGAACGACCAGCGATAGCGAGAAGGCTCCTGCGTTGACGTGCCGGGGATATTCATGACCGACAAGGCAGGGGCGGTCGAGCCGGCCGTCCCTTCTCCTGCATCGCCGGAGATTGCGCGGAAAGGCTGGAGATTTCTGAAGACGCTGGGGCCGGGCCTCATCACGGGAGCCGCGGATGACGATCCCAGCGGGATCGCCACCTACAGCCAGGTCGGCGCGCAGTTCGGTTACAGTATGGCCTGGACCATGTTGTTCAGCTTCCCGTTGATGACGGCGATCCAGGCGGTCAGTGCGCGTATCGGGTGCGTGACCGGGCGGGGCATCGCGAACAACCTGCGGCGTCACTATCCGCCGGGGATCCTGCTATCGGTGGTCGGCATTCTGTTGGTGGCCAATGTGATCAATCTGGGGGCCGACCTCGGGGCGATGGGTGATGCTCTTGCGCTGATGATTCCCGGGCCCAGGCACCTCTACACAGTAATGTTCGGTCTTGTCTGCGTCCTGGTCGAAGTCCTCGTGAGCTACCGGC
>JBIOJL010000679.1:0-1613 GCA_044450885.1 Tepidisphaerales bacterium
GGGCCGAGCGCGCCTGAACACCGCCGGTTCACTTCCGGGCGGCGAGCACCCCGCAACGCCAGGCCGAGAACAGTTCTTCCCGCTCGGCGGCGTCGAGCGGCGTGGGGTCCGGGCTGGGCTGGTCCTCGAGGCAGCGATTGTTGACGTAACAGTCCAGCTTCTGCCGCATGGCAGTCCTCCCGCGGTGCAGCCGGGTCTTCACCACGTCCGTGCTGACGTCCAGAATCTGGGCGGTCTCCTCGGTGGAGAGTTCTTCCAGGTCGCGCAGCAGCACCACCGCGCGGTACGGAGGCGGCAGTTCCGCAACGATGCGATCCAGCACGGCCCGCAGCTCCGACCGCAGCAGCTCGGCGTCAGGCGGGCCGGCGGCGTCGGACAGTTCGGCGGCGGGCGGCAGGTCGTCAAGCGAAAGTTCGCTGGCGGGGGCGAACACGCTCCTGCGCCGCTGCATCAAGCAGGCGTTCTTGGCGATGCGGAAGACCCAGGCGCGCACGCGCTCCGGCTCGCGAAGCTGGTCGATGTTCTCGAATACCTTCAGCAGGGTCTCCTGAGCGACTTCTTCGGCATCTTCGGGCAGCCCGCACATCAGCCAACTGTAGTGAAACACTTTGGAGCGGAAATGTTCCACGAATTTTTCGAAGGCGCCGGCCTCCCCAGCCAGCAGCGCCCGCGCCAGACCGACTTCCCCTGCCTTATCCACACCCCGATTGTAACGTGCTTACACCAGGACCGACGTACGGACCGCCGTCTCGATGGCCGGCGCGCGCATTCAGCCCGGCCCCGATTGTAACGTGCTTACACCAGGACCGACGTACGGACCGCCGTCTCGATGGCCGGCGTGTGCATTCAGCCCGGCCCCGATTGTAGCGTGCTTACACCAGGACCGAGGTATGGACCACCGTCTCGATGGCCGGCGTGTGCAGAAGCGTGTTATGCACCAGGCAGGCGTGAACCGCCCGCAGAATCCCCGCCTCATGCTCGGGGCCGATCCCCGGCACATTCACCTCGATACGCATGCTGCCCAGCCGCGCCGGAGCCTTGGCTTTTTCCGCCAAGACCTTCACATCCAGGCCGTCGGCCGGGAGGGAATGGTTCTTCAGATATTGGGCTGCGTAGAATCCCGCGCAGGTTCCCAGGGAGACGAGCAGAAACTCCGGAGGCGTCATGCCCTCGTCGGCCCCCCCGTTGGCGGGTGGCTGGTCGCAAACCACGCGGTGGCCGCGCGTGGCCGCTTCGAACCTGGCTCCGCCGGCGTACTGAACCGTGACTTCCATAGCTGTCCGGTAAGATGCAGATTCGAGTGTGGAGGTGACGCGGGGACCCGATCTTTCCGGCCTTCGGGGCGGCTCACTCGGGCCCAGGATGGGATTTGCCGCGGGTCCTGAACTCGTGTCGCTCAAACTGTACCGCCGCCTGGTGGGCGTCCGAGCGTACAACCTGGCCCATCGCCACCAGTTGCAGCGCGCAAGTGCCGTCGATGCAGGCGGGCCAGTCGATCGAGACCTCCACCGCCTGCCCGGCTGCCGGCGGCTCCTCGGTGGTGAACAGGACCCCGCCGCTGCCGATATTGAGGCTCCGGCCCCTGCCGGCCCTGGGGCGGCCCGGTAGTAACA
>JBIOJL010000680.1:0-1603 GCA_044450885.1 Tepidisphaerales bacterium
TGATCGATGACCTTGTAGGCGGGACCATCCGAGGGATGTTTGATCTTGAAGATCGAGGGATCCGCGGTCGGCTCCGGTTGGGCGAAGACCGGCGCATTCAACGCTCTGGGAGCATGGATCGCAGCCGGCTCAGTGGATGGGCCGCTCGCGCTTGTCTGGGACTGCTTCGGTCGCCTGGCCATGGAGCTTCCTCCCCGATCCTATGAATCTCCGAAATCACGAAGGGGCCCCGCGGGACGAACGGACGTCCAGCCGCCGTTTCCGCGGTCCTCCGGCATTCCCCGGATCCCCACTACTGCCGAGTAGTTTGAACCTTTTGGATTACGGCTTTGCTAAAGTGCAATCCCGACGAGCAGGGGCGCAAAGAGGCAGCGCATGCCACCATCGAGATTCCGGCCCGGCCCCGCCGCACCCCCTTCGACGGCGCAACTCAATGCCGCAACCGGCTCATCAAGATTGCGAAGATCGGGTGTAGCACGCTGGACAGGAGCCAAAGCAGTCCGACAAGGCCAATCGCGGCGACGATAATTTTCGTGACGGGACTGGTTGGTTTGGATCTGAAGGCCGGCGCGGCAAGCGACAGCGGCAGCGGCCCTGCCGGGTTGTCCGCCGGCGCCTCGCCCGCTTGGTATTTGGGATCCAAGTGTTGCTTCAGCCGGTCGATGGCAGCCTTCGACTGCAGGGCCTCGGCCGCGCCCGGGACGCCCTTCTCCTTGGCGAAGCCCAGGACCATCTCCATCATCTCCGCAGTCTCGTTGCCGGGGATGGGGCTCGCGGCCTTGATGCCTGCGGCGTGGCTCAGCTGCAGGGCCATCCACTGGGCTTCCACCAGTTCCCGGATGCCCTGACCGGTGCCGATCTGGCGCCAGCCCTGGCCCCTGATGCGGACGGTGACCACCCAGGGCGTCTCGATCGGCACGGCGTGAATGGACGCCACCTGGTCGATGGCCATGGACTGGGTGATGCGGAAGAGGCCATTGGTTACGCGGATGACGCCATTGCCGATGACGATGCGCTCGGCCGCGAACCAGAGGCGCGCCAGCCAGAGATAGAGCAACAGGTTGAGGACGCCCCAGGGGACGATGACAACCAAGGGGATTTGGCCATACGCGAACAGCATCAGGACAAACGAAACCGCAAACACGATGGACTGGGCGACGGCGCCTCCGGCTCTGCCTATCGGCGGAATGAGGAATTCGGTCCCGCCCTCGGCCGCCGGCCTGATCTTCACCCGGAAGCCCGGCCCGGGCTTGTAGTCCTCCAGCCTGCGCTCGCGATCCGCGGCGATGGCCGCCACGGCGGCCGCCTCGCCGGCGCCGAGCGATGCCGCGAACACCGGCAATTCGAACTCGGCGTGATAGGCCTGGGTGCGGCCGCTGGCATCCTGCACGTCCAGCACCCAAGTCCGCCAGTCCCGGCCGTTTGGGAAGGTGGTCGCCGGCTGGTCGGCGGGAACCGCGAAAGCGATCTTGAACAGACCGCTGCCGTCGGAGACCAGCGTGTCCTCGTCCTGCCAAACGGCGTGAGAGTCGACCGACCTTTCTTCGGTGGTGGGAAAGGGCTTGTTGATCGACTGGTAGTCATGCACCACAGAATTGACGCA
>JBIOJL010000681.1:0-1590 GCA_044450885.1 Tepidisphaerales bacterium
CCCCTGAGTTCGGCAAGCGAGAACGATGTGGGGCGGGCGACCATGCCGTCGACGGCGAGCCGCCAGTCCGCGAACCCTCCGGCTTGAAGGCGTTGGAACGCTTCGTCCCGGGGCGGCCTGCCGTTGGGGAACGGAGCCTTCGAAATCTGGCTGCGAGGGAACTCACGGGCCAGCGAGTGGCGCGTCAGCAGCCGTTGGGCGGCATAGGTGAGCGATGCGCCGGCGCCGTAGAGGCCGCCGTGATCGGGCGGGATCAGGCCGTATCGATCCGCCAGCCGGGCGGCCACGGCCAGACCGGATACGCCCGCCGTGGCCCCTAGGGCGGTGGTGATCAGTCTGCGGCGTGAGAGGTTGCTCATGCGTGCTCCTTATGTGCGACGGCGCGGCCGGTGATCATGGCTCGCATGCGGCGCCTGAATCCGGCAAGACAGACCATCGCGATGTGGACCAGAAGGAAGAGTACAAGCAACACGGATACGAAGAAATGAATCGTGCGCGCGGATTGCTGGCCGCCGAACACGGTGACGGCGGCAGGAAACGCGGACGCGACGGCGGGAGACATCGCCAGGCCCGTCCAGATCACCAGGGGGAACAGAACGAAGATCACGAACAGGTAGGTGAGCCGCTGAAGCGCGTTATAGGACCAGGCTTCTGCTTCATCCGGCGGCTGGAAGCGCAGATGGTTTGCGACTACCCTGGATAGCGCCCGCCACGAGAGATCGGCCCGGGCGGGGAACAGGTTTTTCCGGAAATGCCCCGTAAACAGTCCGTAGACTGCATACAGCAAGCCGGTCAATACCGCAGCCCAGGCGGCTTGAAAGTGGAGATACCGGCTCCAGCCGTTCTGGTCCGGCAGGACGTACCCGTAGCCGGTGGGTACGGATGCCCTCGAGGCCGGGATCGGCAGATGGAACAGCGGAGGAGTTAATGAGTTGCCGGTTTCGCCCCAATAGAAGCGCGGGTGAGAGACGACAATTTCAATTCCGCTGACGAGCAAGGCAAAGAAGCACAGCGTCGTGACCCAGTGAGTGACGCGGACGGCCGCGGTGTGCCGCGGAGTATCGGTGGTGGCTGGGGCTGCAGCGGCAAGACCCGGGACCCAGGCGGCATCTGCCATCTAGGGATAATATCATGCGCGGCCCGGGGCAAGTCTCCGCTGGACCGTCCCGGGGGTGCTTAACCGTTTTGCGGACACGACGAACGGCGGAGCGTATCCCGTGGGCAAACCCTGGGACAGACAGCCAGTTTCCGGCAAACTGCGCCGGAAACTTGGTGTCAGTCCCGGGATTGCGACGCATTTCCGGCTAGCCGCCCTGCGATTCGGGCACGCCGGTCCCCGCCAACTCTTCCACTTTCGTCCCCAGGCAGTCGATCCGCTGCGGGACAGTGGCCCGCATGTTGACCTGCTCCTCGGTCGAAAGATGATCGCTCACCCGCGGTCGCGGCAGCCCATGCGCGGCCTCCTCCATCACCAAGCGCAGAGCATCTTCCAGCGATGCGGCCAACGGCTCGACTTCGGGCCGTTGGAGCAGGCGGCAGTACTCTCTGGGAGGAATGGCTTCGAGGAAGACTCCGTGTCCCGCGGCGCAG
>JBIOJL010000682.1:0-1567 GCA_044450885.1 Tepidisphaerales bacterium
CAAACTGTCAATCACCGGACGGCGCGAGTCATGCCTCGCGCCGTCTGTTCTTTGGTTGTTTGACACCCCTTCGCGCCGCGCCGTATGATTCGCCCCATCCAACCGAGAGGCGGCCATGAACCAATCCACTTCGTGCCTCCGTGCCTTCGTGCCTCAATCCCTGTGGCTGCGGCTCTGCGCGGGCGCGATCCTGATGGCGTTGTGCGTGTCGGCATTTGCGGCCGATGGCCCCGCCGAGAACAAGCTCCGCATCATCTGCTTCGGCGCCCACCCCGACGACTGCGAACTCCAGGCCGGCGGCGTCGGCGCCATGTGGGCGGCCAAAGGCCACCAGGTGAAGCTGGTCAGCGTCACCAACGGCGACGTCGGCCATTGGCGCGAGGCCGGCGGCCCGTTGGCGCTGCGGCGCAAACATGAAGTCGAGCAGGCCGCCAAAGTCCTCGGCACGACCGCCGAGGTGCTCGACGTCCACGACGGCGAACTCATGCCCACGCTGGAGAACCGCCAGAAGATCATCCGCCTGATCCGCCAGTGGAACGCCGACGTCGTCATGTCGCCGCGCCCCTGGGACTACCACCCCGACCACCGCTACACCAGCATCCTCGTCCAGGACGCCGCCTACATGGTAACCGTCCCCTTTGTCTGCCCGGAAGTGCCCGCATTGAAGCAGAACCCGGTGTTCCTGTACTACACCGACCGCTTCCAGAAGCCGGTGCCGTCGCAGGCCGACATCGCCGTCAGCATCGACTCCGTGATCGACAAGAAGCTCGATGCCCTGGGGCTGCTGGAATCGCAGTTCCTCGAAGGCGGGGCCAACGGGCATGAGGGGTTGCTGCCCAAGACGCCCGAGGAACGAACCGCGCGGGTGGCCCAGGTCCGGGCCGGATTCGACGGGCGGTACAAGGCCATCGCCGGGCGCTTCCGCCAGGAGCTCGGCCAGTGGTACGGCGACGAGCAGGCGAAAGCCATCGTCCACGCCGAGGCATTCGAGATCTGCGAGTACGGCCGGAAGCCGACCAAGGACGAACTCAAGAAACTGTTCCCGTTTTTTGAGAAATGAGCCGGAATCAGAGGTGGGAGGTCCGTGCTCCTGCACGACCGGGACCGCGATCGGCGATCGCGGCTACAGACGGCCGCAGAGGACTGCGGCCCTCCCATCCGCTCTTGGTCACAGGCTCGTAACAACTGTGATTCATCACCCTGGCCACCGTCTCGGCGCGGTATCATGGACGCATGCCAGCACGCACCTTGCCAATCGCGATCCTGATCTTCTGCTCGATCTGCCAAGCCCAGGACGTCGTGCCAAAACCAGCCGCGGACGCGCCCGCCGCCGGCCAGGCGACTGCCCCGGCCACCAATCCGGCGCACATCCGCCTCCAGATCTCGGCCGCTTCCCCGGCCGTTCGTGCGCGCATCTTCAAGGACTACCCCAGGATGGACCCTGCCGCTGTCTTCCCCCTGAAAGAACTGACGACGGCTGAGGTCTGGGAGCAACTGCATGTCCAGGTGTTCGTGGTGACCCACGGCGTTCTGATGTACCAGGGTTACCTCATCGATGGCGACCGCG
>JBIOJL010000683.1:0-1567 GCA_044450885.1 Tepidisphaerales bacterium
CGGCATCCGCAGCATGACGCAGACGCAGAACTGGATTGGCAATCGCCAGTTGTGGAGCCACACGCTGTCGGTCAACCCCGACAGCTACGTTGCCATGGTATCGCTGGCGCAGGAAGCGATGGACACGAATGCCAGCGATGCTGTCGGGGACAGCCTGCGGCGCGCGCTGAAACTCAACCCAAACTACGTGCGGACACACCAGGCGCTGAGGGACTTCTACACGATCCGCCGGCAGATCGACCCGGCCATCGTCCATTTCCGCCGCAGCCTGGAGATCATGGAGACCTTCCCCGACAGCCAGCGGCCCGACCTCGCCCCGGAATACCTCGCACTGGCGGAGTTGCTCCTGGCCCGTGGCCGAACAGCCGAAGCGCTTGTCGCCGCCAAGAAGTCCCGACAGATCAGCCCGGCCAATCCGGCCGTCCCCGCCATGCTCGACCGCATCCGCGCCGCAACAAGCAGGCCGACCACGGCACCGGCCAATCGCCGGTAGCGGTTCGGTGTTCACGCTTCAGCGTTTCTGCCGGTTCAAGACACGCTGAAGCGTGAACTCCGCGTAATGCGAAGCATGCCCCTTCCCGTCCACCAACGATTTGTGTAGAGTCTTCCCCCTGTTGGCCGATGCAATGGATTGCCCCCGGTTCATTTTGGGTGAGACCGGGACCGTTAATGGATTAACACCGGGATCGCAGTGAGTAACACATCTCGCACCTCCAGCCGCCCGCGGCCCGATGGCCGTCCCTCGCGGCAGCGCACCGTCATCATGGCCGGCCTTCTGGGCATGCTGACCCTGGTGAGCATCATGTTCCTGGTCTTTGCCCCGGCCCCGCTGAAGCTGACCTCGCTGCTTGCAGTCGAGCCGCTCGACCGCATCTTCCGCACCGAGGTGGCCATCGACGATGCACGCTGGAAATCCCTCTACATCCATCATTCCAAGACGGTGTCGGGTGATGCGACAACGTTGCCCACCGACGCCGGCGGTCTCGACGATCATTTCATCATCGGCAACGGCGATGGCGCCGACGACGGGGAAATCCTCATCTCGCCGCGATGGCTCACCCAGGCCGCCGCCATGCCCAACGGCCGCAAATTCGATGCCGACTGCATCTGCATCTGCCTTGTCGGCGACCTCGACGGCGCGGCCCCCACGACTGCCCAGGTCCACCGCCTCGGCGAGCTGGTCCGCACGCTCCAGAGCCGGTTCCACATCCCCGCGACGAAGATCCTGATCCAGGACATCCAGGACAGCCCGGCGGGTCTGGGCCAGCGTTTCCCGCGCACCGCATTCGCCCAGGATGTGCTTCATTGAGCTGACCATCATGC
This sequence comes from Tepidisphaerales bacterium, assembly GCA_044450885.1. Taxonomy (GTDB): domain Bacteria; phylum Planctomycetota; class Phycisphaerae; order Tepidisphaerales; family Tepidisphaeraceae; genus JANYKD01. The sequence continues at coordinate 1,324 of JBIOJL010000683.1, forward strand.
CCGGCGACGCCGGCGGATCAGCGCCAGAGCGCCCAGACCCAGCAGGCTCAACGCGCCGGGCTCGGGAACCACGCTCGCGCCGCCGCCGTGCGATGAGTCGTAACCGGCCATGAACGCCTTCGCGAATTCCGACGACTGCGAGGCGAACACCGGCGGCGAAGCACCCTGGTAGTACGTGCCCACGATGGTCACGTCGGCATCGTTCACCACGCCGTCGCCGTTGAAGTCGCCCTGGTACCAGTAC
>JBIOJL010000684.1:0-1558 GCA_044450885.1 Tepidisphaerales bacterium
AATCAGCGGGGGCAATTCCGCAGCTTCTTCTCCACTTGCTGCATTGTTGTATGGTTTTTGAACCGCCCAAATGCTTGCTGCTTGTCGCTACGATGCTGCGGAATCAAGCACAGTCATTTAGGTGTGGAGGGACAGGACTGCACTCGGGGCCGACTTGTCGGCCAGTACCGCCGGTGCCGACGCACGGGCGTGGTCCTGCCCCCGGTAGACGCCGAAATCGTTGAACCAGAACCGCTTCGCCAGGCGGTACAGCCAGTTCCGTTCGGGGACCTCGTGGGCCGGGTTGTACTGCGAGGTCCGCACCTCCATCGCCGCCAGTTCCGCCAGGGCCGTTCCGCGGGCCGTCGTGTCGCGCGCGCCGTGCTTCTCCACCAGGGTCTTGAGCAGGTCCGGCCGTTCCAGCACGATGCAGCCGCGCGTCGTCTGCTGGGCCAATTCGCGAAACTCACGCAGGAAGGCCGACTGCACGAACTTGTCGCGCAACGAGCGGCGGGGTTGATCCCCGCCGTCATGGATCGACTCCTTGGCGAACTGGACGATGGGGCACGGCTCGATGTCGCCCCACGGATTGATGTGGTGGCTCAACCCGTTGGCGGCCGGGCAGAGCGCCCGCCCCTCGCCGTCGAAGTAGGCATCGATGATGATGATCGGCTTCTGCGCCCGCATCTCGACGACGAACTTGCGGGCACGCAGCTGCTGGTCCGGCGTCAGGCACAGGTCGGGACAGGCGTCCGGGCCCATCGGGCGGTAGACGTGGAACCAGGTATACATCACGCCCATCTCGATGAGCCGATCGACCCATTTCTCCGTCAAGAGATCGTCAATGTTCGTCCGGCACAGGCTGGTGCAGACGCCGGTGAAGACCCGCTGGTCGAGGCAGTTCTGCACGCCCTGCAGCGTCTTGCTGAGGACGCCCTGGCGGCCGCGGCGCTCGTCGCTGACGATCTCGCTCCCCTCGACGCTGACGAGCGGCGTCACATTGCCGAGCTGCCGCATCCGCTTCGCCCGCTCCGCGGTGATGAAGTGGCCGTTGGTGAAGATCTGGAAGTAGCAATCGGGATGCTCCGCCAGCATGTCGAGCAGGTGCGGGTGCATGAACGGCTCGCCGCCGACGATGCCGAAGAAGACGTTGCCCATCTCCTTCGCCTCGCCGACCATCCGGCCGAAGGCCTCGGGCGTGATGATCTCCTGCTTGTGGGCGACGTCCACCCAGCACCCCTGGCAACGCAGGTTGCAGCTGTTGATGACGGAGACGTAGAGGAACGGCGGGAAGTACTCGCCGCGCTTGAGCCGCCGCTTGTGCCGCTCGACCGACAGCATCCCCTTCCAGCCCATGTTCCAGGCCAGTTTCCAGAGGAGGCGCTTGTCGGTCTCCAGGAGCAGTCGGCGGCCCATCTTCAGCATGTACATGGTGATTCTCGCGGATCTTCGATCCGCCGCTAAACGGATGGCTTACTTCGCCACCGTGAACTTGTGGATCGTCGTTTGCTTGTAGGTCTCGCCGGGCTTGAGGACGATCGGCGGGAAGTTGTCATGATGGATCGCATCCGGGTAGTGC
>JBIOJL010000685.1:0-1544 GCA_044450885.1 Tepidisphaerales bacterium
CACGACACAGGCGAGACGCCTGTGCTACGGAATCCAGCCTCGCGGATTCGTGGTCCAGCCAGGGGGTGGGGACGTTCGAGTCTTGGCGGTCCCGATCGCGCCCCTCCTCCACAGATCATCTCGAGAACGACGCCGCCAGGTCGACCACGGCCTCGCGCGTCTCCAGCTTCTTCTTCCCGCCGTAGGTCTGCGTCATTTCCTTCAGGAAGGCATCGTATGCCCCAGCGTCCAATGGCAGCTCGACCGGTTGCCGCGTCACGCCGGCCATGAGGATGGCGTTGCTCAACTCCACCTGCTTCACGCCTTCGTCGCCGTCGGAAATCAATGGCTCGTTCTTCAGGATGGCGTTGACAAAATTCTGGGTGAGGACGGCGTGTCCTTCGGGCTTGGCGCTCTTGTAGGGGATGTCGATGTCCCAAGACTCGACCGTGGGGAAAACGGCCGGGTCTTTCTCGCGGACCTCGCGGACGCAGCGGCGGGTTCTCGTGAAGGTCAGCTTGCCGTGCTCGGCGACCAGCTTGCCGCGGTCGCCGCAGATCTCCAGGCGATTGGTCCCCGGCGCTTCCCCGGTGGAGGTGACGAAGTGGCCGATGGCGCCGTTGCCGAATTCGAGGATGGCCGATGCCTCGTCTTCGGTTTCGATGGGGTGGGTCTTGCCGAGGAAGGCGACGGCGGTGATGCGCCGCGGCATCATGCCGAATATCCACTGGAGCAGGTCGAGGTTGTGCGGGCACTGGTTCAGCAGGACGCCGCCGCCCTCACCGGCCCAGGTTGCCCGCCAGCCGCCCGAAGCGTAGTAGGACCAGCCGCGGAACCAGTCGGTGACGAACCAGGAAATGCGGGTGACCTCGCCGAGATCACCGGAGGCCACGAGATCGCGCATTTTGGAGTACAGATGAGTCGTGCGCTGCTGGAAGACCAGGGCAAACTTGAGCTGGGGCGATTTGGCGTGGGCCGAGATGGTCGCCCGGGCGTCGCCGATGGTGACGGCCAGGGGTTTCTCGCAGAGGATGTGGATGCCCCTGGCGAAAGCGGCGCGGCAGATCTCCCCGTGCTGGAAATGGGGAGTGGCAATGAGAATCGCGTCGACGGCGCCCGAGTCGATCATCTGCTGGTAATGGCTGAACTGCCGGATGCTGCCCTGCCCGTGTTTCGCGGTCCGCGCCGCTTCCGCGTCGCAGACCGCGGCCAGCGCGGCGCCTTCGATCGTGTTCAGATAACCGATGTGGTGAGACCCCATGTTCCCGAGGCCCACGACGCCCAATCGCACCTTTTCCATCGTTCGACTCCTGTTGCTCACCGGCGGCAACGGCCAAAGGAATAGACTTCGCGAGGCGGGATGTCAATGCAATCCGCAGCCGTATTCATGTTATCGGCCTTCTGGCCGGAGGGTTTAACGACTATGATCCGACGATATTCATGACAGACCATTTTTCCGAAAACACCGAGCAGACCCAGGAAAGCGCCGAGACCATCCACGAGCCTTCGCCCAACGCGCTGGCCCGCATCCAGCAGCTTGCGGCCGACCTGATCTGCGAACTGCA
>JBIOJL010000686.1:0-1541 GCA_044450885.1 Tepidisphaerales bacterium
GCCAATCCCATCAGGGACAGCGGCACGCGCCGCAGCAAAAGTCCGGATGTACGGGTGCAATCTACATCTGCAAACCATCAGCAAGTGAAAGCCTGGACAAGTGGGGGCGTCCATGTACGGACGTCGGGCACGATTCGCCGACCATCGGCTCCGAATGAAAGGCTCCCGACCAAGAACGCGCAGTGGCCATGCCGAGTAAGCTGCAGCGGTGAAGCGACCGCTCGCCGGCGGAAGGCGCAGGGTGCGCCGCCCTTTTTAGTGACCGATGATCTGCACGGACATAGCCTTCCATGCGGGGCTGACGTACAGCCAGGCGGCGAGGAACTGGCTGGTCACGCCAAGCGCTGCCCCGGCGGCATAGCCTGGATGAAGTCTGTGGCGGGTGACGATGTCATAGGCCCCCAGCCCCAGAACCAAAAAGATCGTCCCGCCAAAAAACTCGACCAGAAACGGAAGGCCGCCGTCGCCGAGCATGGCGTGCAAAGGGTCATACAACCAGCGGCCGAACCCGGCGGTCGTCAGAAACAGGATCGCCAGCAACATCAGTCGCTTGTGGGCCGCAGGGTCACCCCTCAGCCAGATGGCCGCACCCACCTGAAGCGGAAAGACGACCATTTCGATGAATTCGACGCTCAGAAACGGGGGATCGCCTTGCGGCGTGCCGAAATGCACCTGCTCGGAAACAACCGCCGCCCACGGTCCGAGCACGACCATGCCCAGGGCGAGCGCACCGCCAAAAGCACCAAGCCTGCGGTGAACGTCATACCGCCGTCTGCGGATGAGAGCGACCTGTACGCTCAGCAGGACCAGAAAGCCGACAAAGGCGACGGCATGAATATGGATGATCAGCGGATAGTCGGGTTCGCCGCTGGCAACGTGGCGCATGATGGCCGGCACGAAGCCCAGCAGTATCACGACCCAGATCACGGCGACTGAAAGCGGAAAGAAACTCCGATCCCACGGGTGATGCTGCGCGAAGCCCGTCGGCGTATTCAATAACATCGCATCATTCCCCGGGTGGCCGGCGACAATTAGATTTGCCGGTTGACGACAATTAGAACTGCCGGTTTAGGGGCTTCATCAGCGGTCTTGTTTACGCTCCCTCCACGAGGAGGGCCGCGTGACTACAGACGAGCAGGTGAGGTTACTCATGTCCTTGTTAAGGCAGGGGATTACGCAGGTGACGGCGGCAGCGAAGGCCGGGATGAGCGAGCGAACGGCGCGCAAGTACGCGCGATCGGGTCGCGCGCCGAGCGAGGCGAAGGTGCCGCACACGTGGCGGACGCGGCCCGATCCGTTTGTTGAGGTCTGGCCCGAGGTCGAGGCGCTGCTGCGCCAGGACGGCGGGCTGCAGGCGAAGGCGGTCTGGGCGGAGCTGAACGAGCGTTACCCGGGGCGGTTCAGCGTCGGGACGTTACGGACGCTGCAGCGGCGGTTCAACGTGTGGCGAGCGAAGTCGGGACCGGACCGCGAGGTGTTCTTCCCGCAGAGCCACGCGCCCGGCGAGCAAGCGCAGTCCGACTTCACTGACATGCGCAAGC
>JBIOJL010000687.1:0-1538 GCA_044450885.1 Tepidisphaerales bacterium
CGCGCCCGGGGACTCAGTGCCGGTGGCATCGGCGCCATCCTCCTGATCGCTCAGAAGATCGAACTCGACAAGGAAATCGACCGTACTCTTCATCTGCTCAAGCGGCATCTGCCGTACCACGAGTCCGACCATGTCCTGAACATCGCATTCAATATCCTCGCCGGCGGCACGCGAAAAGAACACCTCGAACTGCGACGCAACGACGAGGTCTACCTCGATGCGCTGGGAGCCGAACGAATCCCGGACCCGACCACCGCGGGGGACTTCTGCCGCCGCTTCACTTCCGAAGCCGAAGTCGCCACGTTGATGAACGCGATCAATCAAGCGCGGCTGCGGGTCTGGTCTCAGCAGCCGGACAAGTTTCGCGATCAGGCGATCTTGGACGCCGATGGCACCATCGCGGAGACCGACGCCGAGTGCAAGCAAGGCGTGGACATCGGCTACAACGGCAAGTGGGGCTACCATGTGCACGTGGTCTCGCTGGCCAATACGGGTGAACCCCTGTTCCTGCTCAATCGCAGCGGTAATCGCCCCTCGCAGGAGGGGGCCGGCGAGTACCTGAACAAGGGCGTCGCGCTTTGCGTTCGGGCCGGCTTCCGCAAGATCCTCCTGCGTGGAGACACGAGGATCGCCGTGAACAAGGATCTGGATTCTTGGGACGAGCAGATCCTGCCGCGGGACGGCACCACCATCGCCGAGACCGCGGACCTGGATTCTTGGGATGATGCCCAGAACATCCGCTTCATCTTCGGATATGCGGCCTATGACGTCCTCAAGGCCAGGGCCGACGAGCTGCCGGCCCAAGCGTACAGTTTCCTGGAACGACCGCCGCGATACGCGATCCAGACAACGCCCCGCCAGCAACCCGAACGGTTCAAGCCGGAGATCGTCCGAGAGCGCGGCTTCAAGACGATCCATCTGCTCGAAGAGATGGTCGCCGAGTTCGACTATCAGCCGGGTGCCTGCAAGAAGAGCTATCGGATGATCGTGCTCCGCAAGCGACTGGGGATCGACAAGGGGCAGATGCGGCTGTTCGAGGAGTATCGCTACTTCTTCTCTATCACCAACGACCGCGAGATGTCGGCCGAGGACGTGGTGTTCTCGGCCAATGACCGCTGTAATCAAGAGAATTTGATCGCGCAACTCAAGAGCGGCGTGCATGCACTGACGACGCCGGTCAACGACCTGGTGAGCAACTGGGCGTATATGGTGATGGCCAGTTTGGCCTGGAGCCTGAAGGCCTGGAGCGCCCTGCTGGTGCCCGTATCACCTCGGCACGCAGAGAAGCACGAGGCTGAGAAACGAACCCTGTTGCGGATGGAGTTTGCGACGTTCCGCGCGGCGTTCATCGAGATGCCGTGTCAGATCGTGCGGGGTGGAGGCCGGTTGATTTACCGGCTGCTGTCCTGGAACCCATGGCAAGGCGTCTTCCTGCGATTGGTCGAGCGGCTGCATGAGTGCTGGCTGTGCTGAGGAACCAGTCACTGAAGTCGGGGTCCGGATGCCCCGATCCCTAGAGGTCGCCGAGCAAAGAAAAG
>JBIOJL010000688.1:0-1533 GCA_044450885.1 Tepidisphaerales bacterium
CCCCTCAACCGATACGGCATCTCCTTCGCCTTGCAGGAAACGAGCGAGGTGTTCGGCAATGTGACGGGGGGAGCCGGCGAAGGCTTCGAATACGATGGCCTCACCCAGATCGTGCTGCAAATGGATACACAGCGTGCCTTCGGCTGGTACGGCGGCACTTTCAATGCAAGCGCTCTCCAAATCCACGGCCGCAACTTGAGCGCCGACAAACTCCTGACGCTGCAGACCGCGAGCGGGATCGAGGCGGATCGCGCAACGCGCCTTTGGGAGCTCTGGTTTCAGCAAAAGTTCGGCGAGGAGGATCGGCTAAACGTCAGGGTTGGGCAGCAGAGCCTCGACCAGGAATTCATGGTGAGTCAAAGCGCCCTGGTCCTGGTCAACACCATGTTCGGCTGGCCGATGCTGCCGTCCGCCGATCTGCCCGGAGGCGGCCCAGCCTACCCTCTCTCGGCGCCCGGCGTTCGGCTGCGGGTACGCCCGATGGGGTCGCTGACGGTCCTTGCCGGCGTGTTCAGCGGTAGTTCGGTGCGGACTGACAGCCCTGGCGATCCGCAACGCCAAAACCCGTCAGGCACGACCTTTCCGTGGAATGGCACGTTTGCAATCGCTGAGGTTCAGTACGCCTACCCCTCGCTCGGCACCATGCTCTATCCCGATCAAGCGGAGCCGCTCGCGCGCACCTACAAGCTCGGCGTCTGGTACGACACCAAGCGGTTTGCCGACCAGGAGATCGACAGCACCGGTCTCTCTCTCGCCAATTCGGCGAGCACCGGCACTCCCCGAACGCATCGCGGCGATTGGGCGATCTACGCTGTCGCCGATCAGATGATCTGGCAGCAAGCGACGGAACCGGACAGGACCGTGTATGTGTTCGTGCGCGCCATGGGAACACCGCTCGCCGATCGCAATCTCATCGACTTCAGCCTCAATGCTGGCCTCACCTTTCATGAGCCCTTTCTCCATCGCGACGATGACACGTTCGCGATCGGCATGGGCTACGCGCACGTGAGTGACCGCGCCGCGGCGCTAGACCGGGATGCCGCGTTTTTCACCGGCTCGTTCACGCCCGTTCGTAGCGGAGAAACCTTCATCGAAGTCACCTACCAATATCAAGCGACGCCCTGGTGGCAGATACAGCCGGACTTCCAATACGTCTTTAACCCGGGCGCCGGCATTGCCAACCCGACTGTGCCGACGCAGCGCGTCAGGAACGAAACCATTTTCGGGCTTCGGACCAACATTCTCTTTTGAGGGATTCCGAGCGATGAATGCAGCACGGTCTCTCGTCTTCCTCGCCCTCGCCGCGGCGGCGACTTCGGCATCGGGCGCAAAGGCCGAGGAGCACGGCTATCTCGAGACCATTCACCGGCACATCACGCGGACCTCGACCGTGACGGAGAATGGCGACCTCAACCCTTATGCCGTCGTGGTCGCGCCGGCCTCGGCCGGCAAGATCCAGAAAGACGAAGTGCTCGTTACGAACTTCAATAACGTGTCGAACTTGCAGGGAACCGGTGGCACGATCGTCGACTA
>JBIOJL010000689.1:0-1523 GCA_044450885.1 Tepidisphaerales bacterium
CGTCCTGTGATGAAGATCGCGGAATCGGGCGAATCCAGGATGGCACCGGAAAACTGCTTCGCGACACTCGTCGGGCCAGGCATTAATCAACCTGACTCTTTTCCCGGCTACGGCGGCTTTGTCGGCTGGAATTCGCCGGTCCGGCTGAAGAACGGCGACTGGCTGGTTGGTTTCAGCGCCGGTTACTGGCACGCGTCCCCGCCGACGCCGCTGCGCTATTTGCCCAAGACCATCGAGGCGTATCACAGGATGGGATTGCCGGCGGACGTCGTCGCGCCCACCGGCGGCCGCGCGATGATCATCCGCTCGTCCGACGAGGGCAAAACCTGGAGCAAGCCGATGACGGTGATCGACACGCCCGATGATGACCGGCATCCGGCGTGGGTCGAGTTGCCCGACGGCACCCTTCTCTGCTCGTTGTTCACCTATCCGGGCGTGGAGTTTGCCGACTTCGTCAAGCAACCCAAGAACGCTCACCGCACCGTGATCATTCGCTCGTTCGACCACGGCAAGACGTGGGACAAGCAGAAGGTCAGACCTCCGTCGCCTTTCCTCGCGGACGAATCCGACGGCCCGATGGTCCTGTTGAAGGACGGCTCGGTCCTGCTCACGATCAGCGGCGTGTTGAAGGAAGGCGGTCCCGCGCGGGCCGCCGTCTTCACGAGCCAGGACCGCGGGGCGACGTGGACGCTCCGGTCCGTCATCAAGGCCGACCACGACCTGGACGAGGCAAACGCCACGCAATTGCCGGACGGCCGGTTGGTCCTGATGGCGCGTCCTGGGGGGGACATCTGCTGGTCTCGCGACCAAGGCCGCACATGGACTGCCCCGGTGACCTTCGGCATGCGGATGTACGCACCGAGTCTCTACGTGCTGCGCGATGGCGCGCTCGTCTGCCTGCATGGTTCGTATGCACCTGGCCACGGCGGCTTGCGGCTGATTTTCAGCACCGATGGCGGCCGCACGTGGATTGCACCGGCGAAGGACCACGGCTTTCTTGTGGACAACTGCTACGGTTACGGCAAGGCGATGCAACTGGCCGATGGCTCGCTGTTCATCACCTACCAGGGCACCGGCGGACACACCACACAGGACGCGAAAAACATGTCGCTGCACGGCCTCCGCGTTCGCATCCGCGCCAACCATTCCGGCGTCGACTTGCTGCCGGCGCCCTCCCGTTGAGAAACGGGGTCAGGAGCCGAAAAGGGGCCGGGGCCGATCTTGACACCACCGATGGGTGCCGATCGATTCGGGTACATGAGCCCTCGCGTTCGCGCCTTCTGAGGCGGCCTGGTCTCGGACGTGCTCAACCGCGCTGACCTGGCCCACACTCACGTCTCCACGATGTGGGACGAGCAGGAAATCGAGCTGGAACTCCTCGAACGGACGCGCGAGCCTCTCGACGTTCTCTCGGTGCGCCAGAAGTTGCCCATTGCCTGAGCAAACGGACCAGAACCATAGGTCGGTGGCCACCGCCAGTCCAGTGTTGCACCTTCTGCACAGGAAGACGCACTGATTTCGAG
>JBIOJL010000690.1:0-1514 GCA_044450885.1 Tepidisphaerales bacterium
AATGTCTGCTAAGTGCCAAAAGCGGACTCATGCACCGCAGCAATTTTTTGTCCGATACGCGGTAACTGCACCCATATTCGTGGCACTCACGTGCCGGTGGAGGAGCCGTCCACAGCATCAAGAGCAGAGATCGCACGCCGATTACTCAGGCAATCCGGCTTTGCGCAGGCCATCTGCGTACTTGGCGAAATCTTCCGGTCGGAGAGGTGAGATACGATCCTTGAGATTGGAAATACGCACCGCAGGATCAAGCTGAAGAAGGCGGTCAATGGCCTCTCGTGCCTCCTCAAGTTGTCCCGCAAGCGCCTTGCTTGCCGCTAAGATCCGTAATCCGCCGAGCCAAGTCTGGTCCCGTAGCGCGTCTCGTGCCGCGGACGATGCCTTGTCATAGTGGCCGGCCAATAAATTGGCGTAAGCAATCCCGGTACGCGTATGAAAGACAGTTGGGTCGCGCGGGCTCAGGCGCAATGCGCGCTCGAAGCAACCCATCGCCGATTGGTGCTCACCGCGAAAAATTCTTACCCAGCCACTGTAGTTCCATGCAGTTGCCAAGTTGGGGTTGAGCGCGAGCGCCTGATCAATGAAGGCGAGACCAGCATCGACGTCACCAGCAACATACGCAAGAGCGTACCCGCCCCAACAGAGCGCAACCGCGTCATTTCTGCCCAATTCTGTTGCTCGCCCGGCCAGCCGTGTAGTTTCCGCGACCTCTTGCACGAGGTCCTGCATCCAGCCGTTCGTTTTGCGTACCACGTAACACCACGCAGCCATACCATAAGCTGATGAGAACTCAGGATCGAGCTCAATAGCCCGGTAAAACAGCCGGAGCGCCTCGCTGATGGCTTCCTTGGTTCCTTGATGGAGGCTTGCGGTTCCGCGCAGAAAGTAATCATAGGCGTCGAGACTTTCGGTCGGCTTGCGTTTGGCGCGCTCGATCTCTACTTGTTCCAGCTTCGGTGCGATGGCGCTCACTACGGTGACGGTTACCTTGTCTTGAAGGTCGAAGACATCCTCAAGCGTACCGTCGAAATGATCAGCCCACAGGTGCGCTCCTGTGGTTGCGTCAATGAGCTGTCCAGTAATGCGAACCCGGTTTGTCGCCTTTCGCACACTGCCTTCGAGAAGGTAGCGGACGCCCAGCTCACGGCTAACCTGCTTCACGTCCACAGCTCGGCCCTTGTAAGTGAAACTCGAATTTCGCGCGATGACAAAAAGGTTCCGAAAACGGGATAACGCCGTGATAATGTCTTCGACGATGCCGTCAGCGAAGTAGTCTTGCTCGGGGTCGCCACTCATGTTTTGGAAGGGTAGGACGGCGATGGACGGCTTGTCCGGCAGCGCCAGGCGCGCCGGGATGCCGTCCAGGCGAACGCTATAAACCCGCACCGGCTGAGCGATGTTCTTGAGTTGCTGCTCGCCCATGTCGCTGACATCGAGCGTGAGCTTGCCCTTGATCTGCTGATAGGCGTTGTCAGAGAGGCAGATCGCACCGGGTCTCGCCAGCGCCTCAATCC
>JBIOJL010000691.1:0-1509 GCA_044450885.1 Tepidisphaerales bacterium
CCCCACCCGTTCAAAAAGGCGCACCGCGCCGTACAATCATCGGGGCTGGATCTGGAACCCCGCCTGTTCGCGCTTGGGGGGCCTAAAAAAGGCCGGGAGGACGAGCGACCGGGCCACCGCGCCCTAGCCCTCCGTCATGCCGCTTTGAAGCGTGCCCATTCGGATTCGTAGACGTCGACCTGGGTCGGCCAGCGGTTCTGCCTGGTGCCGCCTTGCGCGAACTTCCGGCGAACGTTGGCCGTGATGTCCGCAACTTTCTGCGCGCCTCCCGCCGGGAACTCATCGGAGTGCGCCTTGGCGTAATCGGGCGCGTCGGTGTTGGTCATGTAGCCGCGGAGGACGGTGATCTTGGCGCCATACCAACCGCCCAGCATGAAGTCGAGGAGCTGGTAGGCAGCCTTCGTCTGATCGGGGCTCCGCTTGGGGTTCTTGGTCAGGTAGGCCGCCATCGCCCAGAGGAGGTACCCCTCTTTGGGATCGGCATAGACCGCGTCCACGCCCTTGCTCTTGGCAACGAACACCATCGGCTCCCAGCAATCGATGACGTAGACCTCCTTGTTGACGATGAGGTCGACGGCCTGCTGGAAGGACGACCAGATGACGCGGAACTGGCCCTTCTTCTTCTGGTCGATGAGGAAATCGACCACCGTCTTGAACTCGTCGGCGGTCATGTCGTCCGGGTTGCCGATTTTAGCAAGGTTGGCGTGCTTCAGATAGAGCGCCGTCTTCTGGCCGGCGGTCGTGTAGTTGTCCTCGAGCGCGACATAGCCCTTCCATTTGGGATCGAAGAGCGCGGCGTAGGAGTCGAGCTTTCCCGTCTTCTCGGGGAGATAGGCAAACGAATCGCCCTGCAGCACCGTCGGCACGCCGTAGACCTTGTCCTGGTAGCCGATGAAGTTGAAACCCGGCTTGCCGCTGCCCAGGAACTCGCCGATGTTCTTATCCTTGGCCCAATTCGGCAGCTGAGCGGTGTCGATGACCTCGATGAGATTGTTTTCGACCAGCGGCTTCTGCATGCCGCCGACGATGTTGATGACATCGTAGCTGGCCGTCCCGCCGCCGGCGACCAGCGTATTCAGGATCGCCGACGGCGCATTGCCGATCGCGACGAGGTTGACGTTATAGCCACTCGCCTTGGTGAAGCGTGACCAGTCGCCATCCGGGTCGCCGACGCCGATGTCGGCGAAGTTGATTGTCCCCGCCGCTTCGGCGGTTGCCGCGAAGAGCGGCATCATTGCCGCACTCAGTCCCGAGGCGGCCCCGAGCATCATAAGGTCGCGGCGTGTTAGACGCGTTGACGTGCTCATGTTGTCTCTTTCTCCCTGGGTGTGGTCGGGTGCGCCAGACGGGAGCACCTGAGTTCGGCAGCGGAGCCCGACGGTCGAGGATCAGCTGAACGGCCAACGCCGTTTGGATTCGGCGGGGTCGATGAGGCCCGGTTCGACCGCATGAGGCTGCCACCTGTTTGATACCGCTGCATCGACCGCGTCGCCCTGTGCGGTCACATCC
>JBIOJL010000692.1:0-1502 GCA_044450885.1 Tepidisphaerales bacterium
CCGTTCTCGTCGAAGAACTGGGCGAACTCCCAGGACAAGATCGCGCCCTACTGCCAGCTGGCGCGGCGCCAGGAGATCCCCCCAAAGGAGTGGAACGCGCAGGCGGCCAGGTCCCTGCGCGTTCCACTCCTTTGGGCTGATCTCCTGGCGCAGCGCCTGCTGCCAGTAGGGCGCGATCTTGTCCTGGTAGTTCGCCCAGTTCTTCGACGAGAACGGCGGCGTCCACCACGTGGCGGACTGTGAGATCGCCAGCTTGAAGAACCGGTTGGCCTCGATCCGCGGATCCGAGGAGGCCGACTTGCGCACCGGAAGGTAGCCGCGATCCATCGACAGCCACTGATCCGGCTGGCCGCCGGCCAGGAAGGTCAGGAACTGCCACGCCGCTTCCTTTTCCTTCGACGAACTCAGGATGAATTCGCCCTCAGGGTTGGCCAGCATGTAGTTCTTGTCGAGCACACGCGGCGTGGGCACGGCCTGGATCTTGTCGCCGTGTGCCGCCATCAATTGCGGGCTGGCATGCGTGCCGTAAAGCCACATCGCCGCCCGGCTCTTTTCCATCAGCGCAAACAGTTGCGGATAACCGTCATTGATGGCGGTCGGCTGGGCGGAATGGTCCTTGGTGTACATGCCCAGCCATTTCTCCGTCACCGCGACGGCCGCCGGCGAGTCGAAATCCACCTCGCCCGTCTCGTCGACGAATTTCACCCCTGCGCTGCCCCAGATCGGCTCGATCGGCTGCACGGCATAGTAGTCCATGCCGCGCAGCGCGTAGCCGGCGTGCTCGGGGGTGGCCATTCGCCGTGCCGCCTCGATGAAGTCGTCGTAGGTCACCGGTGGCTTCAGCTTCGCCGCGTCGAACCAGTCGGCGCGGTAGTACAGAACATAGGGCAGGATGCGATTGGGCATGTAGAGCAACGGCTGGCCCGGCTTCGACCGCATGCTGGGCAGGATGCTGGGGAAGTAGTCGTCCTTCTGATCCCATTTGTTGAAGAACTCGTCGACCGGATGCAGCATGCCGGTTTCATACCAGTCCTGCACATGCGTCTGCACGCTGCCCGCGACATCCGGCGCGGCACCGGCGGCGAAGGCCACCACCACCTTCTGCCGCTCTTCCATGGTCTTGGAGTCGGCGTCGAGCTTCACGGTGATGAAGTTCTGCGACTTGTTGAACATCTCCACAGAGTCCACCAGCATCTTGTGGTGCGACGGATTGTCCGACCAGGTCCAGTAGTTGATCGTCGCCGGCTTGCGGACCGCCGGTTGGGCGAGCGCGCGTCGTACGGCGCCCGTAGCAGCAAGGCCGGCGAGCGCGGCGCGACGGGTCAGCACGTATTTGGTCGTCATTGGCGTTTCTCCCGGGTTATCGGCGTCGGCGTCATCCCTTGACCGCCCCGGCGGCCAGGCCGCCGATGATCAGGCGCTGGAACAGCAGAAACAATATTGCCACCGGCAGCATGGTCAGCATGGCGCCGGCGGCGCTCACGCCCCACACCGCCGGTTCG